>JBPYFR010000346.1:0-34294 GCA_051985685.1 Acidimicrobiales bacterium
CAGCGCGGAGCGGACCGCGGCGATGTACGCCCCTACCGATGTGACGCAGGAGCCCCGACGCGAACGACGGCAAGTCGTTGCCGCCGCCCACCCGGGTCTTCCTGTGGAGAACGACAACGCCCCGCAATTGCGGCGATTGCTCGAGGGCACGGACCTGCGCTCGGAGCTGCAGGGGATCCGCTGCCCGGTGCTCGTCCTCTACGGGTCACGTGACGCCTTGATGGTCGCCGGCAGCCGGATGCTCGTGTCCGGTCTGCCCCGGGTCGAAGCGGTCAGGTTCGACGACGTGGGCCACGAGGTGTTCGTCGAGGAGCCCGAGGCATCGCTGCGGGAGATCCGCCGGTTTCTCTCCTGACAGCTAGGTCCTAGTCCTAACAGGCGTAGTCGTGGTCGTAGGTGTCGCTCGCGTACTGGACGATCTCCAGCGGGCCGGCCGGGAGCTGGGCGTGCGAGGCCCAGAAGGGGTACTGCGAGCAGCTCGTCGGTCCGCTTCCGGTCCAGTCGGCCATCCAGAAGGGGACCAGGGGCTGGTAGCTGCCCACGATCGAGTTGTACACGCCCGGGCTGGCGTAGATCCCCACGTTGCCGATACCCCGGCCTCGCAGTGCGTTGATCGCTCCCTGCACGAAGATCGCGTTCTCTCCGAGGTTCCCCGACCAGTTGGCGGGCTCGACGTCCAGCCACCAGCTCACGTTGGGGTTGACGCCCGCCGCCACGGCGTCCTGGAACGCGCGTATCCCGGCGGTGAAGCCGGCATTGCAGGCCTGGTCACCTCCGCAACCCGGCGCCGGCGTCGGCGTGGTGAAGTACGTGAGGAACGTATACAGGTTGAGCCCTCCGCCGGCCCACGCCGCCTCCTGGGCCAGGCACGGATTGGTCGCAGCCGCGGAGGCACCGTCCACTTGGACGATCCCGATCTGGTGCGGGCCGGGCGGGAAGTTCCCGCACTGGAACACGCTGATGTCGTAACCGGAGGAGCCCGGTGTGTACGGGGTGGTGCTCGCGAAGGAACCGTTGCCGGGGCCCTCGGCCATGCCCACGATCGGTCCCTTCAGGGGCGCGGGGGCCGAGCCGAAGTACCCTGCGGCCCCGAAATTCCAGACGACGCCGGCGCTGTCGGTCATCCAGTAGCCGTTCTTGGACGGGGTCGTGGCGGCCGCCACGACGGGGTTCCGCAGCGGCGTGCTGCCGAGCGAGCCGAAGAATGGCGCTGTGCCAAAGGTGAACATTCCGCCGTCGGACGCGATCAGGAAATAGCCGGCCCCGCCCGGCCCGGTGATCATGCCGATCACCGGCTTGTTGAGGACCAGATTGCCCGTGCTCCCCCAGAATCCGGCATCGCCGAACGTGAAGACCCCGCCGTCGGACGCCACCAGCCAGTAGCCACGGCCGTCGGCGCTCGCCGCCATACCGACGACGGGCCGGTTGAGGCGCAAGTTTCCCGTGCTCCCCCAGAACCGGGCGTCGCCGAACGTGAAGACCCCGCCGTCGGCGGCCACCAGCCAGTACCCGCCGCCGTCAGGCGTGGCCGCCATGCCGACGACGGGCTGGTTGAGGCGCAGGTTGCCCGTGCTCCCGTGGAACTGCGCGTCGCCGTAGGTGAAGACCCCGCCATCCGAGGCCACCAGCCAGTACCCACCGCCGTCAGGCGTGGCCGCCATGCCGACGATCGGCCGGTTGAGCACGAGATTCCCCGCCGAGCCGTCGAACCGGGCCCCGCCGAAGCTGAACACTCCGCCGTCCGACCCGACGAGCCAATAGGCCGGCGTTGGTCCGGCGGCGCGGGCGGGCCGCGCCTTCACGGTGGCGAGCGTCGTGACCGCGGTGAGCGCCAGCGCCGCAGTCACTACTGCGAGCGCGACGCGACGGATCAAGACCGCAGGAGCTCAGCCACGCGGTACGCGAGGTCGAGCGACTGGCGGGCATTCAGGCGCGGGTCGCACGTCGTCGTGTAACGCTCTCCAAGGTCCCCCTCGAAGATCTCCTCGGCACCGCCGAGGCACTCGGTGACGTCGTCACCGGTGAGCTCGACGTGCACGCCGCCGGGCCATGTGCCCTCGTCGCGGTGCACCTCGAAGTAGGAACGGAGCTCCGACATGATGTCGTCGAAGCGTCGGGTCTTGCGGCCGCCGCCGCTGGTGAAGGTGTTGCCGTGCATCGGGTCGCAGGCCCACACCACGGGGTGGCCCTCGGCCTCGACCCTCCTCACGACCGGCGGCAGCAGGTCGGCGATCCGAGTGGTGCCGAAGCGGGTGATGAGCGTCAGGCGGCCCGGGACTCGGTCCGGGTTGAGCCGGTCGCAAAGTGCGGCCACGTCGTCTGGGGTGCAGGAGGGGCCGATCTTCACGCCTACCGGGTTGTTGATGCCGGAGGCGAACTCGACGTGCGCCCCGTCGATCCGCCGGGTGCGGTCGCCGACCCAGACCATGTGGGCAGAGCAGTCGTACCACTCCCCCGTGAGGGAGTCCATCCTGGTGAGGCACTCCTCGTAGGGGAGGATCAGCGCCTCGTGGCATGTCCAGAAGTCGACCTGGTGCAGCCCCTCTTCCGCGCCGAGGTCGATTCCGCACGCGGCCATGAAGCGCAGCGCCCGGTCGATCTCCGCCGCGATGCGCTCGTAGCGCTGCCCCTCGAGGGACGACGCGACGAACTGCTGGTTCCATACGTGGACCTGGGACAGGTCGGCGAAGCCACCCTTGGTGAACGCGCGCAGGAGATTGAGCGTCGAGGCGGACTGCTGGTACGCCTCGACCAGCCGCTCGGGATCAGGCCGGCGCGCCTCGGCCTCGAAGGCCTCGTCGTTGACCATGTGGCCGCGGAAGGACTCGAGTTCCACGTCGCCGACCCGCTCGGTGGCCACCGAGCGCGGCTTCGCGAACTGTCCTGCGATGCGTCCGACCTTCACCACCGGCACGCCGGCCGCGTAGGTGAGCACCGCCGCCATCTGCAGGATGATCTTCAGCTTGTCCCGGATGGAATCGGCCGAGAACTCCGCGAACGACTCGGCGCAGTCGCCCGCCTGCAAGAGGAACGCCTTGCCGTTGGCCACGTCGCCCAGCTGTGCCATGAGGTGGCGCGCCTCGCCCGCGAACACGAGCGGCGGCAGCGCCGACAAGCGCGCCTCGGCCTTCTTGAGCGCGTCGGCGTCCGGCCAGTCCGGTTGCTGCGCGGCGGGGAACTTCCGCCAGGACGCGGCGCTCCAGGGGGAGGCGTCGGGCTGGCTGGTCACCGCGACAGCCTAACGCCGTAGGCTCGCCGCTCATGGCCGCATTCCGCTTCACCCTGCAGGCGTCGCAGGCTGCATCCCCGGCTGCGTGGAGGGAGCTGGCACGGAAGACGGAGGACCTTGGCTACGCGACGCTGTACGTGCCTGACCATCTGGGGGAGCAGTGGGCGCCGATGGTCGCCCTGACGCTTGCGGCGGAGGCGACGACCACGCTGCGCGTCGGCACGCTGGTCCTCGACAACGACTTCCGGCATCCCGTCGTCCTGGCAAAGGAGGCGGCCACGCTCGACGTGGTGACTGGCGGCCGGTTCGAGCTCGGGCTCGGCGCCGGCTGGATGACGTCCGACTACGAGCAATCCGGCATCCCGATGGACCCCGCTGCCGTCCGCGTCGAGCGGCTCGCCGAGAGCATCGAGATCATGCGTGCCCTTTGGGCGGGCGGCAGCGCCAGCTTCAGCGGCAAGCACTACCGCGTCACGGACGCGCCGGGGACGCCCGTCCCGGTGACACCCGGTGGTCCGCCGCTCGTCGTCGGCGGGGGCAGCCGGCGCATCCTCGAGCTGGCGGGGCGTGTCGCGACGACTGTGAGCATCGTGCCCAGTCTGGCCGCCGGGCACCTCGGCGCCGAGATGGCGGCCGAGGCGGTGGTGGAGAAGTACGCCGACCGAGTGCGCTGGGCCCGTGAGGCCGCGGGTGCGCGCGCCGGCGACCTCGAATTCCAGTGCTGGACCGCGGCGGTGGCCGTCGTCCCGAACGCCGAGGAGGTGGTCCAGTCGCTCGCACCGGGGTTCGGCCTCACGCCCGAGCAGCTGCGCGCAGCACCGGTCGCGCTGATCGGTTCGGTGGGCGAGATCGCCGAGATTCTCCGCCAGCGCCGCGAAGAGCTCGGCTTCACGTGCACCGTGGTGCACGAGGGTGAGATGGACGCGCTGGCGCCGGTGGTCGCGGAACTTGCGGGCACCTGAGCGGCCCGAGCGGATCGGGATCCTCGGGGGGACGTTCGACCCGCCGCACAACGGCCACCTGGCGGCGGCCCGGGCCGCCATTGCCTCGCTCCCGCTCGACCGCCTGTTGCTCGTGGTGGCGAACGACCCCTGGCAGAAGTCGGGGCAACGCGAGATCTCGGGAGCCGAGGACCGGTTCGCACTGACGCAGGCGCTCGCCGAAGGCATCCCGGAAGCCGAGGCGAGCCGGCTCGAGATCGACCGGGGCGGCCCGAGCTACTCGGTGGTCACGGCGGAGGAGATCAACGCCCACGCGGCCCGCAGCGGGGATCCGCCACCCGAGCTGTTCCTGGTCGTCGGGGCCGACCTGGTCCCGGAGCTCGAGTCATGGGAGCGGTCCGGCGACCTCAGACGCCTCGTTACCTTGGCGGTGGTGACGCGCCCGAACAGCCCCGAGCGGGCGGCCCCCAAGGGCTGGCGGATGGCCTGGGTGGCCGGGCCGGCCGTCGACGTGTCCAGCTCGGCGGTGCGCGCACGGCTGCGCGCCGGCGAGTCGGTCGAGGGTCTCGTCCCTTCGGCCGTTATCCGTTGCATCGAGCGCAGGGGTCTGTACGCTGTGCGCAGATGAGCGCCATGCCGGCCAGGGCGACCGAGGGAACCCAGCGCACCGTGGTGCCCGCGGTCCCGGTGCCATCGGAGCGACGTGTGGACAGGCGGACGCTACAGAAGCAGGCACGGCGCAGCCGGCAACGCTGGGCCCTGCTCGGGTGCTCCATTCTGGGCGGTGCCTTCGGGTTGACAGTCGGGATCCTGGACGTGCTCCGTTGACCCCGGGCGTGGACCTCCAGGTCCACATCCCGCCGGCCGTCGCTGCTGCCGCAGAGTCGGCCGATGCGAAGTCTGGGTACGAGACCGTCGTGCTCGCGATGGGGGACCTCCTGGGTGTGGTCGATGCGTTCGTGATCACGAGCGCCGCCAACACGCGGCACGTCAGGACGCTCGTGGAGGAGATCGAACGCGGGGTGAAACTCGCGCACGACACCGCGCCGTTGCGTATCGAGGGCCTCGCTGACGCATCGTGGGTGCTCATGGACTACGGCGACTTCATCGCGCACGTGTTCTTGCAGGAGACGCGCGAGTATTACGACCTCGAGCACTTGTGGTCCGGTGCGCCGAGGGTGGCCTGGCGGCGCGACGCGCCAGACACCCGCTGACGCGCCAGACCCCCGCTGACCTCGGCTACGGCGGAGCCAGGAACTGAAGGAGGTAGACGGGCCCGGCTTCCTGCGCGCCGTTGGCGGTGGGGACGCTGGTGCGCACACCCTCGATCTCGAAGATCACTCCCGTGTTGACCCCGTTCTGCGTCGCCACCGTCGCGACGACCTGACCCACCGCCTCCTCTGTGGCCGAGCCGATGATCTGCGCGAACCCGTTGCTCAGGTTCACCGTGACGACGCCGGGCGACGTGGTCGACGCGGAGATCACGTTCACGTCGTTGGGGATGGCGGTGGTGAGCCCGCTGCTCTGCTCCGCGCTACTCGGTCCCGCCATCAGCGAGGTCAGGATGGCGCTCAACGGCGCGGGCGAGCTCACGACGCGGTCGGCCGGAGCCAGCTGGTTGCCGGCGTTCGAGTTCAAGAAGAAGACCTTCACCGGGACCAGCGACGAAGGCTTGGGGAGCGTCGTCGTCGTGGTGGGTGGGTGCCGGTTCAACAGCCCGAACGGGACCTTGGACGGCGCAATGGAGACGGGCTGGATCTGAGTCGGGATCCCACAGCCACCCGCGAAGACCACCGCCGCCAGCAGCGCGCCGGCCAGGACAAGGCGGCGCCCCAAGCTCACGCCTCGCCTCCCGGTTCGCTGCCGTTGGTCGTGACGACCGGGAGCGCGACCACGAACCGGGCCCCGCCCGCGGGGGAGGACTCGACCCGGACCTGGCCGCGCATGGCACGCAGGTGCTCCGCGACCAGCGAGAGCCCGAGCCCGGTCCCGGTGCCGCTGCCGCGCCGGCCGGCCGCCGAGCCCCGGTAGAAGCGCTCGAAGACCTTGGCGCGTTCGCCCGGCTCGATGCCGGGACCGGCGTCGTCGACCGTGACCTCGACGCCCCGCCCGTCGTCGCCGGGGTGCACCGAGATCTCCGTCGCGCCGCCGCCGTAGTTCGCCGCGTTCTCAATGAGATTGGCCATCACCCGCTCGAACCGGCGCTTGTCGACGCCGACCCGCCAGTCGCGCACGGCGGGGTCGATGCGCACTTCCGGCGAGGCGGCGTGGCCGTCCATGCTGCCGATGCTGGCCTCCACGGACCGCTGGACCAGCTCGGAGACATTCACCTCCTCGAGGAACACGTCACCCGAGCCGGCGTCGGCCCGCGACATCTCCAGGAGATCTCGCACCATGAGCTGGAACCGGTGCAGGTCGTCGCTGAGGAGCTGGAGGGCGCGTTGCGACCGCGGTGGGAGCTTGTCGCGGTCGGCCTCGAGCACCTCGAGCGATGCGGCCAGCGTCGTCAGCGGCGAGCGCAGCTCGTGGCTGACGTCGGAGTTGAACCGCGCTTCTCTCTCGATTCGCTCTTGCAGCTGGTCGACCATCGTGTTGAAGGACAGGGTCAGTCCCTCCAGATCGGGATCGGCCGCCTGCTGGTCGAGACGCGTGTCGAGTTCGCCTCCCGCGATGGCCCCTGCCGCCCGCGACACGTTGGCGAGGGGGCGCAGAGACCGTTGGCTCGCGAAGCGGCCGAGCGCGATGCCGAGCAACGTCGTGACGGCGCCGGCCACGAAGAGGGTCAGCCCGAGCACGTGCAGCGTGTGGTCGAGGTCGGACAGGTCGAACACCTCGAAGTAGGACGCACCCACCGACGGGATGGGGACGCCGACGACGATCTCGGGCGTGCCGGCCGTCCCGATGCGATAGGTCTGCGTGGAGGCGGTGCCGGCGAGGACCTGCGAGCGGAGGCGGGCCGGGATGGACGACGCGCTCACCGAGAGGGAGGACGCGTAAGTCTTGGACTGGTGATAGAGCACGGAGTGGGCGTTGGACCCCGCGTCAATGGAGGCGAGCAGGTCGACGTACTTCGTGTCGCCGGACTGCAGGGAGCTCCGCACGAGGTTGGCGTTGGTGAAGGCCTGGTGCTGCGCCGCGGACTCGCGTTCCGCGAGCAGGAAGTGGCGGGTCGTGAAGTACGAGAGGCCACCCATCAGTATCGAAAGGAGCAGCGCACCCAGCCCGAAGACGGCGGTGATCCGGGCGGCGATGCCCAGCTTCACCTCACGGCACCAGCTTGTAGCCCATGCCCCTGACAGTCAGGATGTGCTGGGGCACCGCAGGGTCCGACTCGACCTTGGTGCGCAAGCGCCGGATGTGGACGTCGACCAGACGGCCGTCGCCGAAGTAGTCGTATCCCCAGACCCGGTCGAGGAGCTGTTCTCGGCTCAGCACCTTGTTGGGACTGGCGGCCAGCTCGCACAGGAGGCGGAACTCGGTCCGCGTGCAGTGGACCTCCTCGCCGTCCAGGCGGCGCAGGACACCCTGCTCGGGAAGCAGCTGCAGTTCGCCGAACGTGAGCGCGCCGGGCTCCTCCTCCGCGGGACGGGCCCGCCGGAGCAGCGCCCGGATCCGTGCCGCCAGCTCCTTGGCCACGAACGGCTTGGTGACGTAGTCGTCGGCCCCGGCTTCCAGCCCCGCCACGACGTCGTGCGTGTCGGAGCGGGCGGTGACGATGATGATCGGCACCGCGCTGCTGCGGCGGAGCGCCCGGCAGCACTCGAACCCGTCCATGCCGGGCAGCATGAGGTCGATCAGCGCGACGTCGGTAGGGCCCTCCCCGAACAGGTCGAGGCCCTCCTCGCCGCTGGCGGCGTCCTTTACCTCGTAGCCCTCGCCTTCGAGGGCGAGCCGCATGGACGACCGGATGCGCTCATCGTCCTCGACGACCAGGATGTGTCCGCTCACGAGCCTCCAACTCAGTTGACCCAGATCTGTGTGGGCCAGATGGAACCACCGATGAAACCGAAGGCCGGTTGGCCCTGGGGGGTGGTCGGATTGTTGAAGTTTTGCACCGACGGCTTGCCCATGACAGCCCACACGGCCCTGTCGAGCCAGAGATACGGCAGGTCGAGGGCGAGGCGCTTGTTCACCGTCTGGTAGGCCTTGGCTCGGACGTCGTGGTCGGAGCTGGTGCGCCCCGCCTGGAGCGCCTGTTCAATCGCCGGGTCTGAATTGCGGGCCATGTTGATGGACAGCGTGCCCGAGGCGTTGGCCGTTGTGGGGCTCCAGAAGATGTAGTTGAGGTCGGGGTCGACGGCGCTGAACTGGCGCCACCCCGTCGCCTCATACTTCCCGGCCAAGGCGTTGTTGATGAGCTCGTTCTGCTCTACTTGCGTCGGCTGCACATGGAAGCCGACGGCCTGGAACGCTTGCTGGATGTACTGCTGGGCTCGGACGGCGGCCGGCGAGCCCGTCCCGGCGAAGGTGAAGGAGATGGGGCCGCCGTTCCGCTTCGCGGCCGCATTGACCAGCTTGGAGGCCTCGGAGGGGTTGTATGACGGGTACGCCGTTGCCGAGTAGTAGGGCGAGCCGGGTACGAACAGGCCGTTGCTCACAGGTTCCGCGTTCGCGTCGATCACCTGGACGTACTGCTTCCGGTTGATGGCCATGGCCGCGGCCCGCCGGATGTTGGGGTCGTTGAACGGCTTGGCGTCGCAGTTGAGCTGGATGCATCCCATGTCGGGCTGGCCGGCGACGTGGGTGCTGTCGTCGGTGTAGGCGTAGCTGTGATTGCCCCTGAACTGGGTGTAGATCTGCGGCGTGTCGGTGATCATCAGGTCGATGGTGCCCGACTTGAGCGCGTTCGCCCGCGCCTGTTCGTCGGGAATCGGCTTGAAGGTGATCTGGGACAGGTAGGGCAGACCGGGGCGCCAGTAGTGCGGGTTGGCGGTGGCGGTGAAGTGGTCGTTCGGGACCCACTGCTTGAAGACGAAGGGTCCGGTGCCCACCGGGTTCGATGTCCCGTTGGGGTTCGCCAGCATGGATGGCGCGGCCACGTAGCCAATCTGACCCCCGATGCCGCCGGCCAGGTAGTAGGGGAACGGCACCCAGGGCGACTTGAACGAGATGTCCACCGACAGCGGGCCGGTCTGGTTGATGGAGTCGAGCACCGGCTTGAGGACGATCCCGATCAGCAGCGACGCCTTCTGTGCCTCGAAGTTGGTGGCCAGGGCGGCGCCGTCGCAGGGTGTGCCGTCGTGGAACTGCAGGTTCGGGCGGAGCGTCACGGTCCAGGTCGTGTACGAGGCGTTGGGCACGACGGACTCAGCCAGGTACGGGGCCCATCCTCCGGTGGCGGTGATGATCGTCAGCGGGTCGAACACCGTACGGGCGTACATGACGCCGACCTCGTCGAAGCGGGCCGAGGTGGGATCGAAACCCTGCTCCTCGGCGTCCACACCGAAGACGATCGAGCCGCCCTTCTTGGGCGTCGCCTTGGAGATCCCGTTGCGCCCTGGGCCATTGGTCGTCGCCCCGGCGATCCCGCCCCACGCCGTGCCGAAGGCGGACGCACCAGCGAATCCCGCCGCGGCCGCCGCGCCGCCGGCCAGAAGAGTGCGCCGATCGAATTTCGAGGCCATCGGCCCCCCTTTCGCGAACACAGCGGACCCCCCGATGGTTCTCGGGAGGGACGATAGTGCCCGGGAACGCCGTGGTGGGGGCGGTACCGTTGCTGTGGTGCCCGGAGAATCGGTGCCCGGCGACTGGGACCTGCCCGGCTTCGATACGTGGCTCTCCGGCCGCGCCCCGGCGACCCGCGCCGCGTACCGGGGCGACGTCGCCGCGTTCGCCGACTGGATGACGCGCAGCGACATCACCGGGCCCGGTGGCGTCGACCGCCTGCACCTCAGGCGCTATCTAGCCTCGCTAGGCACCCGGAAGTTGGCGCGCGCCACGGTGGCCCGGAAGGCGGCGGCGCTGCGCTGCTATTTCGCCTGGCTGGTCCGGCAGGGTCGCATCGGCTCCGACCCGGCCCGGTCTCTGCGGGCTCCGTCCGGCGGCGGGCGGCTGCCCCGAGTCCTCTCCGGCAGCGAGATGACGACACTCTTGGACGCTCCGGCGGAAGCGGCGGTGGCGGAGACGGCCGTAGAGCGACGCGACCGGGCCGTGCTCGAGCTCCTCTACGCAGCGGGCCTGCGCGTCTCGGAGCTCTGCGGACTCGATCGCAGGGATCTCGACCTGAGGCGGCGAACCGTGACCGTCGTGGGCAAACGCGGCAAGCAGCGCCGGGTCCCAGTGCACGACGCAGCCGTCACCGCGTTGCGGGCCTGGCTCGAGGGGGGTCGCGACGACATGCCGGGCCCACCGGAGGCGGCCTTCGTCAATCGGCGTGGCTCCCGGCTCGGCCCCCGCGACGTCCGGCGCATCCTCGACCGTCACGCCCCGGCGCCCACCCACCCGCACGCGCTGCGGCACACCTTTGCCACCCACCTGCTCGACGGCGGTGCGGACCTGCGGGTCGTTCAGGAGCTGCTCGGGCATGCGAGCCTGGCCACGACGCAGGTGTACACACACGTGAGCAAGGAGCGGCTGCGCTCTGTGTACCGGGAGACCCACCCGAGAAGCTGAGTCCCTCCGTTCGCGGCTACGATGGCTCGGCCCACCGGGGTGGTGGGTGGAAGTACCGACCAACATCACCTGCCGCGATCCACGGTCGCCATCACCCGGTGGCGCGACGGCAGGGCAGTAACCGACTGGAGGAACAACCCTATGGCCGTCGTCTCCATGCGACAGCTTCTGGAAGCCGGGGTCCACTTCGGCCACCAGACGCGGCGATGGAACCCGAAGATGAGGCGCTTCATCCTTGGTGAGCGCAACGGGATCTATCTCATCGACCTTCGCAAGACCCTCTCCGGCGTCGAGACCGCCTACTCCTTCGTGCGGGATCTGGTCGCCGACGACGGCACCATCCTCTTCGTGGGGACGAAGAAGCAGACTCAGGGCCCGGTCGCCGAGTACGCCGAGGCCTGTGGCATGCCGTACGTGAACCAGCGTTGGCTCGGCGGGATGCTTACCAACTTTGCGACCGTCTCGAGCCGGGTGAAGCGGATGCAGGAGCTGCGCGCCATGCAGGCGGCCGGCGACTTCGACGGCATGCCCAAGCGGGAGGCGTTGCAACACACCCGCGAGCTGGAGAAGCTGACCCGCAACCTCGGGGGCATCGCGACGCTCGACCGCCTGCCGAACGCCGTGTTCGTGATCGACACGAAGAAGGAGCAGATCGCCGTGACCGAGGCCCGCAAGCTCGGGCTCCCGGTCGTCGCCGTCGTCGACACCAACTGCGATCCCGACGTGATCGACTACGTGATCCCGGGTAACGACGACGCCATCCGCTCGGGCACCCTCATGTGTCGCGTGATTGCCGACGCCGTCGTCGAGGGCCGCTTCATCGCCGAGCACCGCCGCCAGTCGGCACCCGCCGCCGGGCCCGGCCCGGAGGGTGGGACCTCGTCGTCGCCGCGGCCCCGGCGCGTGCCCGCGTCCGCGCCATCTGCGCCCGAGCCCGTCGAGGTGGCCTGACCGTGGCCGACATCACCACGCGGGACATACAGCGGCTGCGCCAGATGACCGGCGCCGGCATGCTCGACTGCAAGAGCGCGCTCGAGGAGGCAGGGGGCAACGTGGAGGAAGCCGCCCTGATCCTTCGGAAGAAGGGGCTTGCCGGCGCGGCCAAGCGGGAGGACCGCGAGGCCTCGGAGGGCGCGGTGGCGGCCGTGCGCAGTGGCGACGCCGCGGCCGTCGTGGAGCTGCGCTGCGAGACGGACTTCGTGGCGAAGTCGGACGAGTTCGTTGCCTTGACCGACGAGTTGGCCGCCCTCGTGGCGGCGAAGGGGGAGGAGGCCACCGGCGAGCTCGCCGACGAGGTCGACCGCCTGCGCGCGACGCTCAAGGAGAACATCTCTGTGGGGCGGGTGCGGCGGCTGGTGGCCGAGGCGGGTCAGGTGGTTGACACCTACCTGCACCAGCAGTCCGGCCGGGGCGTCAACGCCGTCGCCATCGTCCTCGACGGGGGGACCGACGAACTGGCCCACGAGATCGCCGTGCACATCGCGTTCACCAAGCCCACCTATCTGACCCGGGACGAGGTGCCCGAGGAGGACGTCGAAGGCGAGCGCGCCACCGTCACCGAGATCGCCCGGAACGAGGGCAAGCCCGAGGCAGCCATGGAGAAGATCGTCGAGGGCCGCATGAACGGGTGGTTTAAGGAGCGCGTGCTCCTGGACCAGGCCTACGTGCGCGACGAGAAGCAGACGATCGCCGGCATGCTGGGGTCGGCCCGCATCGTGGCCTTCGCGCAGGTCGTCGTCGGCGGCTGAGCCGCTGCGCCGTGGGAGAACCGCGTCGGCTCGTTTTGAAGATGTCGGGTGAGGCCCTTGCCTCGGCCGCGTCCGACGAGACGATCGACGCCGCGACAGTCGAGCGCATGGCCAAGGAGATGGCCAGCGCCATGGACGGGGGCGGGCTCGAGCTCGCGGTCGTCGTCGGGGGCGGCAACATCTGGCGCGGCACGACGGGGGCGAGCGGCGGGATGGACCGAGCCACGTCGGACACGATGGGCATGCTCGGGACCGTGATCAACGCGCTCGCGCTGCAGGACGCCCTGGAGCAACAGGATCAGCCGACCCGTGTCCTGACCGCGCTCTCCATGGCCGAGGTGGCAGAGCCCTACATCCGGCGCCGTGCCATCCGGCACCTCGAGAAGGGGCGGATCGTGATCTTCGCCGCCGGCATGGGGAACCCCTTCTTCACGACGGACACTCCCGCTGCCCTCCGGGCCGCCGAGATCGGCGCGGAGGTTCTGTGCAAAGGCACCCACTCCGGCGTCGACGGGGTGTATTCGGCCGACCCGAAGCTCGACCCGACGGCAACGCGCTACGACGAGATCTCCTTCAAGGAGGTCCTCGACCGGGATTTGCGCATCATGGACCTCACGGCGATCACCTTCTGCAAGGACAACAACCTGCCCATCAGGGTGTTCGACCTGATGATCCCCGGGAACATTCTTCGAGCGCTCGGGGGCGAGCAGATCGGTACTTTGGTCCGCTGATGCAGATCGGTACTGTGGTTTGCTGATGCAGATCTGTACTCTGGTCCCTTGATGGATGACGACCTGGCTGCCCTGGTCAAGGAGGACACCAGGGAGAAGATGGGGAAGGCCATCGAACACGTGCGCACCGAGATGGGCAACGTCCGCACCGGCAGGGCCTCGTCCGCACTCATCGAGCCGCTGTTGGTCGACTATTACGGCACACAGACGCCGCTGCGGCAGCTGGCCGGATTCAGCGTCCCCGACGCGATGTTGCTGGTGGTCTCGCCGTACGACAAGTCCTCGCTGGGAGCGGTCGAGAAGGCGATCATCGCGTCCGACCTCGGTATCAACCCCACCAACGACGGCAGCGTGATTCGCCTGGCGTTCCCGCCGCTGACGGAGGAGCGGCGCAAGGAGCTGGTCAAGGTCGTCCGGCACAAGGCGGAAGAGGGAAGGGTCGCCGTGCGGAACCTGCGCCGGCAGGGGCGGCACGAGCTAGAGGCGTTGCAGAAGGACGGCGAGCTCTCCGGTGACGAGCTCGAGCGAGTGGAGAAGGAATTGGAGAAGATCACTCATGAGCAAGTGGCGTTGATCGACCAATTGCTCGCCCACAAAGAGCAAGAATTGCTACAGGTCTGAGGAGCGCTGGACATGCCCGACGACACAGACGACTTCGACATCTTCGGGGAGCACGGCTTCGACGAGCCGGATCCCGACGACCTCGGCGCCGAGGAGGACCTCCCGACGTACCACTCGGGGCGGGTGCGCATCATCGGCGCCGAACCGGCCGGTGACACCGTGCGCGAGGTCACGGGGCCCGTCGAACCACATCCGGACCTCCCGCACTGGAAGGACCCGGCCACGGGCCAGGTGCCCGCGGTCCTCGACCGCAGTACGGGCGAAGAGCCGGCACTGGCCCCCCCGACCTGGCGCGAGGAGGACAAGGACTGGGAGGTTCACGAAGAGCTCTTCCAGCCGGCGATGCTCTCCGAAGACCTGCCTGCCGTCGGCGCGCTCATCGGTGAGTCCGAGGAGGTCGACGTCGAGCGGCAGCCCTGGCACTTCGAGTCCGACGACACGTTGGTGATCGTCCCCGAAGAGGAGGAGCCGACGCCCGAGCCGGCGGCCGCGGCTCCCGACGAGGCCGAGGCCGAGTTCGAACCCGTGGGTGTGGGCCGCGGCGCGTCTGCGGCAGCCGGCGCCACGTCGGTGGTCAGCCCGCCCCCGCCCGCCCCGACGAAGACGCGCTCCCGAGCGTCCCGCACGTTGGGTTCGAGAGCGCGCAAAGAACCGAAGGCACGCAAGGAACGGAAGGAACGGACCGAGCGGACGGACAAGACGAGCACCGCGGGGACCGGCGGGCGCGACATGCGGGTGGCAATCGGGTCCGGCGTTCTGCTCGGCATCGTCGCCCTCCTGTGCTTCGCAGCCGGCACCGTGGCCACCATGCTCATCGTGACCGCGGTGGTCCTCCTGGCGACCGCCGAGGCGTACGCGGCGTTCCGTCGCGCCCAGTACCACCCCGCGACCTTGCTCGGACTGATCGCCGTGCTGTCGCTGATGATCGAGACCTACAACAAGGGCGTGGCGGCTCTGCCGCTCGTGCTCGTCCTGCTCGTCGCGGGCTCGTTCGTCTGGTATCTGTTCCGGGTCGAGCCTGCGGCCGAACCCGTGTCGGGTCTCAGCTCCACCATGTTCGTCTTCGTCTGGGTCGGCGCCTTCGGCTCTTTCGCCGCGCTCCTGCTCAACCCGAACCTGTTCCCGAATCGCCACGGGATCGCATTCATCCTCGCCGCGGTCATCGTGACCGTCGCCGACGACGTGGCGGCGCTCCTGGTCGGCTCGGCCCTCGGGCGGCATCCGCTGGCACCCACCATCAGCCCGAACAAGAGCTGGGAGGGCCTGATCGGGGGCGCGGTGGCCGCGATCTTGATCTCGGTCGTGGTCGTGCACTTCATCCATCCGTGGACCGCGGGGAAGGCATTGATCTACGGCGTCGTGGTGGCGATCGTGGCGCCTCTGGGCGATCTCAGCCAGTCGATGATCAAACGGCACCTCGGGGTCAAGGACATGGGCCGGCTCCTGCCGGGCCACGGGGGGATCCTCGACCGCGTCGACGGGCTGCTCTTCGTGATCCCGGCCACTTATTTCGTGGTGAAGGCGCTTCACCTCGGGTGAGCTGATGCGCTCCGTCAGCCTGATCGGGTCCTCAGGCTCGATCGGCACCCAGGCGCTCGAGTTCCTGCGGACCGAACCGGACCGCTTCAAGGTGCACGCGCTCGCAGTGCAGCGCTCGGTCGAGGTGCTGGTCGCCCAGGCGCGCGAGTTCAATCCGTCCTTCGTCGTGGTCGGGGACCCGTCGCGCCGCGCCGATGCCGAGGCGGGGGTGCCCCGGGGCACGCACGTCCTCGTCGGCCCGGAGGGGATGGCCGAAGCCGCGCGGGGCGCTGACGTCGTGCTCAACGCAGTCGTCGGTTTCGCCGGCCTCCCGGTGACCATGGCGACGCTCGAGGCGGGCAAGCGGCTTGCGCTCGCGAACAAGGAATCGCTGATCGCAGGCGCACCGGTGGTGCAGAAGGCGCGCCGCACACCCGGGGCCGAGATCGTTCCCGTCGACTCGGAGCACTGTGCGCTCCACCAATGTCTGACGGCGGTGGATGGCACGGCGGCGGTCGCCCGTTTGCTGCTCACGGCGTCGGGCGGGCCGTTCCGGGGTCGCGCGGCCGGGGAGCTGGGCGCGGTGACGGTGTCCGACGCCCTGGCGCACCCCACCTGGTCGATGGGCCCGAAGATCACCGTGGACTCGTCCACCATGATGAACAAGGGCCTCGAGGTCATAGAGGCCCACGAGCTCTTCGGCATGGACTACGACCGGATTGATGTCGTGGTACATCAGCAGTCCGTCGTCCACTCCATGGTGGAGCTGCGCGACGGCTCGACGTTGGCCCAACTCTCGGATCCCGACATGCGGCTGCCCATCGGGTACGCACTGGGATGGCCCGACCGCGCCGCGACGCCGTTTGGCGCGCTCGACTGGTCCGGCTCTCTGACGCTGACCTTCGAGCCGCCCGACCGCGCCGTCTTCCGTTGCATCGACCTCGCCTATGCGGCCGGGCGACAGGGCGGGTCCGCGCCGGCATGGCTGAGCGCGGCCAACGAGGTGGCGGTCGAGGAGTTCCTGGCCGGCGGCCTCCGGTGGAATGAGATCGCAGACGTCGTCGCCGAGACGCTCGAGGGCTGGCGCGACGAGGAAATCGACCAGGTCGACGCCGTGCTTGCCGCCGACGCCGCAGCACGCGCCCGGGCCCGCGAGGTGGTCAGCCGCCGTCTGTCCACCTGATTCGGCCGGTAGCCTTGCACCCGCGATGACCGTCACCAAGGAGGCCCCAGCGGCCGAGCCGCCTGCCGGTCCCGACCCCCACCCGCCCGGTGGTGCGGGCCGCGTCGCCCAGCTGCTCGTTGTGTTGGCTCTGGTCACCGCGGTCTTCGTCGCGGCCGGCAAGGGTGACCTCCTGTTCTTCATCGCCATCCTGGTGGCGATCGTCATGCTGCACGAGCTGGGCCACTTCGCGACGGCCAAATGGGCCGGCATGAAGGTGACCGAGTACTTCGTCGGTTTCGGTCCGCGCCTGTGGTCGGTGCGGCGGGGAGAGACCGAGTACGGGGTCAAGGCGATCCCGGCGGGCGGCTACGTCCGCATCACCGGCTTCACGTCACTGGAGGAGGTGGATGCCGAGGACGAGCCACGGGCATATCGTCAGCAACCCTTCTACAAGCGCATCATCGTGGCGTCGGCCGGGTCGGTGATGCATTTCCTGATTGCCATCGTGTTGGCCCTCGTCGTCGTCTTCACCTTCGGCACGGCGAGCAACAACGTCGCCGTCGCCTCGGTTGAGAAGTGGCACGGCGTGGCGCAGACGCCGGCCGCAGCCGCCGGTCTGCGCGCCGGCGACGTGATCGTCTCCGCCAACGGAAAGGCGTTCACGGATCCGAACCAGATGACGCACATCGTCCAAGGCTCGGCGGGCAAGCCGGTGGTTCTCGGCGTCGAGCGCGACGGCCGGCTGCTGCACATCACGGCGACGCCGCGCAACGGCAAGGGGATCACCGTCGCCGGGCAGCACTTGAAGGACCGCGGCTACCTGGGCGTGGAGATCGGTCCGGCCGGCCAGTCGGTGAGCCCGCTCGGTGCCGTCCCCGCTGCCTTCACGACGCTGTGGCAGGTCACGCACCAAACGCTGACGGGCATCGGACAGACGTTCTCACCGAGCGGCCTGAGCTCTGTGCTCCACCAGGACACGAACGCCAGAGCGGCACAACAGGCGGCGCAGAACCCCGGCTCCGCACCGCGTCCCGTCTCCATCATCGGGATCGTGAGCCTGGGGACGCAGGCGCAACAGGCGGGCCTCTACTCGGTGCTGGTGCTCCTCATCGCGATCAATGTCGTCTTCGGGATCCTCAACATGCTCCCGATGATCCCCCTGGACGGGGGCCACGTGGCGATCGCCGCGTACGAGTGGGTGCGGACGAGGAAGGGTCAGGCGTACTACCGGGCCGACATCACGAAGCTGTTCCCTGTGGCCTTTCTCTTCATCGCCTTCTTGAGCGTGTTCGTCTTGTCCGGGGTGTTCCTCGACATCACGCATCCGCTGCAGGTCCCGGGCCACTGACCCCGATGGAGCTCTCCTCGTCCCTCCTGTCCCTTCGCCGCCCGACCCGGCGCATCACGGTCGGCAGCGTTCCGATCGGGGACGGCGCACCGATCTCGGTGCAGTCGATGACGACGACCAAGACGGCCGACGTCGACGGGACGCTCGCCCAGGTCTACGCGCTGGCCGCGGCCGGGGCCGACATCGTGCGCTGCACGTGTAACGAGGAGGAGGCCGCCGAGGGGTTGGCCCACATCGTCCCGCGTTCGCCGGTGCCCATCGTGGCCGACATCCACTTCCACCACGAGATGGCGCTCGCCGCGCTGGAAGCCGGAGTGCACGGACTCCGCCTCAACCCCGGGAACCTGCGCAAGGAAGCCGAGATCAAGCAGGTGGCGTCGGAAGCCCGGGATCGCGGCGTCCCCGTCCGCATCGGTGTCAATGCCGGCTCCCTGCATCCCGACCTCTACAAGAAGCACGGCGGGGCCACGCCGGAGGCCCTGGTCGAGTCGGCGCAGAACGAGCTGAGGCTCTTCGAGGAGGTGGGCTTCGACGACGTCAAGATCTCGGTCAAGGCGTCATCGGTGGCTCTCATGATCGCCGCCTACCGGCTGGCGTCGGAGACCTTCGACCACCCGCTCCACCTCGGGGTCACGGAGGCGGGCCCGCCGCCCGGCGGCTTGGTGAAGGGAACCGCCGGCATCGGCACTCTGCTGGCAGAGGGGATCGGGGACACGATCCGCTACTCCCTGACCGCCGATCCGGTCGAGGAAGCGCGGGCAGGCCGGCAACTGCTCGAGTCGCTCGGCCTCCGGGAGCGTAAGGGCCTCGATCTGATTGCGTGCCCATCCTGCGGCCGGGCCCAAGTCGACGTGATCGCCGTCGCCCAGGAGGCCCAGCACGCGCTCGAGAGCCTGAGTCTGCCCATTCAGGTTGCCGTCATGGGGTGCGTGGTCAACGGCCCCGGTGAGGCGCGCGAGGCGGACCTCGGCATTGCGGCGGGAAAGCAGAAGGGCCATCTCTTCATCCGGGGGAAGATCGTCCGGGTCGTCCCCGAAGCAGACATGGTGCAGGCACTCGTCGAAGAGGCCGAACGACTCGTTGCTGAGGGTGTGGAGGCGCGCATGGCCGCGGCCGACCAGGGCGCGGAGGAGGAGGCGGAGGCCGACCGGCGCGCGCTGCTCCGGACGACGGGAGACGATCCCAACCACACCGCGGAGAAGATCGAGATCATCCGGAGTCACAGCGACAGCTAGCCTCCTGCGATGAGCAAGGGCGCCGTCGTCACGCGGGCGGAGGACTTCCCGCGCTGGTACCAAGAGGTGGTCGCGGGCGCGGAGATGGCCGAGAACGGGCCGGCGCGCGGCACCATGGTCATCCGCCCCTGGGGATTCGGGATCTGGGAGCTCATCCAGGCGGAGCTCGACCGGCGCATCAAGGAGGCCGGGGCCGAGAACGCCTACTTCCCGCTCTTCATCCCCGAGGCGTACCTGAAGCTCGAGGCCGAACACGTCGAGGGCTTCGCCCCGGAACTGGCGGTGGTCACCTACGGCGGGGGCAAGGAGCTCGATGAGCCGCTCGTCCTACGGCCGACCAGCGAGACGGTCATCAACAGCTTCTTCTCTAAGTGGATCCAGAGCCACCGCGACCTTCCACTCTTGCTCAACCAGTGGGCCAACGTGGTCCGCTGGGAGCTGCGGACCCGTCTGTTCCTGCGGACGAGCGAGTTTCTCTGGCAAGAGGGCCACACTGCGCATGCCGACGAAGCGGACGCGCGGACCTACGCGCTGCGCATCCTGAACGACGTCTACCGCTCGACCATGGAGGAAGTTCTCGGTCTTCCGGTGTTCACCGGTCACAAGACGGCGCGCGAGCGCTTCGCCGGCGCGATCCGGAGCTGGGCGTGCGAAGGAATGATGCAAGACGGCAAGGCGCTGCAGATGGGGACCAGCCATGAGCTGGGACAGAACTTCGCGCGCGTCTTCGACACGACGTTCACGAACGCGCAGGGAACCCTCGAGTACGTCTGGCAGACGTCTTGGGGCGTGTCCACCCGGCTCGTCGGCGCGCTCGTGATGGGCCACGGCGACGACTTCGGCCTTCGCCTGCCGCCTGCTGTGGCGCCCACCCAGGTGGTGGTGCTGGTGGTCAAGGAGGAGGAGGGGGTCCGGCCCGCGGCCGAGGCGCTGGTGTCAGAGCTGCGCGGGCTAGGGCACCGGGTCCGCCTCGACGACCGCACCGACACGAGCTTCGGCCGGCGCAGCATCGACTGGGAGCTCAAAGGTGTGCCCGTGCGGCTCGAGGTCGGCCCGCGCGACCTGGCCGAGGGCAAGGTCACGCTGGTCGTCCGTCACGCCCGGCAGAAGAAAGGGGTCTCGCTGGCGGCAGTTGCGGCCGAGGTCGAGGCGGCGCTGGCGTCGACGGGCCGCGACCTCCTGGCCGAGGCGACGGCGTTCCAAGACGCCCGGACGACCGACGTCGGCACACTGGAGGAGGCGGTCGAAGCGGGCGCCGTCGGCTTCGCACGGGTCCGCTTCGGTGCGCTCGGTCCCGACGGCGAGGACCGCTTGGCCGAGCACGCACTCACCGTGCGGTGTCTCCAGCGGCCGGATGGCTCGCTGGCGGAGCATGGCGACGCCGAGGAGGACCTCGTCGCCGTCGTCGGGCGGTCGTATTAGGTCCTCTTAGCCCGTCGTATTTCAGGCCGCGGTTGGTATAATCTCCCGAAGCTGTCCATTTTTAAATCAGTACCTCGTTGAAGCGTGGGCTGCGGCCCACGCTTTCGTTTTGCGGGGGCAGAGTCGGAGGAGTCGAGAGGAGGTGACGGTGGCCCGGGACACGAAAGAGCTGGAGGGTGCGCTGTCGCCGGTCCTCGCCGCCCGCGGCTTGGAGCTTGTCGACGTGGAGATCTCCGGTGCGACCCTGACGGTGTTCGTCGACCGCGAGGGCGGGGTCGACCTCGACGAGCTTGGCGAGGCAACCCGGGACGTCTCTGCCGCCCTCGACAGTGTCGACCCGATGCCGGGGCGGTACACGCTGTCGGTCTCGAGCCCGGGGCTGGAGCGCCGGCTGCGCACGCCGGCCCACTTCGCCCGCGCCGTCGGCGAAACCGTCACGGTGCGCGTGGACGCTGGCACCCCTCACGTGCGGCGCGTCACGGGCACGCTCGGGGAGGCCGACGAGACCGGGTTCACCCTGACCGGGGCAGAGGTTCCCGACGGGACGATGCGGATCGGGTATGACCGCATCGAGCGGGCGCGGACGATCTTTGAGTGGGGTCCGGCGCCCAGACGAGAGGGGAGTGAGAGGGTGAAGCGGCCATGAGCAAGACCAATTTCGAGTTCCTGGACGCGCTGGGCCAGATCGCCCGCGACAAGGGGATCACGGTCGAGACCCTGCTCGATGCACTTGCGAACGCCCTCGTCGCGGCCTACAAGCGCCGCCCCGACGCCGCCGAGGAGGCGGTCGTGACCATCGACCCCGATTCGGGCGAGATCCGCGTCTACGGACAAGAGCTCAACGAGGACGGCGAGGTCATCCGGGAGTGGGATGACACACCCGAAGACTTCGGGCGCATCGCCGCCCAGACGGCCAAGCAGGTGATCCTCCAGCGCATCCGCGAGGTCGAGCGCGACATGAAGTACGAGGAGTACGCGGGGCGCGAAGGGGACATCGTCACCGGCATCGTGCAGCAGACGGACAACCGCTACACGCTGCTCGACCTCGGCAAGGTCGAGGCCCTCCTGCCCCAAGCCGAACAGGTTTCCTACGAGCGCTACGAGCACGGCTCCCGCCTGAAGGCCTACATCGTGGAGGTCCGCAAGACCACCAAGGGCCCCCAGATCGTGGTGAGCCGGACCCACCCGGGGCTCATCAAGCGTCTGTTCGAGCTCGAGGTGCCCGAGATCGGGTCGGGAGTGGTCGAGATCAAGGCGGCGGCCCGCGAGCCGGGCCACCGGACCAAGATCGCCGTGTGGTCGAACGACCCCAACGTCGACCCGGTCGGTGCCTGCGTGGGTGCGCGCGGCTCGCGTGTGCGCATGGTGACCAACGAGCTGCGAGGCGAGCGGGTGGACGTGGTGCCGTTCTCCGACGACCCCGTCGAGCTGATTCAGAACGCCCTGGCGCCCGCCCGGGTGCGCGAGGTCCGCCTCGACGAGGAGACGGGCACGGCGACGGTCGTCGTGAGCGACTTCCAGCTCTCGCTGGCCATCGGCAAGGAGGGACAGAACGCCCGTCTCGCCGCGCGCCTCACCGGGTGGCGGATCGACATTAAGAGCGAGACCCAGCTCGCCGAGGAGGAGGCGGGTGGCTACGGCGAACAGGAGTGGGCCGAGGGCGAATGGGTCGAGGACGAGAACGGCGACATGGTGTGGAAGCCCGCCGAGGGCGGAGAGGCCATGTCGGCCGCGGAGTGGACGCACCAGGCGGCTGATGCTGCCGAAGCGAGTCCCGGGCGGACCGACGTTGCCGCCGCCGCGCCCGAGCGGGTCACGCCCGAGCCCGCCACGCCGGAGCCCGAGCCCGCGACGCCAGAGCCCGAGCCCGAGCCGGCCACGGGTGAGGCCGAGCCGCAGGCGACGGCTGAGTCGAGCGCGGAGGCCGAGGCATAGCGCCCACCCGGACGTGCGTCGGCTGCCGGCGCGCCCGCGGGGTCGATGAGCTCGTGCGGGTGGTCCAGCGGGAAGACGGAGAGCTGGCGCTGGACCGGACCGGGCCCGGGCGGGGCGCCTGGTTGTGCCGCGGGTCGCTTCCGTGCCTGGAGCGAGCGATGCGCCGGCGCGGTTTCGGCCGCGCCTTCACCCGGCCCGTCGAGGCCGACCAGGTGCGGCGACTGCACGCACAGCTGGTGGAGCTGTGGGGGTGCCCTGCACCCGATGTGCGAGGATAGGGAGTTCGGTTGACTCCGAGCCCCACGAGCGACAAAGGACGAAGAGAACCACTTGCCGAAGAAGATTCGCGTCTATGAGCTGGCCAAGGAGTTAGGCCTCACGAACAAGGAGGGCCTGGACCTGGCCCTTTCCCTGGGGATCGGGGTTAAGAGCCACTCCTCTTCCATTGAGGACGCCCAGGCCGACCGCGTTCGACGCAAGGCTGACGCGGAGGGCCTGCGCCGCCCGGTGCAACCCGAGGAGCCCGCGGCCAAGAAGACGGCCAAGAAAGCGGCGGCCGCGCCGGCTGCCGCGCCTGCCAAGAAGGCCGCGGCCGCGCGGAGCACCGCAGGCGATGCCGCCCCCGCCGCGAAGGCGCCGGCCCGCAAGGTGGCGGCATCCGCGCCCGCTCCAGCGGCGCCCGCGGCTGAGGCTGCCCCTCGGCCATCGCGCCTGATCAGCAGCCGGCCCGCCTCGGCCCAGCCGGCGGCACCGCCGGCTCCGACCCAGCCGCCGGCGCAGGCCCCGGCCGCCAAGGCGCCCGACACCGCTGCGCCGCCGGCGCCTGACACGCGCCCGGTGCGGCCCCCACTCAGCCCGTCTGGCAAGCCCGTCCCCCCGCCACCAGGGCCCCGGCCCCCGATCGGTCCGAGCGGGCGGCCCATCCCGCCTCCACCGGGTATGGGGGGGAGGCGTCCGAGCGCGCCGCCCTCGGGCCCGCGGCCCGCAGGGTCCTACCCGGCCCGGACGGGCGGCCGTCCGATGGGTGGATCCGGGCGGCCTGGCGGTGGCACCACGGGCGGCGGCTACGGGGGTCGGTCGGGCGGCGGCTTCGGTGGACGCTCGGGTGCCGGTGCGCCGGCGGGGGCTCCGCCGCAAGGTGGACGGGGCGGGATGCCGGGACGCCGGCCACCCCAACGTCGGGCCCGACGACGCCGGCGCAATCTCGAAGAGCTCGAACCGACCCAGCTGACTACGTACCAGCCGTCCACGGCGCCTGTACCAGATGGCGAGATCATCGTGGAACGGGGCTCGACCGCGCGCGACCTCGGGCCCAAACTCAACCGCAGTGCGGGGGACGTCGTCCGCTTCCTGCTCCTGCAGGGCGAGATGGTGACGGCGACGCAGTCGTTGAGCGACGACATGATCGAGCTCTTCGCGGCGGAGCTCGGCGCCGACGTGCGCCTGGTCGACCCAGGCGAGGAGCAGGAGGCCGAACTGCTCGCCCGGTTCTTCGAGGACGAAGAGGAGGAGGACGAGGCCGACCAGCGGCCGCGTCCTCCCGTCGTCACCGTCATGGGCCACGTCGACCACGGCAAGACGCTGCTCCTCGACCGCATTCGCTCGACCAACGTCGTCGACGGCGAGGCGGGAGGCATCACGCAGCACATCGGCGCCTATCAAGTCGACTGGCAAGGCCGTCCGATCACGTTCATCGACACACCAGGGCACGCGGCCTTCACCGCGATGCGGGCGCGTGGCGCGCAGGCGACTGACATCGTGATCCTGGTCGTCGCGGCGGACGACGGCGTCATGCCCCAGACCGTCGAGGCCATCGACCACGCCAAGGCGGCCGAGGTGCCCATCATCGTGGCGGTCAACAAGATCGACCGCGCCAACGCCGATCCTCAGCGCGTGCTCCAGCAGCTCGCCGAGCGCACGCTTGTGCCCGAGGCCTGGGGCGGCGACACCATCGTCGTGCAGGTGTCGGCTCTCCAAGGCACCGGGATCGACGAGTTGCTCGAGCAGATCGTGCTCGTGGCCGACGTGGAAGAGCTCACGGCACGGGTCGAGGGCGAGGCCCGCGGCGTCGTGCTCGAGGCGAACCTCGAAGCCGGCCGAGGACCGGTGGCGACCGTCATCGTGCAGCAGGGGACGCTCCGCGTGGGCGATCCGATCGTGGCGGGTGTCGCCTGGGGCAAGGTCAAGGCGCTCGTGGACGACCAGGGCGACCACATCAAGGAGGCGTTGCCGTCGACGCCGGTGCAGGTGCTCGGGTTCTCCGAGCCGCCGCACGCCGGCGATGAGATGCGCGGGGCCAAGGACCTGGCCCGGGCGCGGACGCTCGGCGAGGCTCGGGCGCAGCGGTTCCGCCTCTCGGGCCACATGCCTGCGGCCGCCGCGACGGGGGCCCGGCTCGAAGACCTGTTCGAGCAGATCTCCAGGGGCGAGACGGCGACCCTCAACATCGTCCTCAAGGCCGACGTGCAGGGCTCGCTCGAGGCGGTGACCGAGTCGTTGAAGCGCCTCGAGCGTGACGACGTGAAGTTGAGCTTCGTGCTGCGTGGTGTCGGCGGGATCACGGAGAACGACGTGCAGCTCGCCGCGGCGTCGAACGCGACGATCATTGGCTTCAACGTCCGACCCGACAAGCGATCGCGTGACCTGGCCGAGTCTTCTGACGTCGAGATCCGCACCTACGAGATCATCTACAAGCTGCTCGAAGACCTCGAAGCGGCCATGTTGGGCCTCCTCGCACCCGTTTTCGAAGAGGTGGTCACCGGCGAGGCCGAGGTACGCGAAGTGTTCCGGGTGCCTCGGGTCGGGGCCATCGCCGGCTGCTACGTGCGGGAGGGCAGGATCACCCGCGGCTCCAAGGTGCGTTTCCTGCGCGAGGGCGCAGTCATCTGGAAGGGGTCCATCAATTCCCTGCGTCGCTTCAAGGACGACGTCCGGGAGGTTGCGGCCGGCTTCGAGTGCGGCATCGGTCTCTCGGACTTCCAGGACCTGAAGGAGGGCGATGTGATCGAGACCTACGAGGAGCGCGAGATCGCGAGGAGCTGAGGCTCTGTGACTGGGAGACGGCGCACGGCGACGTACCCCCGAGCGTTGCGGGTCAATCAGGTGCTGCGGCAGGTCGTGGCCGAGGAGCTCGAGCGCTTGGCTGACGCGGACGAGATGCCCATGGTGACCGTCACCTCCGTGGAGGTGGCGGGCGACATGCGGACCGCCGTGGTGTACCTCGCGTCGCTCGACGATGAGACCTCGGTCGTGCTGGAAGAGCAGCGCGGGCACTTGCAACACTTGATCGGCACGCAGATGACGATCAAGCGCACCCCGCGCCTCTCGTTCCGTGCCGACCCCGCCATCGCAGCCGGGTCAAGGGTCGAAGAGCTGCTACGCGGGCTGCGCGCGGTGCACGGGGACCCCGAAGGGCCGGAACAGAGGACGGAAGAGGCGCCGCGCGGCGAGGAGCAGTGAAGCTCACTTCGTGAACGTCACAGGTCTGGTCGTCGTCGACAAGGAGGCGGGCTGGACGTCCCACGACGTGGTCGCCCGGTGCCGGAGAGTGTTCGGCCAGCGCCGCGCCGGCCACGCCGGCACCCTGGACCCCGACGCGACGGGCGTGCTCCTGGTCGCTCTGGGCCGGGCCACGAGGCTCGTGCGCTTCCTCACCCCGCTACCCAAGACCTACACGGCGGACATCGTGCTGGGCACCGCCACGTCCACGCTCGACGCCTCAGGGGATGTCACCGGGACCTTCGACATGTCACACGTCACGCCCGCAATGGTCCGCGAAGCTGCAGCGGGGCTCACCGGTGAGGTCGAACAGGTGCCTCCCATGGTCTCCGCGGTCAAAGTGGGCGGGCGTCGCCTTCACCGGTTGGCGCGCGAGGGCCAGGAGGTCGAGCGGGCTCCCCGCCCGGTGACGGTGTACCGCTTCGATACCGAATCCGACCCGACCCGTCCGAGCGTGTACCGGGCGCTGGTGGAGTGCTCGTCGGGCACCTACGTGCGCGTCCTCGCCCATGACCTCGGCCTCGCGTTGGGTGGAGGGGCCCACGTCGCGAGCCTGCGCCGCACCCGCGTCGGCTCGTTCGGGGAGACCGAGATGCACCCGCTGGCGCGACTCGGCCCCGACGACGTCCTCACGCCGGCCGAGGCCATGCGGGACCTGGACCAGGTGAGCGTCACCCCCGACACGGCCGCCTCCGTGCTGACCGGGCTCTCGCTCGACCGAGTGAAGCTCGGCGCGGTGGGGGACGGGCCGTGGGCCATGCTCGACGAGCGCGGGACGCTGCTCGCCGTCTACGAGGCCACCGCCACCGACCGCATTCACCCGGCTGTCGTCTTGGACACCAGGTGACGGCTACCCTCACTCGCGATGTCAGCACCAGGAGCGGCGGTGACGATCGGTGCCTACGACGGCGTCCATCTGGGACACCGGGCGCTGCTCGCGGACATGCTGCGGCGCGCCGAAGCGGCAGGGTTGTCCACCGTCGTGGTGACGTTCGACCGCCACCCGGCGTACGTCGTCCGGCCCGAGTCGGCTCCCAAGCAGCTGACGAGCTTGGACCAGAAGCTCGAGCTCCTCGCCGAGTGCGGCATCGACCGCACGCTTGTGATCCCCTTCGACAAGGCGAGGGCCGACGAGTCGGCCGAGGACTTCGTCAAGGAGGTGCTGGTCGACGAGCTCTCGGCCCGCCTGGTCGTCGTGGGGAAGGACTTTCACTTCGGGCATGACCGCCGGGGCAACGTCGAGCTCCTGCGCCGCCTGGGAGACGAGCACGGATTCGAGGTGGTGGGCGTCGGGCTGACCGGCGACGGTGTCGACCCGGTGTCGTCCACCCGCATCCGGGCGCTGCTCGCGGCGGGCGAGGTCGAGCAGGCGGCCCGGTTGCTCGGACGCCATCACGAGGTGCGGGGCCCCGTTGTGCGCGGCGACGGCCGGGGCGGACCCGACCTCGGGTTCCCGACCGCCAACGTCCAGATCCCGGATGACATCGCCCTGCCTGCGGACGCCGTTTATGCCGGCCACTTCCGCCGCGCCGACGGCACGGTGTACCAGGCGGCGATCTCGGTAGGCCGCCGGCCCACGTTCTACGAGCCCGGCAGTGCGCCCGTCATGGTGGAGGCGTATCTGCTGCACTTCGACGGCGAGCTCTACGGCGAGCCGGCTCGGGTCTCCTTCGCCCACCGGCTGCGGGACGAGCAGCGTTTCGAGCGGGTCGAGGACCTGGTGGCCCAGATGCGGGCGGACGTGGCGGCCACCGCCCGGGTGCTCGCCTCGGCCGATCTTCCCTGATCAGCGGGCGGCTGGTAGCATGTTCCGCGGCCGGAGGAAGGTCTCCGGCGCACTCTGACAACGTCTCCGAGGTTCTTTCTTCATGCCCGACACGCAGGCCACGATCGCCGAGTACCGGCTTCACGAGAGTGACACCGGCTCGCCCGAGGTGCAGATCGCGCTGCTGTCCGGACGGATCAACCACCTGACGGAGCACCTGAAGGAGCACAAAGGGGACCACCACACCCGGCGAGGCCTGATGAAGCTCATCGGGCAGCGCCGGCGGCTGCTCGACTACGTCCGCAAGAACGACGTCGAGCGCTATCGCTCCATCATCGGTCGCCTCGGCATCCGACGGTAACGGGAGCAGTACAAAAACGGGCGTCTCGAGCAGCTGGCTGCCAGTCGCCGGTCACTTCGGTCCGCGATGTGCGCGAGGTGGTCGACCACTGGGAACCAGACCAAAAGATGCCCCCGACATACGAGGAGCATCATGGCTGATGCCATTTCCGTCTCGGCCCCGATCAGCGGGACCGACCGCACCATGTCCTTCGAGGCCGGCAAGCTGGCCCAGCTCGCCGACGGTGCGGTGCTGGGCCGCATTGGCGACACCGCCCTGTTGGCCACCGCCGTCGCGGCGCGTTCGGTCCGGGAGGGGACCGACTTCTTCCCGCTGACCGTCGACATCGAGGAGCGGGCGTACGCCGCAGGCAAGATCCCGGGCTCGTTCTTCCGCCGGGAGGGCAGGAGCACCGACCAGGCGATCCTGACCGACCGGCTCATCGACCGACCGCTGCGTCCGTCGTTCCCGGATGGCTTCCGCAACGAAGTGCACATCGTCGGCCTGGTCGTCGGTGCCGACCAGGTGAACCCGCACGACGTGCTCGCCATCAACGCCGCCTCGGCCGCGCTGATGATCTCAGGCATCCCCTTCGACGGCCCCATCGGCGCCGTCCGTATCGCCTACTCCACCGAGGGCACCTGGATCCCCCACCCGACCTTCGAAGAGGGTGAGGAGTCGACGTTCGAGCTCGTGGTGGCGGGCCGCGCGCTGACCGAGGACGCGGACAGCGAGGTCGCGATCATGATGGTCGAGGCCGGCGGCACTGAGAAGTCCTGGTCCTACTACGGGGCGGGTGCGCCCAAGGTGACCGAGGAGATCCTGGCCCAAGGCCTCGAGGCATCCAAGCAGTGGATCCGCGAATCCATCAACCTGCAGCGCCGCCTCGTCGAGGCGTACACCGCCGCCCGCGGCCCGATCGAGTCCATTCCCTTCGACACCTTCACCGACTACGAGGACGACGTGTGGGAGCGGGTGCAGGCGGCCGGCGCCGACGCGATCGCGAAGGCGAACCTGGTCACGTCGAAGGCGGAGCGTAACGCGGCGCTCGACGCCGCGGGGGAGGAGATCAAGGCGGCACTCGGCGAGGAGTTCGCCGAGCGGGCCACGGAAGTCAAGGCGGCCATCCGTGCGCTGACCAAGAAGCTTGTGCGCAAGCGCATCGTGGACGACGGCGTACGAGTCGACGGCCGCGGCACCGCGGACATCCGGCCCCTCTCCGCCGAGGTCGACCTCTTCCGGACGGCACACGGCTCCGCGCTGTTCCAGCGGGGCGAGACGCAGGTGCTGAACGTGACCACGCTGGGCATGCCGCGCATGAACCAACTGCTCGACACCATCACCCCCGTCGAGTTCAAGCGCTACATGCATCACTACAACTTCCCCCCGTTCTCGACCGGCGAGCCGGGCGCCATGCGTGGCCCCCGGCGGCGCGAGATCGGGCACGGGCTGCTGGCCGAGCGGGCGCTGCTGCCGGTCGTTCCGAGCGAGGAGGAGTTTCCCTACACCCTCCGCGTCGTCTCCGACGTGCTCGCCTCCAACGGCTCCACCTCCATGGCCTCGGTGTGCGGGTCGACCCTGTCGCTCATGGCGGCGGGCGTGCCGCTCAAGGCGCCCGTGGCGGGGATCGCAATGGGACTCGTCTACGACGGAGGCACCTACGTGACCCTCACCGACATCCTGGGTTCGGAGGATGCCTTCGGCGACATGGACTTCAAGGTGGCCGGCACGGCCGACGCGGTGACCGCGCTGCAACTCGACACGAAGATCGACGGGCTCCCGGCCGACGTGCTGGCCCGGGCCCTCTTGCAGGCCAAGGAGGCGCGGCTCACGATCCTGGGCGTGATGGCCGCTGCCATCGCCGAACCCCGTGACCACGTCGCCAGCAGCGCCCCCAAGATCGTCTCCATGGAGATCCCGATCGACAAGATCGGTGAGGTGATCGGACCCAAGGGCAAGGTCATCAACACACTCCAGCAGGAGACGGGAGCCGACATCGCGGTGGACGACGACGGAGTCGTCGGCACGGTGACCATCGGGGCGAAAGACGGCGTCGCCGTCGAGGAGGCACGCCGCCGCATCGCGCTGATCCTCGACCCGCCGACGGCAGAGGTCGGCAGCGTGTACGCGGGCAAGGTCGTCAACATCACCAAATTCGGTGCGTTCGTGAACGTGCTCCCCGGACGGGACGGCCTGCTGCACATCTCGAAGCTGTCGTCGCTCGCCGGCGGCAAGCGGATCAACAACGTCGAAGACGTGTTGACGCTGGGCCAGTCCGTCGAAGTGCGGGTGGACGACATCGACCCCCAGGGCAAGGTCTCGCTCTCGCTGGCCACGGAGCCCGAAGACACCGGGGGCGCGACCGGCTCCTCGGGCGGCGGAGGTGCGGCCGCGGCGGTGCCGGCGGACAATGCCGCCCCGTCGGCTCGGTCCTTCGAGGACGCCTTCGAGGCCGAGTTGGTGGCGGACCTCGGCGACCTCGGCCCCGGGGCCGTCGGGCCCGAGAGCAATCGGGGCGGTGGCAACGACCGCCGCCCCTCCCGCGGTCGTTCCCGTCGTCGTTGATAGAGACATCCGTCCTGCCGTGCGGCATCCGCCTGGTCACCGAGACCATGGCGGACGTCCACTCGGTGGCGCTCGCCTACTGGGTGGACACCGGCTCGCGTGACGAGCCCGACGGGCTGGCCGGTGCGTCCCACTTCTTGGAGCACTTGCTGTTCAAGGGGACCGAGCAGCGTCCGGCCGCCGCGATCGCGGAGGCCCTCGACGAGGTGGGGGGCGACTGCAACGCCTTCACCACGAAGGAGTACACCACCTTCTACCTGAGGCTCCTCTCGAGCCACCTGGGGCTCGGGCTGGACATCTTGAGCGAGATCATGTGGGCGCCGGCCCTGCGCGTGGGTGACATAGAGGCCGAACGCACTGTCATCCTCGACGAGATCATGATGCACGCTGACGAACCGGCCGACCTCGCCTCCGAGCGGTGGCAGGCCGCGCTGTTCGCGGACCATCCGCTCGGCCGGGACACGCTGGGGACGGCGTCGTCCGTGCAAGGCATCACCCGCGACGACCTCTACGGCTTCTTCGCGGAGCACTACCGCCCGTCGAACATCGTCGTGTCCGCCGCCGGCGACTGTACGCACGAGGCGGTGGCGGCAGAGCTCGAGCAGCGCTTCGCCGGCGCGCCGGGCGGATCGGCCCCCGTCCGCAGTGCGCCCGGACCCAACGAGGGATCCATCGCAGTGGTGCGGCGGCCGACCGAGCAGGCGCACCTGGTCTACGGCGCACGCTCGGCGTCGCGTTTCGACGAGCGGCGCTGGGCCCTGGCCGTCCTCAACCATGTGCTCGGCGGCGGGCTCTCCAGCCGCCTGTTCCAACAGGTGCGCGAGCAGAGGGGGCTGGCCTACTCGGTGTGGTCGGAGCGGGTGGCCTATCAGGACGCGGGCTCGCTCGCCGTCGTCGCCGGCACAGCGCCCGAGCACGTCGACGAAGTGCTGCGCATTGTGAACGGCGAGCTGGAGCAGCTGGCGACCGACGGCATCACGGAGCGAGAACTGTCCCTCGCGAAGAGCAGCCTGCGCGCCGACCTCCTGTTGTCGGGAGAGGACTCCGGCGCCCGCATGAGCCGGATCGGCGCGTCCCTGCTGCTCCACGGCGAGGTGCTCACCGTGGAGGAGCTGCTCGCCCGCATCGAGGGCGTCGACGCGGCGCAGGTGCTCGACGTGGCGGCCGAGCTGGTGCGGTCCCCGCGCACCATGAGCGTGGTGGGACCCTTCGACGAGGAGCACTTCCGCGCCCACGTCCCCGTCATGGCCGCCCGGTAGATTTTCTGGCATGCACAAAGTCGGTGTGGTCGGCGCCGGCGGCCGCATGGGACAGGAGGTCTGCCGCGCCGTCGCCGAACAGCCCGACATGGAGCTCGTCGCCGCCGTCGATCCGGCGCACGTGGGCGACGAGGCCTGCGGGCGGCGGATCGTGGCCGAGGTGAACGCACTGACGGACCTCGGCGCTCAGGTCGTCGTCGACTTCACCGTGGCCGCGGCGGTGCGCCACAACGCACCGCACTACGCAGAGCGGGGCATCCACGCCGTCATCGGCACGACCGGCCTGAGCGACGCGGACCTCACCGAGATGCGCACGCTCTTCGACGGGAGCGGAGCCAACGCCGTCGTCGCGGCGAACTTCGCCATAGGGGCCGTCCTCCTCATGCACTTCTGCCGCCTCGCCGCGCCGCACATGGACGGGGTCGAGGTGATTGAGCTCCATCACGATGCCAAGCGGGATGCCCCCTCCGGCACGGCCCTGAACACCGCGGCCGGGATGGCCGAGGCGCGGCGCGCGGCCGGCGCGGGCGCGCTGCCACCCGACCCGACCACCGAGCTCGTCCTGCCGGGCGCCCGCGGCGCGGAGGGGCCCGAGGGGATACGGCTGCACTCGGTGAGGCTGCCCGGTCTGGTCGCCCACGAGGAGGTGATCTTCGGCGCGGCGGGGCAGAGCCTCAGCATCCGCCACGACGCATACGACCGGCGGTCGTTCATGCCCGGCGTCCTGCTCGCCGTGCGCTCCGTGGCCGGGCGCACCGGTCTGACGGTTGGCCTCGAGGCGCTGCTCGGCCTGTGAATTCCGAAGTCCGGGAGCGGCTCCTCCAGGCCACCTACGACTGCGTGGCCCGCTGGGGCCTGGCCAAGACCACCGTCGAGGACGCCGCCCGCGAGGCCGGCGTCTCCCGCGCGACCGTGTACCGCTACTTCCCCGGTGGGAGGGAGGAGCTGATCGCGGCGGTCGTGGGGTGGGAGTACGCCCGCTTCTTCCTCCGGCTCTACGAGGAGCTCTCGGACGCCGCCACGCTCGAAGAGGTGATGGAGCGCGGACTGATGTTCGCGCACCGCGCGCTGGTCGAACACGACGTGCTGCAGCGCATCTTGGTCACCGAGCCCGAGATCCTGCTGCCGCGCCTCACGATCGAGGCCAACCAGACGCACACGATGGTAGCCGCCTTCCTCCGGCCCTACCTGGTCCGCCACGGTCTGGCCGAAGGCGCCGACCTCGAGGTGGCGGCGGACTTCTTGGCGCGCATGGTGTTGTCCTACATCGCCTCGCCGGGACGTTGGGACCTCGATGATCCCGAGCAGGTGGCGCTGCTCGTCCGCTCCGAGCTGCTCGCCGGCATCCGGTGAGCGACCAGGAACCGGCGCCGGCAGCTCAGCCGTCGTACCCCCCACCGTGCTATCGCCACGAGGAGAGGCGGTCCGCCGTGCTGTGCTCGCGCTGCGGCCGGGGCATCTGCACGGACTGCATGGTCCCGGCGCGGGTCGGATGGCAGTGCCCGGAGTGCACCCGGGAAGGGGCCAGGCGCTCGCGGCAGGTGCCGGCGTTCACCCGCACCGGGCCCGGTCGTACCGGCGTGGTCGGCTCGACCAACCCAACGCCACTCGTCCTGACGATCGTCGCAGTCAACGTCGTCGTGTTCGTCTTGGAACGATTCGGCACCGACACCGCGGTCGTCGACCGCTACGCGCTGTGGCCGGCCGCGGTCCACAGACATCACCAGTACTACCGGGCCGTCACCGCGATGTTCTTGCACGCCAACTTCCAACACATCTTCTTCAACATGCTGGCGCTGCTCATCGTGGGGCCCGCGGTCGAGGTGCTGCTGGGCCGGGCGCGGTTCCTCGCGCTCTACTTGATCGCAGGTCTCGGGGGGAGTGTCGGGTCCTACCTGCTCAGCCCGGCCAACGTGGCCGGCATCGGCGCGTCGGGGGCGATCATGGGAGTGATCGGGGCCTACGTGGTGCTCGGCCTGCGCCGGCACCTGCCCATCGCCCCGGTCGTCGGCCTCCTCGTGATCAATCTGGCCATCGGCTTCACCGGCGCCATCGACTGGCGGGCCCACCTCGGGGGCCTGGTCACCGGCGCCCTGCTTGCCCTCGCCTACGACTCCGCAGGCCAGCAGAGTCGGGCGACTGCGCTCGCTGTCACGATCGGAGCCAGCGCGGCGGTCGTCGGGGTGCTGGCCATCCTGGTCACCGGAATCGCACCCGGCCATGTCAACCTGGGTTGAGCACCGACCCAGGGCTGATTGACACAGTGAGACAAAAAACGCCATACTGTTTCACTAGTGGGTGTGCCAGCCGCGAGACCTGAGGCCCCGAGCCGAGCGGTCCTGATCGGGGGACGGGACCGGGT
>JBPYFR010000347.1:0-13012 GCA_051985685.1 Acidimicrobiales bacterium
ACGGTGTCGCCGTCGACAGGGAGCGTCTGAGCGGCGAAGAGTTCGGCCTCTTTGATGACGCGGTCGCCGGTGACGTACGGGACCCCTATCCGGAACTGGCCGAGGCGCGCCGTGCGTACCCCGTCCAGCGCGTTGACGCGTCGGCCATGCCCCACGAAGAGGCCACCCCGGTCTTCTTCGTCTACCGCTATGACGACGTCACCCAGGTCTTGCGGGACGGCGAGACGTTCTCCTCCGGGCAGATCATCGAACTGATCATGGGCGACGTGATGGGCGAGCACATCATGCTGGGAATGGATGATCCGCAGCACCGCCGCTACCGCGCACTGGTGTCCACCGCGTTCCGCCAGAAGGCGCTGACGGAATGGGAAAGCGGACTCATCGCACCGGTTGCCAACGAGCTCGTCGACGCCTTCGCCGGGCGAGGGCACGCGGAGTTGGTCCGGGAGTTCACGTTTCCCTACCCGACAAAGGTGATCGCGGGACTTCTGGGGTTGCCGCGCGACGACTACAAGAGATTCCAGCGCTGGTCGATCGCCATTCTGAGCGTCCACAGCAAGCGCGACGAGGCCATCGCGGCTTCTCAGGAGGTGAAGGAGTACCTGGTCGGGGTCCTCGAGGAGCGGCGCCGTACCCCGCACCAAGACCTCATCAGCGATCTGGCCCAGGCCGAGCTCGACGGGGAACGCCTCAGTGACGAGGAGATCTTCTCCTTCGTCCGTCTCCTTCTGCCGGCTGGCGTCGAGACGACATACCGGTCTACCGGGAACCTTCTGTTCACGCTGCTGTCGCATCCCGACCAGCTCGAGGCAATCCGCACCGATCGGGCGCTCATTCCCCAGGCGGTCGAAGAGCTCCTTCGTTTCGAGACGCCGCTTCTCACCATCACGCGCATGGCCACCAAGGACGCCGAGTTGTCCGGGGAGCGCATCCCAACGGGGTCGACCGTCATGTTGATGCTCGCCTCGGCCAACCGCGACGAAACCCGATGGTCGGAACCTGATCGCTTCGACATCTTCCGCGCTCCCAAGCCGCACGTGGGGTTCGGCCACGGCCCCCACGCGTGCTTGGGTCTCCACCTCGCCCGGATCGAGATGCGAGTCGCGCTCGGGCTGCTGCTCGACCGCCTGCCTGCCCTCCGGCTCGATCCGGCAGCCGACGACCCCCACATCCACGGCCAAGTGTTCCGGTCCCCGACCTCGCTACCCGTGCTCTTCGGCTGAGCTAACAACGGATCGTTGATAGGGGGCGCGCTTTCGGGACCGAAGGCGTCCTGCAGCGTTCCGTCCCGCGTATGACCTTCAGATGCCGAAGGTTCACTCCCTCTCCTCTCTCGGCCCCAACGCGGCGAAGTGGCAGCGCTCAACATCATTGGGCACCCGATGTGAAAGCGCCCCCGGTCTGACGCGACCAGCCGGTGGTGATTCGGCCGGCGTGCAGAACGTCGTGTGTCACGCCACGTCTCGCTGACGCGTCGCGCGTTGCAGCGAGCGGAGCGGGTCGCTGGTACCTTCCCGGCACCCGTGGTCACACGGCACGCACTGAGGACCGCTCGAAAACGGTTGACATTTGTGAATCGTGCACTACTATGGCGTGCAAGGTACCTACGGGTACAAGCCAACCAAATCGGATGGGGGTAGCAATGCAATTGCGGCGAAGCACCTTGAGTCTCATCGCGGTGACGACGATTTCGGTAGGGACAGTCTTGGGCGTCTCACCCCTTCTCGCCGGCGCCACGACCGTCCCGACCGTGTCGGTGCAACCCTCCACGAACGTCGCCGACGGGCAAGTCGTCACGGTGACCGGGTCTGGGTTCACTCCGTCGGCAACCATCGCGGTCGTCGAATGTCAAGCCGGCGCGGTGAGCGAGTCCGGCTGTGACATCTCTACCGCCGAATTCTCTACTACGGCCTCGAGCAGCGGAGATTTCTCGACGCCCTATATCGTGTCCCGCAATATTCAGGTTGGCCTAGGCACAATCGACTGTGCGGTGTCGGGCGCCTGCGCCCTTGCTGCGGCAAACTTCGCCAACATCTCAGAGAACGCCTCAACCTCTTTGACCTTCGATCCGACGGCCCCACCTCCACCGGCTCTGACCATCGGGGCCACACTGTCACCAACCGGGACCGTCAATCACAAGACCGGCGTGGCGACGCTGTCGGGCACCGTGACGTGTAACCGGCCCGCCTTCGTCTCCGTGAGCGGTCAGGTCAGCCAGACCTACCACCGCTTTATTTTCACTAGCTACTTCACGACCAACGTGCTCTGCACGTCGTCGGGCACTTGGAGTGCGGTCGTCAATCCACAAAACGGGCTCTTTGCGCAAGGCACCATGTCCGTCTCCGCCTATGCCCTTGGCTCTGCGGGCGGCACGCCAAGTCAGGTTGCTCTCTCCGGTCCCGTCATGCTGAAGAATTCCATGAGCTGACGGGAGCGGAGTCGTTCGGGCTTCCCCGCTCGTCACCCAGGCCGGTTGGGTTTGGTGAAGACCCCGCCGGTCTGAGGTGACGATCTCAGTCCTCTATTGAGATGGCGTTCTTGGGACACGTCCGCACTGCCTGCATGACCTTCTCCCGCAGCGCCTCCGGAGGGTGCTCGTCGAGCACATAGAGGAGATCGTCGTCGCGTACCTCGAAGACCTCGGGAACGATGCCCATGCAGAGGGCGTTGCTCTCACAAAGGTCGAAATCGACGACGACACGCATCGGTCCTGGCTCTCCTCGGGAGGTGTTCATGCCGATGCTACGTCCCTTCTGGGGCGACGGCGGTTGCCCTCCAGTCGTCGGATGAGATTCTCCACGAACGCAATGGTCTCGGCATGGCCGATCGACATCCCGAGCGTCTCTTGCTCAATGACAAGGAACCTCGAGATGCTGGTCATGAGGACAGTACAGACGATCGGTGGGTAGTCCTCGGAGGCGATCCCATAGCGCTCGAACACGGCTTTGATCCCCTCGAGCTGTTCGGCCCGGTACTTCTCGGCCGAGGCGGCGATCTCAGAACGGATGGCCTTGCGGTGGTTGGCCAACGCGGTGAATTCCATCGTCAGGGCATTGCCCCAGGAGTCGCGGCTCAGGTCCCATAGTGCCCACAGAGGCTGCGCCGATGCGAAGGCTCGCGCCTGACGCTCGAGCCCCTGTTCTACCCGCCAGCGGTAGAGGGCCAAGAACAGGTCGTCCATGGTGCGGAAGTAGTAGTGGACCAGCTGCGGCTTCAATCCGGCCCGCGCCGCGACCCGCCGAGACGTGACGGCGGCGTAGCCCTCCTCGAGCATGAGCTTCTCCGCCGCGTCCAGAAGCAGCGCACGGGTCTTCGAAGTCTCGGTACCTATCCGCCGCGGGGTGCTCGTCGTGCTCACTGGGTAACCCTCAGATGTACATCCCACCGTTGACGCCGATGAGCTGGCCCGTGATGTAGCTCGCTTGATCGGAGCAGAGGAACGAGCAGGCGTCTGCGATGTCGTCGGGCGTGCCGGCGCGACGGAGGGGGACCATCTTGCCCATCGTCTCGACGCTGGGGACGCTCCCCTCTGCCTCGCCCTTCCGGGCCATGGGTGTGTCGACGATGGTCGGCGGGATGGTGTTGGCCGTGATGCCGTGGCCGGCCAGCTCGCGGGCGAAGGCCTTCGTGAGCCCGATGACCCCGCCTTTGGAAGCCACGTAGTGCGTCATGTTGGGTGCACCGGACTGGGCGCTGGATGACGAGATGGTGACGATGCGGCCCCAGCCTGCGTCGATCATGTCCGGCACCGCCAGCTGTACGCAGGTGAACGTGCCGGTCAGATTGACGGCGAGGACGCGATCCCACTTCTCGGGGGTGACGTCCAGCACCGGATCGAACGCCTCGATTCCGGCGCTGGTGACCACAATGGTCACTGGCCCGAGATCAGCTCGGACGGCCGTGTAGGCCCGTTCCACGGCGCTGCGGTCGCTCACGTCGACCTCGTGGGCGGCTGCGCGCAGCCCTCGCTCGCAGAGATCGGCCGCAGCTTTCTCCACGCCGGCGCCATCGAGGTCGAGCAACGCGACGGGATGGCCGTCCGCCGCCAGCCGGTCCGCGACGCCCAGACCTATGCCCGAGGCCGCGCCGGTCACGACCGCGACGCGGGCGCTCACTTCGCCCTCTCGGCCGGGGTGAACTCGATGTGAAGGTTGCTGAGCCCGCGCAGGACCCAGGTCGGCTCGTAGTCGTAGTGGCGGGACGACGGCGGTCCGTGGTGCTCTTCGGAGAGCCGGATGTCTCGCATGCGGTCCAAGATGCGCTCGATGCTCACCCGGCCCTCGACTCGTGCCAGCGGCCCTCCGGGACACGCATGCGGACCGCGCCCGAACGCGATGTGTACCTTGGCATTGGGCCGGTCCAGACGGAAGTCGGCGGGGCAGTCGAAGAGGCGGGCATCGCGATTGGCCGCGCCGTTCAACACCATCACGGGGGTCCCCGCCGCGATGTCGACCCCAGCCACGGAGGTCGCCCGCCGGGCCAGCCGGAAGTCTGCCTTCACCGGGCTCTCGATGCGGAGTGCCTCCTCAATGAAGCCCGGGATCCGGTCGTGGTGTGCCCGGAGCTCGTCTTGGAGCTCGGGGTACTCGCACAGGTACTTCAAGCCGACGGCCAGCAGTCGGGCCGTCGTCTCCTGGCCGGCCGCGAAGAGAAAGGTCGCCGTCCGGACGACATTGGTCACCTCGGGTGTCGACCCGTCGGGATAGGTCGCTAGCGCCAAGTCGGTGAGGACGTCGTCGCGGGGTTCGTGGCGACGGTCCTCGATGTAGTGGGCGAACCAGTCGTCGAGCCAGGCCAGAGCATTCAGCCCCATGCCCTTCCCCTCACCGCCGACAATGCCGGGCGACGTCCCCATCAGCCCGAATCCCTCGCGGAACCGTCGATGGTCGCTTTCGGGCACCCCGAGCACGTCGGCGACCACCAGCATCGAGAACGGCTGCGCGTACGCCGTGATGAACTCGCAGTGGCCGGGCCCGATGAACTCGTCGATGTGCCGATCCGCGAGCGGCCACATGAACGCCTCGTTCTCCTTCAACCGCTTCGGAGTGAGCAAACGCATGATCAACGCGCGCTCCCGCGTGTGCTCGGGAGGATCCATGGTCACCATGTGCTCGTTCATCGGCAGCTGGTCCCGGTAGCGGTCGATGGTCGGGCCGATGTCGTCGCCCTCGAGCGGGACCGGGAACGTCGCGAACGGGCCGATCACCGCGTTGCACGAGGAGAAGTCCTTCGGGTTGAGGTAGACCTCCGAGGCCTCCTCGTACCCCGAGACGGCGACCACACCGTGGTGTGGGGTAGGAAGGACGGGGCACCTCGACCGGAGGTGGTCGTAGTACGGGTAGGGGTCCTCAATCAGTGACGCGTCAGCGAAGAAGTCGACGGAGTCGTAGTCGGCCATCACAGCTCCATTCCGTTCAGACGTCGTGCTGTGCAGGTGCTCAGCACAATGCTGTGCAACTGCTTAGCACCTCGTTCGGGGGCGGTCAATTGGCCCAACGATGTGTTGGGCAGGGTGGAGGAGGGCCTGGCGACTTCAGCCGTGCAACGTCTCCTAATCCCCGACTTGACCGTCGATCGCTTCGCGCATGATGTCGAGATGACCAGCATGGCGAGCAGTCTCCTCAAGCATGTGCACCAGTATCCAGCGCAGGGAGACGTGACCGAGAAGCTCGTCCGCTCGAGCGCTCAGTACATCGAGCGATGGAGCTGAGTCGGCAATGGACCGGGACCGAGCGCACGCCGCCTGGTATTCAGCCACGATTGAGTCCACCGAGTCCCTGTCGTTCAGTTTGAACGACCCGTGCGTATCCCACGCCGGATCAATGGCCTCGCCGGCGAAGGTCTTTGCGAACCAGCTGACCTCGACCGCGGCGAGGTGCGCGACGACCCGAAGCGGGCTTAGTCCGGTGGCTGTCATCACTTGGCTCGCCACCTCGGTGGACAGCCCGCGCACCTTGTGCTCCACCACAGTCCGATACCAGTCGAGAAATCCCGTCAGCATGACTCTTTCGTCGACCCTTACTCCCAGCTGGTCTGAGAATTCCTCCGTCACTCGACCCAATCTCGCTCGCGGGCTCGCAGTGTCACTGCAACCGTCTCGGACGGCGAATTGTCGCGCGTCCATGGCTCGGACGGGGCGGTATTCCGTAACTCATCCCAAAATTTACGGCGGGGCTCAGCCCAGAAGTCTCTGGTCAGCCGTCTCGGACCGAGGGATGCTGCGTCACCCCGGGAGCTCGAAGAGACGGCGGGTGACCGTCATCAACTCGGCGCGGAGCGTCTCGTCGTCGAGGTTGGCGACGAGCGGGTGCACGATGGCGCCGCCGATGGCAGCGGCCGCGATCGCGCCGCGCACCTGACTGGCTGGATCGCCTTCCTGGTCGAGCAGAAGGGCGTAGACGCGGTTTATCAAATGAAGAAAGGGCTGGTGCGCGACGATCACCCGAACCATCACCGGGTCACCCTGCAGGGCGTAAACCCAACGCCTTCGTTCGACCGCAAGGTCGATCACGTTCGCGAGGAGCACTTCTCGAGCCCGCACGCGGGTCGGTTCCGCTTCGGCCGCGTCGAGGGCCTCTTCCAGCCGGGCCAGCACCACCTCGACGACGGCCAGCACAAGGGCGTCTTTCGACTTGAACTGGTGGTAGATGGCGGCCTTCGTCACGCCGACCTTCTCCGCGATCATCTGGAACGACGTCCCACTGACGCCGTGCTCGCCGAAGAGGTCCAGGGCCGCCGCGACCGTTCGCAGTTGGGCTGCCGAGTATCGGTCTGCTCGAAGGCGCTCGGTCTTGACGCCGTCCGGCACGGTCATGGCCACTTGGCCAGGCTAGACGACGTCGTTGACGGAGGCTAGACGAGCGTCTAGCCTCGATCGGGCGAGGCAAATCCCCGTGCGTCACCGTGCGCCTGGGGTGTCGCAGCAAGCAAAGGAGAACTCCGGTGGACGAAGCGCAGACGGATCCGCAGCTCGACGAGTTCCTCGAGATCCGGAAGCCCGGTGCTCACCTCGAAGACGGTGTGATCGCCGACGAATTCGTCCTCATGCTGGGCGTCGATCTCAACAACTTTCCCAAGTTTCCCAAAGTGGACGACACCGTCACGTACGCGAAAGCCGATCTCGACATTCGGGAGCAGCTCGATGTCGACTCCGGCGCCGACCTCTCCGACTACAGCGGTCCCTACCGGCCGGACCTGCGCTTCACAGACTTCTCCAGGGAGGCCCTCGCCACCAAGTTCTTGCCTTGGAGCGCGCGGTACATCCAGCTCTGCGTCGACGGCTGGGCGACGGAGGTGGCCCAGCGCTACGGCGCCGAGACGATGGCCGAGATCGAGTGGACGGCCTGGAACGACCAGATCGTCCCCGAGCTCGAACGCATGAAGAACGAGTTCCTCCCGCCCTCGACAACCTACGAGGACCCGAACCAGCGGGTCCCCGAGGACGAGCGCGCCACCACCCGGGTCGTCTACAGCGGACTGTTCACCCCGACGTCACAGGTGGGCGAGCTCTCCAAGCAACAGCTCGTCACCTGGCTCCTCGGGTCCCACGAGTACCTCTTGCAGTGCATCGAGGCCTGGGCGACCCAGATCACCGTCCGCTACGGGCTCGATGTGATGTTCGACATCCAGTACACGCTCTGGGGCAACACGGTGCTGCCCGGCGTGAAGAAGCTGAAGGAGCAGTATCTGGGCATCACCGGCAACACGGTCGCGGACTGGATGAAGGACCTTCAGACCGACGCCACCGCCATGCCCGGCAAGGCCTTTGACGTCTCCTTCGAGATGCCCGAGCCCGACGTCGGCATCATGACCTTCAACCGGTGCGTCGCCGCCGACCAGTGGGAGACCATGGGACGGCCCGACATCCTCGAGAAGAACTGCCACTCGACCTGTCCCAAGTCGATGATCGTGACGACCAAGATGTACAACCCAAACATGAAGGTCGATATCCTCGCCATCCCGCCTCGCCGGGACCCCGGCGACGTGTGCTGCAAGTGGCGCTTCAGCATGCGCACCGAGGACGACCCCGAATACGTGCCGGTCGAGATCAAGCCGCGCCCTGAGCGTCCCTGACCAACCGTCAGGATCCCTCCACGAAGGGATAGATACGAGTGAAGTCGGCGCCCGGCTGCGAGGATGCGAAGCGCTCCCACACCTCTGCCGTGACCTGACCCAACACGGAGGGCGAGCCCTGCGCGTCCACCGCGCCGAGATAGAGCTGCAAGTCCTTCGACATCAGCGAGTTGGCGAACCCCGCGGCGTAGCGGCCCGTCAGCACGTGGTTCACGAACTTGTCGCTCGTGGCCGCGCTCTGCCCACTCGAGGAGTTGAGGACGTCGAGCATGGTTCCCATGTCGAGTCCCATGGAGACGCCAAACGCAACCGCCTCGCTCGTTGCCGCCAGCGTGGAAGCGGAGAGGAAGTTGTTGGCGAGCTTGAGCGCCTGGGCCATGCCGGGGCGATTCCCCACCCTGTGCCGGCGATCGCTTAGGCCGGCCAGCACGTCGTCCACGGCTACGCACGCCTGGTCAGAACCGGCGTACATCACCGAGAGCGTGCGCGCCCGGGCGCCCGCCACCCCGCCCGACACCGGCGCGTCGAGATAGTCGATCCCGCCCGCCGCGAGGACTCCGTCGACGACCCGAGCGGCGGCCACCCCGATGGTCGAAGTGTCGACGACGTGCGCGACACGCCGCTCGCTGGCGGAGACGAGCGCACGCGCCACAAGCTCGGAGGCGGTCCCGTCGGGGAGGCTGAACACAACCACGTCGGCACGCGAGCCGACTTCGGCGACCCCGGTCAGGAACGTCGCGCCGTCCGGGTTGCGGGCGGATCCGGCGGCGTCGTAGGTCACGATGTCATGGCCCTTGGCCACGAGGTTCCCGGCGAGGGCGCTGCCCATGTTGCCCAGGCCAACGAAGCCAATGGCGGCCACCGTCAGCCCTCTCGCGACTCGGCCCGGACAGCCTGCAGCGCCCGCTTGGCCGACAGCCCAGCCGGCGCGCCGCAGTAGGCGGCGATCTGGAACAACAGCTCGTCGAGCTCCTCGTCGGTGACACCGGTCCGATCGTGGACTCGGGCGTGCAGCTTGAACTCCTCCATGCGCCCAAGTGCGGCGGTCATGGCGAGCACCACGAGGCTCCGGTCCCTAGTGCTGAGCGCGCCGCCCCGAGCCCACACGCCCCAGGCCATGGAGGTGAGGTAGTCGGAGAACTCCCCCATGACGGGGTTCGGGTCCGCCGATTGAGCGTCGATATAGGCGTCGCCGAGCATGGCGCGGCGCAGGGCCCGCGCCGCATCGAGTCGTTCGTCCTCAGGCATGGTGCCCTCCTGTGCGGTTCCTGTGCGGTCAATGCGGCCCCGTGTAGGTCGTGCCGCGTTGGTGTGCCGTCACGGCCCCTTGTAGATGTGCCCGTCCTTCATCACGAACCGCACGTCCTTAGTGACCTTGATGTCTTCCGAGGGGTCACCGGGCACGGCGATGACGTCAGCCAGGTATCCGGACGCGAGCCGTCCGAGGTCGTTCTCCCGCTCGACGAGCTCCGCGCTCGTGACCGTCGCCGCCTGCAGGGCCTGCATTGGGGTCATGCCGCGGTCGACCATGGCGATCAGCTCGTCGGCCTGAGTCCCATGCGGGATGGCCGGCGCGTCGGACCCGCAGGCGATCTTGACCCCGGCCTCGAGCGCCTTGCCGAACATCCGCCGGGCCTGAGGGAAGATCTCGGCCGCCTTCTTCTGCAGGATCGGGTGGATGCGGTCGAGTGCCATGTGGTCGGCCAGGGCCGTGGTGCCGACGAGGAAGGTCCCCGTCTCGGCCATCAGGTTGACCGTCGCGTCGGTGGCCAGCGAACCGTGCTCGATGCAATCGACCCCGGCTTCGATGCAGGCCCGGATGCCGGCGTCGCCGTGCGCGTGCGCGGCGGTAAGCAGGCCGTTGCGGTGCGCCTCGTCGACGATGGCCGCCAGCTCGTCGTCGGAGTACTGCTGGCACCCGGCCGCGCTGCTGAACGACATGACTCCGCCAGAGGCGGAGATCTTGATCAGCTTCGCGCCGTACTTGATTTGATAGCGGACGGCCTTGAGAACCTCCGGCACGCCGTTGGCGATCCCCTGCTCCACGCTCTGGGGCATGATGCCGGGTGCGAGGCCCTGGAACATCGTCGGGTCCAGGTGACCGCCCGTTGGGGTGATGGCATGGCCGGCCGGGAAGATGCGCGGGCCGGGAAACCAGCCTTGGTCGACGGCCTTGGCCAGGTCGACATCGAGCAGGAACCCTGCCGTGTAGACCATCAGGCCCAAGTTGCGCACGGTCGTGAACCCGGCCATGAGGGTCGTGCGGCAGTTCACCGCGCCGCGCAAGGTCCGGTAGACGGGCGAGTCCTTCACGCCGTGCATCGGGTCGGGCAGGCCCTCCGGGCCGCCGGGGCCGCCGATGAGCATGTTCAGCTCCATGTCCATGAGGCCGGGCAGCAACGTCACATCGCCGAGGTCGATCTCGGCCGCGGGGCTGGGGAGCTCCGATGGGCTCGGGTTCACCGACACGACCTGATTGCCGTCGATCACGATCACGGCGGGCGAGCGCACCTCACCGGCCTCGACGTCACACCACCGGTCGGCGCGGAGAATCGTCACGTCGCTCATCGTCGGCTCCTTCTCACTGGCCTGTTCATCGGCTTGCTCATTGAATGGACTGGATGGGTTCATCGCCGCTCATGGTCGTGCGGTGCATCTCGCGGGCCGAGGCCGCCTCGTACGGCTGGACGCGGTGCATGACGCCGGTGTTGTCCCAGATGATCAGGTCGCCCACCGTCCAGTCGTGCCGGTAGATACGGTCCGATGTCGTCGCCCGCCGCAGCAGATCTGCGAGCAGCGCTCTGCCCTCCTCGAGGTCCATGCCGACGATGTGGTCCGCCGTGGCCCCGATGACGAGAGAGCGCCGGCCTGAGCGGTGCTGCCAGACCAGCGGGTGCTCCTTGTCCGGCTTCTCGTGCCAGCGGGCCAACTCCTCGGGCGTCGGGTCCGGATGGACGTGCCGCTGAGAAGCCTCCAGGGTGTGGACGACCCGCAGCCCGTCGTAGCGTTCCTTCTCCTCGTCGGTGAGGTCGTCGTAGGCGGCGTAGGTGCTGGCGAACTCCGTCTCGCCACCCTTGGCCGAGATCACGTGCGCACTCAGCAGGGTCGCCTTCGTCGGGACGTCGTCCTGCGCGCCGTCGATATGCCAGTAGAACGTGCCCAACAACAACGAGGCCGTGGCGGTCTTCGTCTCGTCGAGCGTGACCTTGTAGATCCGTGGTGGCTCGGCCGGCTCGCTCTTCCCCACGTCGTCAAGTTTCTTGGAGAACGCAATCTGCGTCCGGTCGTCGATGTGCAGCCGGCGGAACACGAGGACCCCGTTCTCGTCGAGCGCCCGCATGCAGGCCGCCGGCAGCTTGTCGTCCTTCAGCAGGTCCTCCGGCTCGACCCCGAGCACCTCGGCCCCCACGTTCCCAAGCTTCTTGGTGGTGATCGTGCTCATGTGCCGCTCCTCCGCACGCAGTGAGCCCTGCTTACAGGTACCACGCGCCGTTGACGTTGATCTGCTGGCCCGTGATGTAGCCCGCCTCCTCAGAGCACAGGAAGGCGCAGGCGGCGGCCACGTCGTCGGGCGTGCCGGCCCGCCCAAGCGGGGAACGGGCGAGCAATTCGTCCATGCTGGAGACTGCACCCGCGTCAATAGGCCGACGCATCATCGGGGTGTCGATGAAACCGGGCGGGATGGTGTTGACCGTGATGTGGTGCGGCGCCAGATCGAGGGCCAGCGCCTTGGTCAGCGCGATGACCCCGCCCTTCGACGCCACGTAGTGGGCCATCCGCCTGGTGCCGGACTGCGCGGAGGACGACGAGATGGTCACGATCCTCCCCCAACCCGCAGCGATCATGTCGGGGACGGCGGCCTGGAGGCAGTGGAACGTCCCGGTCAGGTTGACCGCCAGCATGCGCTCCCATGCCTCGGTGTCGATGGCGACGAAGTCCTCGAACGCCTCGATGCCGGCGCTGGTGATCATGATCTCGACGGAACCGAAGGTGCTGCGAACCCGATCGAGCACGGCATCGACGGCGGGGCGGTCGCTGATGTCGACTGCGGCCGCCAGGGCACGCCCGCCTTCGGCCTCGACTTCCTTGGCCACCTGCTCGCTGGACTCGCCGTTGACGTCGAGCACGGCCACCCGGTGACCCCTCCGGGCCAGGTGATGGCAGATGGCACGGCCCATCCCGGAGCCGCCGCCGGTCACCACCGCGACCCGACTCACGTCCGACGCGCTCGCTTGCCCGGCTCCCACAGTGCAGCCTCCCCGGACCAAGGTTTCCGACCCGGCCCGCGCTCCTTCTCGGCGGCCGTGTCCAGCCCGCGCTGCGGCCGCATGTCGGCCCTGCCGGCTCGAATTCGTGCCGATAGAGTGGGCCGATGTTACGGACAGTGCAATTTCTTGTCAACTGCCCCTAGCACTTTGCGATAGCACCATATACCTTCTGTGAGAATGCTGTTTCCCACGGGAAGGCATCGGATCCGACTGAAAGGAGCGGCGGCATGAGGATCGGTCTTCAGGTGAGCGCCGACCGAGGTCGCTACGCAACCAAGGTGGAGAAACTCCAAGCCGACGCCCGCTGGGCCGACGAGGCCGGGCTGGACACGGTCTGGACGCCACAGATCCCCGACGAGTTCGACGTCATGGCCGCCGCCACCCTCATGGGCGCCGCCACCTCAAGGATCGAGATCGGGACATCGGTCGTGCCCATCCAGCCCCGACACCCCGTCGTGCTGGCCCAACAGGCGCTCTCCGCTCAAGCGGTCTGCGAGGGTCGCTTCACCCTCGGGATCGGCGTCTCGCACCACTGGATCATCACGGACATGATGGGCCTGCCCTACGAGCGCCAGGCGATGACGATGCAGTGCTACCTCGACGTCCTGGACCAGGCGCTGCGCGGCCCTGGGCTCGTCGAAGTGGAGAACGAGCTGTTCAACATCCGCCAA
>JBPYFR010000348.1:0-6259 GCA_051985685.1 Acidimicrobiales bacterium
TGGTGGGCCGCCCGGGTCTCGATCCCGGCACCTTGGGATTAAAAGTCCCCTGCTCTTCCGGATGAGCTAGCGGCCCGGAAGTGCACGATAACGGCCCGGTAAACGGACGATCGACTCGTGCGTACGACCGGCCGTGGGTCTACTCGCCTCGGATGACAACTTGGGCCACGATCTACACATGCTGCGAACCAGGTTTTCTAAGATGTTCGGACTGGACTACCCGCTGATGTCTGCCCCGATGGCGATGCACAGCAGCGGGATGTTGGCCGGGGCGGTCTCCGCGGCGGGAGGACTCGGCTCCTTCGGCGGCGTGCACGTCTCTGGCGACCCTGCATGGATCCGATCGGAGGTTGCGAAGGTCCGCCGGCTGACGGATCGGCTCTTCGCGATTGGGTTCATCACCGACTTCATCCCGATGCTCGAACCGCTCTTCGAGGCCGCACTCTCGGAGAGGCCGGCGGTCATCGCGCTCTCCTTTGGTGACCCGACCGCTTGGATCGGCCGCTGCCAGGCCGCGGGTGCGCGCGTCATCTGCCAGGTCCAGACCTTCGACCACGCCGACGTCGCCGTCGAAGCGGGAGCAGACGTGCTCGTCGCCCAGGGGACCGAAGCTGGTGGTCACACCGGTCAGGTGAGTCTGCTCCCACTCCTAGCCGGTGTGTCGGCCCGGCACCCCGGAGTCCCGCTGCTCGCGGCGGGCGGGATCGGCGACGGGAGGACGCTGGCCGCGGCCCTCATGGCGGGGGCCGACGGTGCGTGGTTGGGCACGGCGTTCTTGGCGACACCGGAGGCGATTGAGATCGACGACGTCCACAAACAGCTGATCGTGGAGAGTGACGGCGCCGACACGGTCCTGACACGTGTCTACGACATCCTCACCGGCTATCCGTGGCCCGCCGGTATCGGAGAGCGGGTCCGCCGCAATCGGTTTACGGACGAGTGGATGGGCAAGGAGGCGGAATTGACGGAGCGTCGAGACGAGGTGGCGATCGCGAAGGCCGGCCAGAGCGGCGTAGCCGGGGAGGATCTCGATACCCGCGAGGTGCTGTACGGACAGTCCGCGCGGTTCGTGACCGTCATCCAGCCGGCGGCGGAGGTCATGAGAAGGATCTGCGATGATGCCGAGCGTCAGCTGCGGGCGCGACCGAGCGCGCTCCTTCAGTAGCGCACAGCCGCCCTCCTGCGCTCAGCCCTCGTTCCCCATGGAGGCCAGGGCAGGTACGACTGGTCCCCAGGTCTCCTCGAGCCAGCGGGTCGGATCGGGCCCAGTCGACCGGACGACCAGCGTGTGTGCCCCCGCTTGAGCAAAAGACTCGGCCGCCTTCACGATGGCGTCCGTTCCAGAGTCCTCGGGCACCAAGGCGAGGGCTGTGATCTCGATGTCAGCCGGGTCACGGCCGACCTGCTCGCAATGTCGGCGCAGCACTCCCACCTTGTGGGCGACGATCGATGCGTCACCGATGAGGTTGCAGGCGTCGGCATAGGTTGCCACCAGACGCAGGGTCTTGCGTTCGCCGCCCCCGCCGATGAGCACCCGTGGTCTCGGCTCGCTGACCGGACGCGGTGAGCACAGCGTCTCGGCCAACTGGTAGTGCTTGCCCTCGAAGGGACCGTTGTCGTCGCTCCACATCTGGAAGCAGATCCGGAGGGTTTCCTCCAGCCGCTCATAGCGCTCGCTGAGCGGTGGGAAGGGCACTCCCAGGCCTCGATGCTCACGCTCGTACCATGCTGCGCCGAGTCCGAGCTCGGCCCGGCCCCCCGAGAGCACGTCGAGGGTGGTGACCGTCTTAGCCAGGAGGCCGGGGTGGCGGTAGGTCACGCCGGTAACGAGGAGACGGAAGCGCAGCCGCTCCGTCTTCGCGGCCGCGAACGCCAGCGTCGTGTAGCCCTCGAGCATCGGTTCCTCGGCCGGCCACATCATCTCCATCTGGAACCAGTGGTCCATGACAGACAGTGTTCGCACACCGATCGCCTCGGCCGTTTGCGCCACGGATGCGAAGGTGGACCCGATCCTCTCGGGGCCACCGGGCCAGGTGAAGCGCGGAACATGGATATCGACGTGCATGTTGACCTCCCGCTGGGAGCGTATCCGCGGGGATCACACGAGGGACGGGGCGAATCATGCGGGTCCGAGAACGGACAGCGCCTCGGTGAGGGATTTCGACGGTCCACCCATTGCGACATCCAGCGCGCAGGCCCGGAGTTCGTCTCGGACATCGTCGGACGCACCCGACAACCGAGCCAAATCGGTCAGCGCGCGCAGCTCCAACATGCGTGCTCCTTGGGCGCGAGCCGACGCCACCGCCTCGACGTAGTTCTCACGTGCGTCCTCGAGTCGCCCCGCCTGGTCCAGGACCCCGGCCCTCACCCGGAGGATCTCCGACTCGCAGAATGCCTCACCGGATGCTCGGGCCTTCCCGATCGCCTCGTCGAGAAGCGATAGCGCACGCGCCTCGCCGATGCGCGGGCCGTCGGCGAGCAGCATCAGAAAGTAGGGCCGGAGGTGAGAGCCGGGGAGCTCCGGTTCGTCCAAACCATCGCCGGCCCACCAGAGAAGGGACTGAGACCACTGCCGCCATTGCCTTGTGCTCACCTCGTCCGACACATGCCAGGCCTCGTTGGCCAACTTCGCCACGAGCTCGCGTTCACCGTCGAGCTGGGCCATGATGGCCGACGTCACAGCTGCGAGCGCCACCGCCTGAGGCACGTTCTGCTGCGTGGTGAAGCGGAGGACTTCGTTCGCGATCTGCCACGCCTGGGTGGCAAGCCCGCACTGCCAGCAGGCCAGGGCGGTGGCGACTCGAGGAGCTCCCAAGACCATGAGCTCGACGGACGAGAGGGGTGGCAGATCACTCAACGAGCCGTCGAGAGCAATCCCAATCGCGGCATACGTCGCCCGCATCAACTCGAGCGCCTCGGTGGGCCGTCCTCTCCAGAGCCGCGTCGTCGCCTCGTACATGGCCAGCAACTGCACCGACCAGTCGTCGCCCAACTCCTCGGCCACCCGCCTCGCCTCCACGAGGATGGCGTCGATGCGTTCGTAGCGAGCGCTCGCCTGCCACCACGGCACGAGCACCATGTAATTGCGCAACAAGCTCGCTTGGTCGCCGAGCCGACGCGCCAGCTCGTCCACCCGTTCGGACTCCGCGAGCGCCTCGGGGTTGGTCTGGTCCACCGCCGTGAGGCACATCACCAGCCTGCTCCGTGACTTCAGCTCTGTGCGCTCCCGCTCCTCCTCGGGCAGCTGGGGCACCAGGACTAGCACCGCGCGCTCGTGTGCCGCGGCTTCGCGGAAGCGCGAGTTCTGGCGCGCCGTCCGGGCGGCCCGTTTCCAGAGAGGCACGGCCTCGGTCGCTCTGCCAGCGGCGCCGAGGTGATACGCAGCGATCTCGGGCCGCATCTCGGCCCGGCCCGTCTCGACCAGCATCTCTCCCACCGCCTGGTGGATGCGGACACGGTCGGCGCGCAGGACCGAGCGATACGACGCCTCGTGGAACAGGGCGTGGCGGAACTGCAGCTCGTCGCCCCGGCTGGTCGGCTCGACGATGGAGTGCTCCGTCAGGCGATCCAGGTCAGCGTCGAAGGTCGCGTCGTCGAGGCCCGTAACAGCGAGAAGCACCGGCCGCTCGAACGTCCGTCCGATGACGGCGGCGGACTGCGCGACGCGCTTGGCCTCACCGAGGCGATCGAGTCGTGCGGTGATGACCTCGGAGAGGGTGGCCGGCATGGCCGCGTTGACGTCTGACACCGCTTCGGCCACGCCACGCGCAAGCTCCTCGAGGAACAGCGGCACTCCGTCCGCCCGCCGGATGAGCGCGTCACGGACGTCCGCCTCCATGCCAGCCGACTCTGGCAGGAGGTCGAGCATCTCGTAGGCCTCCTCAGTGCTGAACCGCTCGAGAGAGAGATGTGCGACCGGGCGGACATGTGGATTGTCCGCGACTTCAGGTCTCGCGCTCATGAGCACGAAGACGGGCGTGGCTCTTCGGGCAATCAAATGGACGGCTTCGAGCGTGCTCGGGTCGGCCCAGTGGGCGTCCTCGACCACGAGGAGCAGTGGGCCGAGGCGCCCGAGCGCGTCGGCCCATGCGTCCGCGTCGGCGGGTGTCGCAGGGGACGTATCCATCACTTCCGTGAAGGGTTCCAACGGGCTGAGAGAGCCGCGTCGACTGCAGAAGAGAGTGCGGACGTTATGACCCCGCGCCGAGAGGCCGGCGCCGAATTCGTAGAAGAGGCGCGACTTGCCGATGCCCGGTTCTCCGGTGACGAGTGCGAGCCGTGCCTGCCCCTGCCGAGCCAAGCTCCACTGGTCGTGTAACCAGGCCAGGGCATCCGCACGCGACACGAACGTCGTGAGGGTCCGGGCCTCGAGACGATGCCGAGCTGGACTCCGGCGCATCGCGCGAAAAGCCGGCACGGGCTGCGCGATGCCCTTGATCGTGAGAGTCCCCAGCGACACCAGCTCGAAGAACCCCGAGACGAGGCTCGCCGTGTCGCTGCTGATCACCACCTGCCCCGGCTCGCACGCGCCCTGAAGGCGCGCGGCGAGGTTGGGGACCTGGCCCCACACGTCCGGCAACCGCTCGTTGCCGCCAGCCGTGATCGCCGCGACGACGACCTCGCCGGTGTGAATGCCGGCGCGCGCCCGGAGATCCTTCACACCCAACGCGGGCGCGAGCTCTGCCCCCAGGTGCGCAATGTCATCGACGATGTCGAGCCCGGCCGAGACGGCGTCACGCCCAGCGGACTCAACTGCTTCCGGATAACCGAAGTACGCAACCGCGCCGTCGCCCTGGAATTGAGCGATCACACCTCCGTTGGCCCGCACGATCGAAGCCACCCGATGCTGGTACGCATCGAGCACGTCGTGCCAGTCCTCCGGGTCGAGGGTCGACGCGAGCTCCGTCGATCCCACGACATCCGTGAACATGACGGTCAGCTGACGGCGCTCGTCACGGGGGATGGCTGGGGTCTCGGACCCGGCCGAGGTCAACTGCCTGCGGCCCCTGCCGCCTGACCGAGACAAGCCCGATCCCTACACAGGGGTTGAACCATGCGTAGAAATATACGTCCGTCCAGCTTGCGGTGCAGAACACGTGACCATCGGGGACCCCGAGTTGGGTCGATGTGTCCAGGTGGTCGGCCCGAAGGCGACCGGGAGGAGGGATTTCCGTGGATCGCACCTTCTCTACCCATTCCCGGGAGCAGAAGAGGGTCCCTCGACTCGGCGAAGGTCCCCGGAACATGGGCGGGCCCTCCCTAGGCTTCGAGAATGCTCGTCGGTCGCCGTCGCCGCATCGCGTTCTTCGTTGCGAGCGCTGTGGCCCCGTTCGCACTGAACCTGTCGTCCGTCGCGGTGTCGCCTGCGTTCGCCCAGCCGACAACGACCGAGTCGACCACGACGACAACGACGCCGGCCACCACGACCACGACGACTGCACCGACCACGACAACGACCGCGCCGACGACGACCACCACCAGGACGCACGAGACGACGACCACGACTTCGTCCACGACCACCACGACGATCGCGACCACGCCAACGTCGTCGTCCACGCCCTGGGGCTGGATCATCCTCGCCATCGCTCTCGCCGCGGCGGTGCTGCTCGTCGTCCTTCTCATCGCCCTCACCCGGCGCCGAGGCCGCGCCGCGGCGTGGCAGCGGTCGGTGCGACCCGCCGTGACGTCGACGGAGCTCGCACGAGGGCTCGTCCTCTCCCAGAAGGAGACGGATGACGCACAGCATCGTGCCAGCGTCGGTACGCAGGTCGACGACGCGGTCGAAGGTCTGCAGCGCGCCGCTGCATCGGCACCGGACGACGACAGACGAGCCCTCTGCAACCGGTGCGCGGAGAGCCTGCGCGGATTGGCCTTCGCGGTAGAAGCCGACTACCTCATGCGCTCGGGAGGCGAACACCCGACGGGCCAGCAGCTGGCGGCAGCCGACCAGGCCCGGCGGAACCGATCCGCTGAGCTCGATGCCGCGCTGGCGGACCTCAAGGCTGCGATCGCGCCGCGCAAGGGCCGCCGGGGCTGACCTCCCGGCTGGGGGTCGTTCAGCCGGCGAACCGGCCGACCAGGATCTTGCCCACCTCGCGCACGGTGTCCGGGGTCCCGGTAGGGAGGTTGAATACGAAGTACTCGACGCCTGCCGCGCCGAGCTCCTCGACCCGTGCCACGAGCTCATCGGCCGTGCCGACGTCCGAACCGGACGGATCGGCGCCGACCTGCCGGATGAATTCCTTGGTCGCCGCGGTCT
>JBPYFR010000349.1:0-9131 GCA_051985685.1 Acidimicrobiales bacterium
AACACGGTCTCCGGTGGGGCATCGATGGTGAGGGCCTGGCAGATGTCGGGCATAGTTCCCCGTCCTTTCTGCGACCGGCGGCCCGCTCGGGACAAGCGCTGCCGTCGCGCACGTTAGCGCGCTGCGCCTCGATCCTTGCGGCTCCACTCACGGAGCGTGGTCCGGTACCGTCCGTCCCACACGTCGTAGGCGGCGCGGAGCCGGGACCCGGGCCACTCCGCCGGCAGCAACTCAGCGGGCAACAGCGGGTCGGCTTGCAAATGCCGGAGCACCGCGGCCGAGAGCTCGAACCCGGGTGCAAGTGCTTCAGGCCGGTCGGGCGCCAGCGACTCGAGACCCTCGAGCAGCGCGCCGGCCCGGACCGACCAGGCGGGCAAGTCCCAGAGCCGGCCCGAGAGTGTCCGTGGATCCTCTGGACTCGCCGTCATCAACTCAACGTCTCCATCCAACGAGTCCGGAAGGAAGAGCTCGACGTTGTCTAGTCGCATCCAGACGCCTTCTCGTAGCTCGGCAAGCCGCGCGTACGTGAGGGCGCGCCGACGCGCGCCGCGGACTTCCGCGCTGCTCCCGGCCGTCGTGATCACTGCCAACCACCACTCCCCCTCGTAGGACTTCGTGGCACCGGACCGGCTGGCCGACTGACGGGACTGACGTGCGGCCAGGTGTCCGGCCAGCCGGTACCGTCCGGACCCGTCCGTGGTGGCCTCCCCCGCCGTGAGCATCCGGCTCAGAGCGACCCGGGCCCGGTTCTCGCTGATGCCGAAAAGCCTGCTCAGCCGTACCAGCTGCGCCACCGGGAGCTCCGGGGGGTCCATGCCCAAGAGTGCGCTCGCCAGCACCGAACGGGCCGTGAGCGGCGTCGCCTGGGCCTCGAGTTGGGCGGAGGTATTACTCTGTTGCGTCACTTGATTAGATATTGTAATATGCCTGCATGGCCAGCACCATGGTGCCCGACGCGGGGGGACGCCCGGACGTCCTCCCCACAGAGCGGCTGCTGCCCAATGGCATGGCCGTCCCCGCGCTGCGCGCCGACCTGCGCCGGATCGACAACCTTCGCAACGCGCTGTCCGTGGCGGCGGTCTGGTTCTGGGTTGCGTTCATCATCGGCGGTGCGGTCTGGATCGACCAGTGGTGGAGCTACCTGATCGCGTTCGCGCTCATGGGCCCCATGTACGCCCGGTTCGCCATTTTGATGCACGAGTCTGCCCACAAGCTCCTGTTCTCCAACAAGCGGTGGAACGACTTCATCGGGAAATGGGTGGTGGCGTACCCGGTGTTCACCCCGGTCCAGCTGTACCGCCGGGTCCACTTCGCCCACCACAAGGACGAGTTCGGCCCCGACGAGCCGGACATCGCGTTCTACCGCCCGTACCCGTGCACCCGGCGTGCGCTCTGGCGACGGCTGTTCCGCGACGCCGTCGGAATCAGCGGCTGGAAGAACTTCGTCCCACTCGTGAAGAACACGCTGCACAAGCCGTTCCGGCCGATCGGGCTGTCAATCTTCGGTGTCCAGGTGGTGCTGTGGACGGTCATGTGGGGCGCAACTGGTCGCTGGTGGATCTACCCGGTCTTGTGGTGGCTGCCCTGGATGACCGAGTGGCGTGTGCTCAACCGCCTCCGCTCCATCGCCGAGCACGGCGGGATGGAGCGCAGCCCGGACCGGCGCGCCACGACCCACAACGTGCGCCAGTCCCTTTTGGCCCGTTTCTGGATCGTCCCCTACAACACGGGCTGGCACCTCGCCCACCATGTCGACATGGGCGTGCCCTGGCGCAACCTTCCCGCGTACCACGTGGAGCTCGAACGGGCGGGCTACATCACCAATTCCATCACCTACAAGAGCTACTGGGCGCTGTGGAAGGCGCTGTCCACCGCCGACGAGGCGACTGAGGTGAAGGCCGTCTCGGCCTGAGCGGACGCCGGGGGGTGCGCCCCAGTTGCAACTTGTGTTGCAACTTAGGTATGCTTCCGTCCTCCCATGGGGGAGGGGGTGGCGTCTAGATGCCTATCGAGTCGGTCGAGCGATGGCAGCAGATTGTGGAGGCGGTGGAAAACGCCATGGAAGATGGGCCGTCGAATCAGGCTGCGCTCTTTCCGCATGATCCAGACGACGACGCTCCGATCGTGACAGACCCGCCTCTGACTTGAGCAACGGCCCAGCTGGTGAGAGCGGAGGCCCCAGGGAAAGGGGTGTCATCCGGGGCCTCCGCTGGTTGCCGCCCCTCTCCCCGACACGTCGGGGGGGCAGACCGACGGACACTAACGCCGGTATGGACGTCAGGCCAGGTTTTTTAGGTGGGGGGCCGGCTCGGACAGCCCTGGCTGTCCTGTCTCTCCCCCGAAGCGAAAGAGCCAAAGAAGAGGGCTCGTCACACCCGGCTGCCCTCACTTGGTAGCGAGACCGACACGAAGACTCCTGGAATGTGGTAGACGCTGCGCGCCTGGGTTATGAGACCGTCGAGTTGAGCCTGAGTGCCACGAGGAAACATATCCAGGACTGCGGGGGGCGACGGCGGTCCTGGGGCGGTCACTGCGGCCCACCGGAGGAAATCGTCGGAGTTCCGTCTATTCAAGTGAGGCGGCGAGCCGTTTCGGCGCGGCCAGTCTGTACGCCTCGATCATCAGCTCTTCGGCCTCGGTCCAGTCAAGTCCGGGCACATCGAGCCACATTCCCACCCAGCCGCGATGACCCAAGTAGGCAGGGATGAAAAAGCTCTCGGGCTGACTGGCGACGAGGGCTGCCTGCTCACCCGCGGGGGCTCGACAGATGAGTGAGAGTCGACCGTCACCATGATGGTCATCGGTGAAGTAGGCGAAGGTCTTTTTGCGGACCGCAAACGCGATGTGGCGATCGTGCTCGCCTCCGGGACGACGGGACGCCTCAGGCAATCGGGATTCGATTTTGCCAAGACGCTTCTTACACTGGTTGGCTGACGGGACGGCCATGCTTTGATTCTGGCCTATCCGCACTCTCTCTGCTGTGTGTTTGCATCAGGGCCGATGGCGCTGCACCGTCGTGCCGAGTGGAAGATCCCACTCCTTGCGACCGGTGGTACACCTCCCAGTCAGGAGCTAAGAGCGCTCGACACTGCGGCCCGACCGGGTCGACCTGACCGTGTCTACCCCAGCCGACTGCCCGACGTTGGTGTCGAGCCACTTGAGGAGTGGCCGTGCGGCGTGGAAGACGTCGACGATCCGCTTCTTGGCTGCCGCGGTGGAGAGCCATGAGGCGGGCGCCCACGACTTCATGACCACGAGGCCCTTGGAGCGGAGGAGCTCGACTCGGGGATGATCGCGCGGGTATCCCCTGGGGGCTGTCTTCAACACGTCGCTCCCGTGGACGTCCAGCCCGGCTTTGCGCATGGAGTCGACGAGAGTCTCGAGCTTGCGACCCGAGGCGTCGGCCGCGACGGCGGCGCGATAGCGCTCGAGCTGGTCGGTCTCCATGTGGTAGACGCCGGCGCCAGCCAGCAGCCCGTCGGCTGACAGCTGGATGTAACAGGATCCGATCATCCCGGCGGCCGTGGTCTTGTAGGGGGACTTGTCCTTGCTGAACCGCGTGTCGCGGTAGGGACGAAACAGCCTGGCCGCGCCGAACTCCTTCGTCAGCTCCGATAACAACGCCTCCATGGGCGCCTTGACGTCGCGCTCGTAGTCGTCCTTGTGGCTGAGCCAATACGCCTTCGAGTTGTCGGCTTCGAGCCCCTCGAAGAAATCGAGAGCACTGGCCGGCCATCCCTTGAAACCCATGCTGGTGACGCTACCGGAGGACTGCTCGCCGCCTCCTCGGCTCGTTCGTCGTTCCATTGGGGACGGGCCGAACTCGCCCCGGTCCTCGCCTGGCGAGTCTGGTCGGAGAGATCGGCCTGCTGATCGAACTCCCGCACGGAGGTGGGCTCTACGGCTGATCTGGGGCTTCCGCAGGACGTTGGCGTTTCAGCCCCGTCACCGCGGGGCACAGGCGGTACGGTGCGCAACCCAGAAACAGAGGCTCGTCGCCGGGCGGCCGGCATCCCCGAATGGGGCCTGGCCACGCTCGGTGTCGCGGCCACGATTGCCGCTCTCGTGGCCGCGCCCGACGAGACCAGGGCTGCGGCTGCCCAGAATTGGCCGCCGTTCGTCCTGGTCGCCGGCCTGCTTCTCGTCGGCCTCGTCGCCGAACGCGATGGTCTGTTCGCCGCCGGCGGCCAGGTGCTGGCGCGTCTCGCCCCGAACGGACTCGTGTTGTATGCCGGGACCGCCGTCCTCGTGGTCACGGCCACGACGTTGCTCAACCTCGACACGTCCGTCACCTTCCTGACTCCCGTCCTCGTCTATGCCGCCCGCAGCCGAGGTGAGGGAGAAGCGCCGCTCATGTACGCGTGCCTGCTCCTCTCGAACGCCGGCTCCATGATGCTGCCCGGCTCGAACCTCACCAACCTGATCGTGCTGGGTCACCTTCACCTGTCGGGTGGCGCGTTCTTGGCCCACATGGCCCTCCCCGCGATCGTGGCGGCGTTCATCACCGCCGTGGTCGTCGGAGCCTTTCATCACGGTGAGCTACGCACCACGATCGTGCCTGCGTCCCAACCGGTTCGGCCCGTGCTGGGCATCGGCGTCGTTGCGGTCGGCGCCGTCGCGGTGCTGGTGGTGGCGCTCCGCGCGCCTGCCGTACCGGTCGCCGTGGTCGGAGTCGCGGCCGCACTGATCCGCTTCGCCCGTCGTGGCTCCGACCGGTCCCTGAAAGACGCCGTGGGGGTGGTGGGTTTCCCGGTGTTGGTCGGCCTGCTCGGTGTGGCGATCGCACTGGGAACGCTGGGGCGGTCCTGGTCGGGCCCAGCGACGCTGCTCTCCCATCTCGACGTTTGGGGTACCGCCGCCACGGCGGCCCTCACCAGCGTGCTGGTCAACAACCTGCCGGCTGCGTCGCTGCTGGCGGCGCGCCAACCTCCGCATCCCTTCTCGCTGTTGGTGGGCCTCAACGTCGGACCCAACCTGTTCGTCACGGGGTCGCTGGCCTGGGTGCTGTGGCTGCGGGCGGCGAGGGCGGCCGGCGGGCGGGTCGAGCTCAAGCGAGCCAGCGTGCTCGGCCTCGCCAGTGCGCCCCTGGCCATCGCCGCGGCGGTGGGTGTTCTCGTTGCCCAAGGACTTCGCTGACTTCGTGACGCGTCACGCCGTGCACCGGATGCGGTGTCGCTCCAGGGCTGAGCAGATTTCTGATGCAGCGTTCTGAGGAGTGCGTGGAGGTCTCTGCGGCTGATGCGTCCGTCAGCCGCGAAATCACCTCCTAAACTCGCGATGCTCTGTGCAACAAATGCGAGGACGAAGCGGGATCGACGGATCGACAAGTCCGTCTTCGAGCTCGATGACTACTCAATTGGCGCGGCGCTCACCTTCAATTAGCGCGGCGCTCACCTTGCAGCTCTCGTTTCACTTCCGATACATAGGGGACTGGGATTCTCAGATATAACCCAACTGAAACTCAGGCACGGCACAAGTCATGCTCAGGTACCGACTGGTCATCATCTGCATCGTGGTGGGGGCGAGCGTCGGAGTCACCGCATGCCTGTCGTCGAATGCCTATGTCACCGTGTGCGGTACCTCGTTGTGCGCAAGCGGTTCGACGTGGTTGGAAAAGGGAGCGACGGCCTACGGCCTCTACGCGTCACCGTCGACCCTCGTCTCCGACGCCCAGGTGGGCAAGCTCAACGCGGTCGAGCTCGTTGAGTTCGACACGCAGTACCACCAACTGAGTGATACCGAATCCGCTGCGACGTGGAACCGCCTCGACCAGGTCATCGGAGCCGCCAACAAGGCTGGGATCTATGTCATCCTCAATCTCTCGGAGTTCGGCCAATCGCTCCAGGCCGCCGGTCTCACGATGGCGTCTGCCAACTGGCAGTCCGAGTGGAATCAGTACCTCACCTTCATCGCCGATCGCACCAACACCGTTACCGGTGTCCTCTACAAGAACGACCCGACGATTGCGATGGTGGAACTGTGGGGCGAGATCCCCGCACCCAACAACTCCGGCGCGGTCGGTACCGGCGCGCAGATGCAGCAGTGGTACTCGACCACGATGGCCGAGTGGCACAGCCTCGCTCCGAAGATTTTGGTCAGCAGCGGGGGTTTCAGCTATCTCAACGAGTCCAGCGCCGCGGGAATCCCCTGGCAGCAGATCATGTCGAATGCCAACAACGCCACCTGCGACATCGAAGTCAACTCCACCGGGGACCGCAACACCACGGTGCCGATGGTCACCAAGTACTGCAAGTCCATCGGCAAGCCCTGGTTCCTCTCGGCGTGGTCGAGCTGCGACAAGGCCAGCCGGAGCAGCACGGACCTCGACGACTTCTCGACGGACGCCCTGATGGCCCTCCATGCTCAGGACATGTACAACGTGTCCTACGGCCAGACTCCGGCGACCTACGCCGCGCTCGGTACCGACTTCTGGAATCTCGGACCGACAACGTCCAACACGTGCCAACTCGGGCCGCAGTTCCCGAAAACGTGGGCCATCGTCCAAGGGGCGAGTTGAGTGAACGGGCCCACCCAGAGCACACGCCACCCTCATCGCGGCCTACCGGGACGCGGCCGACCCCTCCCGCTCGACTCCTAACGCCCGCCGCAGCACCAGCGCCGCCTCGCGTTGGGCCCGGCGGGACACGGCCGCCGTCGTCACGAGCGCGGAGCCGTGGAACGTCCCCGGGAACTGGTGCAGCTCGACCGAGACACCCGCCTGCAGCATTCGCAATGCATAGATGATCCCCTCGTCGCGCAACGGGTCGTGCTCCGCCGTCGAGACGTAGGCGGGTGGGAGCCCGGAGAGGTCTTCCGCCCGGGCGGGGGCTGCGTACGTCGGTATCTCCGGCGAGCCATAGTGCTCCCCGAGATAGGCCTGCCAGCTCTTGACCGCAAGGGGACGATTCCAGACCGGCGAGTCCACGAAGGCGCGCATCGACGGCGTCTCCAGCCTGTCGTCGAGCTCAGGGATGTGCAGCATCTGGAAGCAGACAGGGGGTCCGCCGAGATCCCGGGCGAGCAAGGCCGACGCGGCGGCCAGCCCTCCGCCGGCGCTCGTGCCGCAGAGCGCGACGCGCGCCGGATCGACCCCCAACGACGCCGCCTCCTCGTGCAGGTACGACAACGCGGCGTAGCAGTCGTGCAGCCCGGCTGGGAAGGGGTGCTCGGGCGCCAGGCGGTACTCGACCGAGACGACGACCGCGCCGGAGTCGACTGCCATGAGCGCGGCGCCGGCGTGTTCTGCCTCCACGCTTCCGATGATGAATCCACCTCCGTGGATCAAGAGGACGCCTGGCGCCAGATCGCCTTCCTCCTTGCCCTGCGGCCGGTACACCCGGACCGGCACGTCGGGATCGGCCTTCCAGCCGGGTACCAGGCGATCATCGATGTCGAGGGTCTCGACGCCCGGTATCTCTTGTCGCCACGCGACCAGCAGCTGCTCGAACGCCCGACGCGCCGCCGCCGGGTCCTCCAGGTCGATAACCGGCAGGAGCTCGGACAGCGCAGCCAGTTCGGGGTCGATCATGTCTCGGCTCCTTCTGATGCGGGGCTACTTGGGCTGCATCCGGATCCCGGCATCGAGCCGGATCGTCTCGGCGTTGACGTAGGAGTTCGAGAGCAGCTCGACGGCCAGCGTGGCGAACTCGCTCGCCCGACCCAGCCGGTGCGGGAAGAGGACGTCCTGCGCCAGCTTGCCTTTGAACGTCTCCGACCCTTCGCCGGCGCCGTAGATCGGCGTGTCGATGAGGCCGGGCAGGATCGTGTTGACCCGGATGCCCACGACCGCGAGGTCGCGGGCCAAAGGAAGCGTCAGGCCGACGACGCCGCCCTTCGAGGACGAGTAGGCGGCCTGGCCGATCTGCCCGTCCTCCGCCGCGACCGACGAGGTGTTCACGATCGCACCGCGGGCACCGTCCTCGTCGGGCTCGTTGAGGCTCATCTTCGTCGCCGCCAGGCGGACGCAATTGAACGTGCCGACCAAGTTGATCTCAATCACCCGTCGGTACAGGTCGAGGTCGTGGGCGGATGCGTAGTCGCCGTCCCTGCCGATGGTCCGGGTCGCCCAGCCGATGCCGGCGCAGTTGACCAGCGACTTGCACGGGCCCATCTCCACCGCGGCGTCCACCGCGGCAATGACCTGCTCGGGGTTCGTCACGTCGGTCTGGACGAAGAGCCCGCCGATCTCCTTGGCCAGCGGGGTGCCGCGGTCCTCCTGGAGGTCGGCCACCACGACCCGAACGGCCCGGTCGGCGAGCAACCGCGAGGTGGCCTCTCCCAGACCGGACGCACCGCCGGTGACGATCGCCGACGTTCCGTTCAACTCCATCTCTCTGCGGCTCCTCGTTGGGGTTCAGGGCCACCGGCGCGGCCCAGGCACCGTGTGTGCCCGGCAGAGGATAGGTGGCGCCGGCCTGACGGTCACATCTGCTCGGGCGCCTCCATGCCGAGCAACGAGAGCCCTTGTTCGAGGACCCGAGCCGTCAGGTCGCACAGCCCGAGCCGCGACGTCCGCACCGCCTCGTCCTCGACCAGGACCCGGCAGGCCTCGTAGAACGCAGTGAAGACCTGTGCCAGATCGAAGAGGTAGGCGCACAGCTTGGAGGGGCTGTAGGTCTCTGCAGTCGCCTCGACCGCCTCGCCGAAACGGAGCAACTGCAGTGCGAGCGCACGCTCCTGGGGCTCGGCGAGCAACGGCATCCGCCCGCGGGGCGGGGGTGGCGCCTCGGCGCGGCGGAAGATGGAGCGGATGCGCGCATGCGCGTACTGGAGGTAGGGCCCGGTGCTGCCCTCGAAAGCGAGCATCCGGTCCCAGTCGAAGACGTAGTCGCGCATGCGCTCGGTGGACAGGTCGGCGTACTTGACCGCGCCCACGCCGAGCGTGCGCGCGATCTCGGCCCGTGGCTCCGGCGGAAGCTCACTGTCCCGCTCGTCCAGGGCGGTGGCCGCGCGCTCGATTCCCTCGGCGAGCAGGTCGGCCAGGCGTTCCGACTCCCCGCTCCGACTGGCCAGCTTCTTGCCGTCGGTGCCGAGCACGAGCCCGAACCCGGCGTGGACCGCGGCGGAGGGGTCGGGCAGGTAGCCCGCCATCGCGCTGACCGCGAAGACCATGCGCAGATGCAACAACTGCT
>JBPYFR010000350.1:0-5038 GCA_051985685.1 Acidimicrobiales bacterium
GCCGTCCTTGCCCGGTACGGCGGCGGCACGCTCCCGCGCTGGCAGGTCGTGCTCGTGCTGTCGCTCGTCTCCGCGCTCTGGCTGGTCGCCGCCGTGTACTTCCTCGGCGACATCTCCGCGCACTTCAACCCCGCGACGACGCTCGCGTTCACCCTGCGCAAAGACATGGACTGGGGCATGATGTGCGCGTACTGGATCGTGCAGTTCGCCGCCGCGGCCGGCGGATCGTTCCTAGCGCGCGCCTTCTTCGGCGCCGGCGGGCACCTCGCCGCGACGGTCCCTCCCGCCGGACTGCACTGGCAAGCCGCGGGTTTCGAGGCGATCATCACCTTCGGCCTCGTGCTGATGGTGCTCAACATGGCCAACGGGCCGAAGCTCAACGGGCCTTACGTGCCGCTCGCGGTCGGCGCCTACATCCTCGCCTGGGGGACGATGGGCGGTCCGTACGATGGCGCGTCGATGAACCCGGCGAGAAGCTTCGGGCCCGACCTCGCGCTCCACGACCTGTCCACCTGGTGGGTGTATCTCCTGGGGCCAGCCGTCGGCGCAAGCGTCGCAGTGGCCGTCGCGTACGTGCTGCGCGGGCCGGCCAAGGCTCAGGAGGCGATCGCCGCCAAAGGAACGCCACTCGACCGAACCAGCTGAGCGGGAGATGCCGGTGCACGAGGCCGCTGCGTTCGGCGCGAGCCGTCCCCGTCGATGGCCTCAGGTCGTGCTGCCGGAGGAGGCCGTTTCCCCACGTTCCGGCTCCGGGTCCAAATCGATGCGCACCGTCAGCATCTGTCCGCTCCCGAGATCGGCCAGGGCGCGAAGCAGGATTCCGTCGAGCCGGTAGCCAGGGCGCCCGGTAGCCAGGTGGCGATGACGCAGCCGAGCATCGTCCTCGGGCATCAGGCGCGCGGTTCCGGAGTGCCAGCGCATTCGTAGGCCATCGCGTAAGCGTGCGGGGCGAGCCTTGACGCGAACGTTGGGGTTCGCGTTGATGTTCCGCACGTATTGAGCGCGCTCTCCCAGGCCGGCGATCAGCCAGAACGTGCCTCCCTGTAGGCCGTTGGCCACTGGGACCTGTCGGGGAAGCCTGCTCCGGCGACCAGTCGTCTCGAGCAGCGCGTAGGTCGGAGGGGCGAGGCCAACGCTGAGCAGGAGCCGCACCGCAGGGTTGATCACGCGGTTCTGGAACAGAAGCACCCAAGGCACGAACCTTCATGGTCTCACGGGTGCGCAGGCCCACCGCGCACCGGATGGGATCGGCCCCGCACGCACCCCCGGCGGGTGCCGTACGAATTGGCCCTTCGATCAGTTGGTTTCGCGGCGATGTTTCGCAGCCGTGGTTATGCTTAGGGCCGCCGTGTCCCAGGAAGCTGGAGACTTAAGGAGCGCCACAGAGCACTTGCGCGGTCCCGGCAGCCGCGTAGCCGCCAGTGTGCTGGCGCCGCTTGCTCGCTTCTGGTGGCTCGAGTTGCTGCTTGGGGTGTTCTGGCTGATCGTCGCCGCAGTCGTACTGAAGTTCAACCACGCATCCGTCGTCACCGTCGGCTTGTTGACCGGAATCATGTTCCTGGTCTTTGCGGCCGAGGAGTTTGTCCTCGCCGCCTTGGACCACGGCGCCACCAGGTGGCTGTGGGTCTTCTTCGGGATTCTGCTCACGGCGGGCGGAATCGTTTCACTGATTCACCCGCGTGAAACCTTCGCCGGATTCGCCGACGTGCTGGGATTCGTGTTCTTGGTCATCGGGGTGATCTGGACGATCCAGGCGTTTGCCGAACGGGCCATCAACGAACTCTGGTGGCTGACCCTCATAGGCGGCATTCTCCTGATCGTGTTGGCCTTCTGGACGAGCGGCGTATTCTTTCTCGAACGGGCCTACGTGCTGCTCGTGTTCGCCGGGATCTGGGCGCTCGTCAAAGGCGTCACCGACATCGTGCGCGCCTTTGAAATCCGCAAGCTTGCCTCGAGCTGAGACCAGACGCGGCGACGATGAGGGAAGCTCCCTCGACTCGGCGGGCGGGCCCTGGACCGTAGGATCGCTTTGGCACGCGATCGCCGGCCGCCAGCTCGGGGACGAGCTGCTGGAATGGGCCCCGGATCTCTTCGCGTTCACCGATGTGGTCCTCGACCGCTCGGAGGCGTACCGGTTCGTTGTCTCCCCGCCGGTGGGCGCCAGCTGGCCGCCCTCGGAGATGCCGGATTGGCAGCTTGCGATTGCCGACGCCAGCGCCGGCTGGTGCGCCTGGGGAGAGGGCCACGGGACCAAGCTCCCGGCGCTCGTCGCCGAGGAATGGGGCGTCGTGCGCGAGCACTCAGCCACGACGCTCGAGGAGCTGGCGACGGGCCGCGACTGGCGGATCTGCCAGGCCCTGTTCACGCTGCATGCCATCGCCGACGAGGCGTGCGCGGGCACGGGTGTCGCCGTCGCCGATGTGCCGCGCGACGGGCAACGTTTTCGCGCCCGGGCACGGGAGCTGCTGGCGCGGACCGGAACCCTCTCGCGGATCAGCCTGCAGCGGCTTCGGGTCCTCCCGCGCGTGCGCAACCCAGTAGGCGGCCCCTCGATCCGCTCGCTGTCGCGCTACGTCTGCGTCCGCGAGCCAAGCGTCGACACAGTCTGGAACCGAATCCCGGCGCGGACGGTCGGGCCAGGCGGCACGGCACAGGATGGGAACGTGCTGATGCTGCCATGGCCGTTGGGCATCGACGCGGAGGACTTCAAGCCGACCAGTGCCGTCATGCGCGCGGGGCCCGAGCCGCATGGCTTCTTCGAGTTCGCACCAGGGGAGCCGCTCGACCTGGACCTGGCTGACCGGGTCCTCAAATCGGCGCGGGACCAGGAGGGCTCGGTAGAGATCGTCGTCCTGCCCGAGAGCGCGGTTCGTCCGAGCGACATCGACGAGCTCGAGTCGCTCCTCACCCGTCACGGCGTCTGGCTCGTCGTCGCAGGTGTACGTGAGCCACCTGACCCCGGCGGTCGCTTCGGCGCCAATTGGCTGCATCTCGGCGTCTGGTTCGGGGGGCGCTGGTGGCGCTACCGCCAGAACAAGCACCACCGGTGGTCCCTCGACGATAAACAGATCGACCAGTACCACCTGGCTGCCGCGCTCCCGCCCGGGGTGCGGTGGTGGGAGGCCATGGCGGTGCCCAGGCGAGGCGTGCAGGTCGTGGAACTGGCCGAGGGCGTCACCCTGGTGTCGCTCGTCTGCGAGGATCTGGCCCGCCTCGACGAGGTCGCCGATCTGCTTCGGACCATCGGGCCGACCCTCGTGATAACGACCCTCCTCGACGGCCCGCAGCTCGCCTCGCGATGGACGGCACGCTACGCGAGCGTCCTGGCCGACGACCCCGGGTCCGCCGTGGTCACGCTCACCTCGTTCGGCTTCGTACAGCGGTCGCGGCCTGCAGGGCGGCCTCCGTCGCGAGTGGTCTCCCTCTGGAAGGACCCGGTACGCGGTCTTCGGGAGATCCCGCTCGACGCGGGCGCACACGCGGTGCTGATCCACATTCAGATCGGTCGGACCACACGCCACAGCGCGGACGGTCGCCGCCCGGTCGCCAACGTTGCCGACGTGCGCGCAGAAGACGTCCGCCAGATCCGCGCCCTCGACGGAGGGGGCGACTCCGGTGTGGCGATGCCCGAGGCCCCCGTTGAAGATGAGCCGGTCGCCTCCCTCGAGCCCGTAGAGCTCACCGTCCTCACCGCCTGGGCGGAGGCGGTCGCCGAGGCGCTCGCAGCGTCACCGGACCAGCTCAACACCATCCTCGACGATGCCCGTGCGGGCGCGTCGTGGCGCCGGCGGTTGGGTGTCGCGGAACCTTCGGCCGACCTGGCGTCGGCCCTCGAGGACCTGGCCGGCACGGTCGTCTCGTGTAGGCCGACCGTCGAGGCGGTGCTTGCCGGAATGGACGAGCGTCCCCGGGGCGGCGACTACGGCCACCTGGTCCGCGCCGTCCTTCGCTCGAAGCTCGGGTCGCGCGGGTCTGGTGTCTGAGCCGGCACCGATGCCCGGCGACCAATCTCCCCCCGTCGGACGCGCAAGCGGGCCCAAACGTTCACACCGAGGGCTACGCGGCCGGGCTCAGAATCACGACGGGGATCTCGCGCTCGGTGCGACGCTGATAGATCTCGTAGTCACCGTACATCTGGACCAGGCGCGGCCACAGCTCGGCCTTCTCCTCGGCGCTCGCCTTTCGCGCCAGCACCCGTCGCCGCTCGGTCCCGACCTGCACGGTCGTGGCCGGGTTCGCTTGCAGGTTCAGCCACCACGCCGGCATCGCGTCAGAGCCCCCGCGCGAGCCCACGATCACGAGGTCCTCGCCGTTGCGCATGTACAGGAGGGGCGCGGTCCGGGCCCGTCCGGACTTGCGCCCGACATGGTCGAGCAGCAACACCGGGGCGCCCTTCACTGTGCTGCCCAACCGGCCACCGGAGCGCCGGTACAGCATCACATTCGCATTCGTGAACGCGTTCACGACCCTCGCACGAAGCGTGCCCGGAGGCGGAATCGGCGGCGAGGCGGACATCGTGGTTGGCCAGGCTATCCGAACGAGTAGCCGGGGAAGCGGCTCGACCACGGCGGCGAGGGACGGGGAGTCGGCATGGCCAGCATCCAGATAGCGTGCGCCAGATGGCCAGAACGCTGAAGGTCGAGGAGGTTCACGGAAGCTCCGACCGCGTACTGACGGCGATCCGTGAGCTCGTCGGCCAGCTTTCGGCGTCGGCTCAGCCCCCGACATCCTCCGAGCTCGACGAGATCATCTCGTCGCCCGCGTGCCGGCTTCTGATCGGTCGTGACGACGACGGTCGGATCCTCGGCATGCTGACGCTCGTCCACTTCCGTATCCCGACCGGCGTGCGCGCCTGGATCGAGGATGTCGTCGTCGATGGCAGCGCGCGCGGGCAGGGGTTGGGGGGCGTGCTAGTCCGCGAAGCGATCGCCGTTGCTCGACGCGCCGGCGCGCGAACCGTCGACCTGACGTCGCGCCCTGACCGGGAGGCGGCTAACGCGCTGTACATCCGGGAGGGATTCAAGCTCCGCGAGAGCAA
>JBPYFR010000351.1:0-4186 GCA_051985685.1 Acidimicrobiales bacterium
GTCTCGACACGGCCGGGATCCGGTTCGCCGTGACCAGTGGCCGGCCCCCGCGCGGCATGGAGATGCTGGTGGAGCCGCTGGACCTCCGGACGCCGATCGCGGCTTTCAACGGAGGGCTGCTCGTGGACCGGGATATGACTGTCCTTGAGCAGCACGTCCTGCCCCAGGACATGGTCGTGCCGATTGCGGACCTCATGGCGTCGTTCAGCCTCGACGTGTGGGTCTACCGTGGCGCAGAGTGGTACGTCCGGGATCCGAAGGGGCCGCATGTCGACCGCGAGGCCTGGACCGTCAAGTTCGAACCGACCGTCATGGACCGGGTCGCAGACCTGACCGATGACGTGGCCAAGCTCGTCGGCGTGAGCGACGACCATGAGGCGGTCCGGGCGGGCAACGACGCCGTCTGCGAGCGCTTCGGGGATCATGTGACGGCCGCGGCATCGCAGCCCTACTACCTCGACGTGACCCACCCGGAGGCCAACAAGGGCCATGTCGCCCTCTCCCTGGCCACGCGCTATGGCCTGACGCCCGAGCAGCTTGCGACCATCGGCGACATGCCCAACGACGTCCTGATGTTCGCCCACTCCGGGCTCAGCATCGCCATGGGAAATGCCGACGCCCAGGTGAAGCGTGCGGCCCGGCGTACCACGGCCAGCAACGAGGAGGAGGGCTTCGCGCAGGCGGTCGAACGCTTCGTGCTCCCCGCCGCTTCGCCTACACCCCCCGGTGGTTCTCGAAACGCGCGTACTGCTTGAGGAAAAGCAGATTGGCCTTCCCAGTCGGGCCGTTTCGGTGCTTCGCCACCTCAATCAGCGCGTCGTCGGCCCGGTCGATCGGAACCTCGTCGTTGTACTCGGACTCCCGGTAGATGAACAAGACGACGTCCGCGTCCTGCTCGAGCGAGCCCGACTCCCGCAAGTCCGAGAGCTGCGGAGTCTTGTCCTGGCGCGACTCCAGGTTGCGGGAGAGCTGTGAGAGGGCGACGACCGGCACCTCGAGCTCGCGGGCGAGGATCTTGAGGCCGCGGCTGATCTCGGCCACCTCGGTCTGGCGGTTCTCCGCCCTGCCGCGGCCCGTCATCAGCTGGAGATAATCGACGACGACGATCCCGAGGTCCCCTTCGGACTTCTTCAGCCGCCTCGACCGGGCGCGGATGTCCATCACCGTCAGGTTCGGGTTGTCGTCGATGAAGATGGGTGCGCTGCTCAGCCGGGTCACGGCCATGCCGATCTTGCTCCAGTCCTGGGTGCGGATCCGCCCTGTCTGCAAGCTCTGCCCGTTCACCTCGGCTTCCGAGGCGAGGATGCGCTGGGTGAGCTCCAGGTGGCCCATCTCGAGGGAGAACAGCAGCGCCGGCCGTTGTGCGACCAGGCCGGCGTGGGCCAGCACGCCCAGGGCGAAGCTCGTCTTGCCCATGCCGGGGCGGGCGCCCACGATGTTGAGTGACGACGGCTGGAACCCGAGCAGGATCCTGTCGAGTTCGTGGAACCCGGTGGCGAGGCCGGTGATGTGCGAGCCACGCTGACCGAGCTCCTCGATGCGGTCGAGACCCTGGCCCAACAGCTCGTGCAACGGGTGCATGGTGTCGGTGGTGCGGCGTTCCGAGACGTTGAACACCAGCTGCTCCGCCTCGTCGACGGCCGCCTTCACGTCTTCGGGAACGGAATAGCCGATGTCGGCGATCTCCGCCGACACGCCGATGAGCTTGCGCAACAGCGAGTGCTCCTCGACGATGTCGGCGTAGTGCTTCGCGTTCGCAATCGACGGCGTGTTCGCCTGGAGGGAGATGAAGATCGACGGGTCGCCGACCGCATCGAGCAGCGCCGACCGGCGCAGCTCGTCGGTCACGGTCACCGCGTCGATCGCCTCGCCCCGTTCCATGAGCGCGCGAATGGCCGCGAAGATGTGGCCGTGCGCCGGCTTGTAGAAGTCAGCGGCCGAACAGCGCTCGATCCCGACCGATGCCGCGTCGTTCGACAGCAGCATCGCACCGAGGAGCGACTCCTCTGCCTCCAGGTCGTGCGGGGGCACTCGCGCTCCCGTGGGCGCGGGCTGTGGCGTGGCCCTCAGGGATCGATGGCGAGCGTCGTCGAAGGCCTGAACCACGGTTTACCTACTTTGACGGCCGCGACCTGGGGACGGTAAGCCCAAATTTGGTGTGGAAAAGCCGTGTACGAACGGTCGCCCACTGTGGACCGTCGTGACGCGCGATCTTCTTCTCCTGGAGCACGCCTCCATGGTGCACGCCGGCTATGTCACGGGGTGTGGGCACCCGGCAAAACGGGGCGGGAGGACCCGCTCCGGCAGGCGCTCAAGAAGTGGGCGTGACCTCCACGGTCAGCACCGCCGTCACGTCTCGGAAGAGCTCCACCGTGACCTCGAAGGAGCCCGTCTCCTTGATGTGCTCGGGCAACACGACGTGGGTGCGGTCCACCTCGACGCCTTTCGACGCCAGGATCGCCTCGGAGACGTCACCCGGACCTATGGATCCGAACAGCCGACCGCCCCCGGACGCTCGCGCTGCGATCGGGACGACCGCACCGGCGAGGAGTTGAGCCTGTGCCTCCGCCGCACTGCGGTCTTGAGCCTCCTGCAGGTCGCGCTTGCCTCGCATGCGTTCCGCCTGGCCTTCGACGCCCTCTGTGGCGACGATGGCCAGGCCTTCGGGCAGCAGGTAGTTGCGGGCGAAGCCGCTCGCCACCTTCACGATGTCCCCGCGGCGACCCACGCCGACCACGTCGTCGCGCAACAGGACTTTCACGCCTGCGCACCCTCGTTGTCGGACACCGAATCCTCCACGAGTTCCTCCACGAGCTCCTCGACCTCCTCGACCTCCGCGGCGGCCGCTTCGGGATCTGCGGTACGGGTCTCGTCGACCACCTCGACGGCGACCGGCTGCGGCGCGGGGCCCCGGTCTCTCCCGCGCCCGCCGGGGCGCTCGGTGACGGTGCGCTGGGTGTAGGGAAGTAGGACCAGCTCGCGCGCCGTCTTGATGGCCTGAGCCAGCGCCCGCTGGTGCTGGGCGCAGTTCCCCGTCACCCGCCGCGAACGGATCTTTCCTCGATCGCTCATGTACTTGCGCAGCATGGGGACGTCCTTGTAATCGACCCACTCGACCTTGTCCCGGCACAGAGCACACGGCTTCTTCTTGACCCGGCGGCCGAGGTCCTTGGGCGCACGGCGGGAGGAAGTCCCGCCGCGCTGGTTGCTGCGTGCCATCAGAACGGCTCCTCGTCGAATCCGTATCCCCTACTGTCGGCGGGGGCCGGCGGGGCCGGCCGGTTGCCTCGTCCCGAACCGCCCTCACTCGGGCCGCGCCGCTCGTTCTTGGTGACCGTCGCGGTCGCCCACCGCAACGACGGGCCGATCTCGTCCGCCACGACCTCCACCTTGGAACGCCGGTCGCCCTCTTGCGTCTCCCAACTGCGCTGCTCGAGGCGCCCGGCCACCAGCACACGGGCGCCGCGGGTGAGGGTCTCGCTCACGTTCTCGGCCATCTCGCGCCAGCACACCACGTCGAAGAAGGAGGTCGCCTCCTCCCACTCCTGGGTCTGGCGGTTCTGCCAGCGCCGGTTGACCGCCAGCCCGAAGGTGACGTTGGCCTGGCCGGTGTTGGTGAAGCGCAGCTCGGGGTCTCGGGTCACATTGCCCACGAGCATCACACTGTTGTCTGTTGCCATCTCTGCTCCTCTCGCCCGCGCCCGACCGTGACCGTCAGCCTGCCGCCGGCTCGGACGCGGCGGCAGCGGCCCGAGCTCCCTCGGGCAGGCGGACCACCTTGTGTCGCACGACCTCGTCGGCCAGGCCGAGCATGCGGTCGAGCGCCGCCACCGTCTCTGGCTCGGCGGTGAAGTCAACCACGACGTAGTAACCCTCGCGCTTGTGGTTCACCTCGTAGGCGAAGGTGCGCTTCCCCCAGCGGTCGATCGCACCCGGATTGCCTCCGGTGGTACGGATGACCTCGAGCGCGCGGTCGAGAACCCCTTGGATCACGCTCGGCTCTGTAGTGGCCTCGAAGATGGCCATGACTTCATAAGGCCGCATGTGCGGCATACCTCCCTCTGGACCGGGTGTCGCCCGGGCCCCTGGCGGTCAGGAGCAGGGTCTGTTGCGGCCGACCATGGTAGCCGCGCTCAGGTCAGAGCGTCCCTCAGGCCCTCCGGGGCGTGATAGCTCTCGGCGTCGC
>JBPYFR010000352.1:0-4360 GCA_051985685.1 Acidimicrobiales bacterium
ACGTTCCTCACCGGCTTCAAGAACCGCTTTGGCGCGCTCATGCGCTGGGTGGTCAGCTTCGTCGGGCGGGGCCGCTACGAGCGGGCGCTGACGGGACGCTGGGTGGCCAGGTCGGACCCGAGGGCCGAATCTGCCTAAGGTTCGGCCCGAGAGACGCACCGAAACTTGCACCCGACGGAGGGATCCACATGCCCATCAACGTGACGCCGATTCCGGGACTGAGCGACCACATCAACGATGTCCGCCTTCGCACGGCTCGCATCGTGAACGAGAAGATCCTGCCCAACGAGCGGGTGCTCTGGCACGCGCGCGGCAGTGGCGTCAGCGATGCCGAGCGCGACGAGGCGCGAGCGCTGCGGCGCGAGATCCAGGACAAGGTCAAGGCGGAGGGACTGTGGGCGCCCCACCTGCCCCCCGAGTACGGCGGCATGGGCATCGACTTCATGGCCCACGCCTACATGAACGAGATCCTCGCCTATGCCGTCGGCGCGGCGGGTTTGTTCGGGGTTGTGGCGCCCAACTCGGGCAACCAGACCATCCTGGTCAAGTACGGCACGGACGAGCAGAAGAAGAAGTGGCTGCTACCCCTCGTCGAGGGCACCATGCAGTCGGGCTTCTCCATGACCGAACCCGAGAACGCTGGTTCGGACCCGCGTTCGATCCAGACGACCGCCATCCGCGAGGGCGACGAGTGGGTGATCAACGGCCACAAGTGGTTCACCTCGAACGGTCTGGCCGCCGACTTCTTCATCGTCATGTGCCTGGCCAAGGACTCGAAGGACGAGGAAGGTCCGGGGCGCATGGTCCAGATCATCGTGCCCACGTCGACGCCGGGCGTGATCATCGAGCGCGGCATCGGGATCTGGGGCAGCGCGTCGTCGGACCACTGCGAAGTGCGCTACGACCACGTCCGGGTCCCGGTTGAGAACATGCTCGGTCAGGTCGGCCAGGGGCATCAGGCCGCCCAGGACCGCTTGGGGGCGGGCCGGATCTTCCACTGCATGAACTCGGTGGGCCAGATGTGGCGCGCCTTCGACCTCATGGTCGAGCGCATGCTGACCCGTGAGGTCCACGGTGGCCTTCTCCGGGACAAGCAATTCATGCAGGGCTTCGTGGCCGACAGCTATATGGACCTCCAGGCCGCCCGGCTCATGACGATCCACGCCGCCGAGAAGGTCGACGCAGGCGACCCCCAAGCCCGCACCGAGATCAGCGCGATCAAGGTGTTCGTGCCCGCGGCGTACACCCGGGTCGTCGACCGGGCCATCCAGGTCTGGGGCGCGGCCGGCGTCACCAGCGACCTTCCGCTGGCGACGATGTACCTCGGCGCCCGCACCCTCCGTCTGGCCGACGGCCCCGACGAAGTGCACCGCATCCTGATCGCCAAGAACGTGCTCCACCACTACGAGAAGGGCGAGAGCTGGGACTTCGCCGGGTGAACCAACCATGACCTGGGAGCCCGGCCCGGGCGTCTCGGTCTTCGCCGGCTCCGTTTTCGCAGGCAAGGTTGCCGTCGTCACCGGCGGCGGCACGGGCCTGGGCCGCGAGGTCGCCCACGGGTTCGCCCACCTGGGAGCGAGCGTCGTCGTGGCGGGGCGTACACCTGCGACGCTCGAAGACACGGCCGAGTCCATCCGGTCCGCGGGCGGCGCCTGCGTGACGGTCCCGACGAACATCAGGGAACCCGATCAGGTGGGCGCCCTGCGCGACGCCGTCTACGACAGGTTCGGGCGGGTCGACTTCCTGATCAACAACGCCGGCGGTCAGTTCCCGACCCTACCCAGCGCGGTCAGCGACGGAGGCTGGCGGGCGGTGGTCGACCTCAATCTCAACGGCACCTGGAACATGACGAGCCGTTTCATGGGCCCGATGGCGGAGGCGGGCGCCGGCGCCATCGTCAACGTGGTGCACACGTTCTCCTTCGAGCGGGGCGCGCCCATGTTCGTGCACTCGGGGGCCGCCCGGGCCGGGGTTGTCAACATGGTCAAGACGCTGGCCCCCTACCTGATGCGGCGCGGAGTGACCATCAACGCCGTCGCCCCGGGAGTCTTCTCGACCCCGGGCATGGTGGCGTCCGAGCTCGCCACCGTCGGTCGCAACGAGGAGGGGTTCACCGACGAGTTGGTGGCCGAGGGAACGACGGTCCGGCTGGGAACCGTCGACGAGATGGCGGCGATCGTGCTCTTCCTCTGCTCTCCGGCCGCCCGCTACGTCTGCGGTGCCACGATCATCGCCGACGGCGCCTCCATGCAGACGAACTGGGTGAGCTTCTTCCCTGAGGGGGCGTTGTAACTCAGCATCCCCCCCATCGGCGTCCGACCATGGAACAATTTGCCCTGGGCTGGGCGACGGTCGCCCAGAGAGCCCTCTGAGTGAAGGAGGCCTCGTGGAAGAACGTGGCCAGGGGTGGATCGTGTTCTCCGCCGTCGTCCTCGGCGTGGCGGGCATCATGCGGATCTTGGACTCCATCTGGGCATTCCGCTATCACGGCACACTCCCGCAGAACTTGGAAAATGCGATTTACGGAACAAGCTTGAAAACGTACGGCTGGATCTGGCTGATCGTCGGGATCATCCTGATCCTCGCCGCACTGGCGGTGGTCACCAGGTCGCAGATCGCCCGCTGGGTCGGCATCCTCGCCGGCGCCGTGGCGGCCGTGACCGCGATTGGTTGGTTGCCCTATTACACGGGGTGGTCAATCGTTTACATGGCCGCTGGCATCCTCGTGATCTACGGCCTCGCCGTGCATGGGGGCAGGGAGCCCGCAGCGAGGGGCGGAGAGTCCGTCACGAGCGGTGGGGGCCCCGTCACGCCCTGACCGGAAGTCAGGTGGGACGGCGCTCGAGCGAACGGGCGCCGTCCCGACCGGCCGCCATGGACAGAACGTCACGGAGGTGCACGTCGTGGGCCTGTCGTCGGACGGCGGCCTCGAGGTTGCCTTCGGGTACGAGCATCCGCAGGCCGCGGGGATGGATCTGAAACCGGAGCGGCGTCTCGAGCTCGAGCGCCTCCCCGTCAATGCCGGCGAAGGCCTTACCGGATCGCGAGCGGACCTCGAACTCTGTGCACTCGAATTGGAACGCATGGCCGCTCGTCGCCCGCCTGCCGGCCATGGCTAGCGTGACCACCTCCGCCGCTTGCGCACCAGTCGTCGCGGTCACGGCGAACACGCCGAGCCGGCCCGAATCGAGCCGTCGGCGCTGCGACACGTCGAGAGACGCGCCCAGGACGTAGGGGTTGTTCGACACCTGGATCAGGAACGCCCCGTCGACAACGTCCCCGTCGGGCGTGACGAACTGCAGGTCGAAGGGCCGCTCGGTGTCGCCCAGGAGTCTGGGCAGGAGCTCTTTGGTCGTGTTCACCTTGGCCTCTCGGTACCCCTCTTGCTGCACGATGGTCGCGTAGACACCGAGTGACACGTTGTTGACGAAGAACCGCCCGTTCACAGTCGCGTAGTCGATGCGCCGCTCGAGCGCGTCGCGAAAGGCATAGACGCTGTTGCGGGGATCGTTGCGATCGATCCCCAGATCGAGCGCGAAGTGGTTGCGTGTCCCTGCCGACACACACACGAACGGAAGATCATGCGCGGTGGCAATCGAGGCGACCAACGCCTGCGAGCCGTCGCCACCGGCCATGCCGAGGCAGTCCGCCCCTCGCTCGATCGCGCCGCGGGCGAGCTCGGCGAGGTCCAGACCACGGTCGAGCATCACCGTCTGCACCCCGAGGGACCCGGCCAACTCGGGTAGTGCAAATTTCTGCACCTTCCCTCCGCCCGACCACGGGTTGCAGATAAGGACCGGGTGTGACGGCGGCACACGGTGCACCGGTTGGGCCGCGTTGCGGATCCGCTCTGCGAGCGCTGCCCTCGCTGCGGTCACCGCGATCACCAGTAGGACCAACGCCACGACGAGCCGGAGGACCGAGGCCAGGTTCTCTTGCCCGGCGCCGAGGAAGGCGTAGACGAGCAACCCAATGCCCGCGAGCGCGGCCACCGCGCCGAGCGCGCGCGCCGGCATCGGCCTCGTGACCGTCCACCAGCCACCGGCCACGCCGAGCACCAGGCCGCCCAGCCCCGCGACCACGTAGGGGCCGTTGCGGACTAGGAAGGCCAGGACCGCGACGAAGAGGAGCGCGGAGGCGACCAGCGAGACCGTGGCGAGCACCCGCTGCCTCGCCGACCCCCGAGCGGTCGCGTCAGTCACAGCGCGGCTCGACACGATTACTTCCTCTCCCATCACGTGCGCACATCACCGGTCCCCAAAGCTCCGTGAAACCCCACTCGCCTGTAGCCGGGGATTGTAGGTTTCTGGTCCGCTGGCGCGGAGCCAGCACGGTCCGAGGAGCCGGTGAGGGGCGTGTT
>JBPYFR010000353.1:0-16771 GCA_051985685.1 Acidimicrobiales bacterium
GCCGCCTTGCCCCGCGGGTCGACCGGGACGCGGGACGGGATGGCTGACATCGTGGTCATTCCCTCCTCGCAGACGGTCAACAACACGTCCTTGGCCCCGGTGCGGGCCACGCAGGCGGCCCTTGCCCACGAGCCCGGCGTGATTGGAGTCAGTGGTGTGGGGGCCACCCAGCAGGACTACATCCGTGCCGTGTTTTGCAACTTCCCCTTGATGTTCGCACTGATCGCGCTGGCCACCTTTTTGTTGCTGGCCCGTGCCTTCAGGTCGCTCGTGCTTGCGGCCAAGGCTGTGCTGTTGAACCTCGTGTCTCTGGGTGCAACCTTCGGCCTGCTTGTCTGGTTTTGGCAGGAGGGCCACGGCTCGTCGACCCTGTTCGGGATTCCTGCCACGGGCGCCATCACCTTCTGGCTGCCTCTGATGGTTTTCGCGTTCCTCTTCGGGTTGTCCATGGACTACGAAGTGTTCATCCTCACGCGCATGCGGGAGGAATACGACCGCAATGGATCGACCAATGAGGCAGTGGTTGAGGGCCTGGGTCGGACCGGACGCCTCGTTACCAGCGCCGCCCTCATCCTCTTTTTGGCGTTCGCCGCTCTGGCTGCGGCGCCGAATACCGACATCAAGGTCTTGGCCACCGGCCTCGGGGCTGGAATCCTGATCGACGCGACGATCATTCGAGCCCTGCTCGTGCCGGCCCTGGTGTCCCTTTTCGGACGTTGGAACTGGATCCTCCCCACCCCTCTCGCTCGTCTTTTGCAGCTGCGCGTGCCTACGCGGCCCGCGGCGCGTACGGCGGCGTCCCTACCGGAACAGGATCGGGCAGAACCCGTGTCGGTCGGTGAGCCATGAGGCGAATCAGTCGAGAGAAAACCGCTTCGTCCCTGAAGAGATCGGCCCAGAGAAGGACAAAGGAACGAAAGGACTAACAATGAGCGAATTGACATCTATTGCATCAGACACTGGAGCACGACCGGCAGCACCGCCGCCGGTCGCGGGTCACACGACGACGGTCCGGCGGATCGCAGGTGTAATGATCTTCGAGTCGACGACGCTGGCAGCCGCTTCGGCTCTGCACTTGTCGGGCTCCGTTCATGGACGTTCGGCACCATTCAACGCAGCGCACGCGGGAGTGGCGGAGGCGGTCATCGGTGCCGTGTTACTCGGCGCTGCTTTCGCCATGCTCCGTTTCCCGAGGCGGGCGCGGGCTCTCGGGATCGGCGCGACCGTCTTTGCGATCATTGGCTTTCTCGTCGGCTTGAGATTCACGACCTTGGGCGGTCACGTGCCGGATGTCGCGTATCACCTCACTTTGTTGCCCGTGTTCGTTGTGACCTTGGTGGTGCTGCTGCGAATGGGTGACGGAGTGAGGAGGTGAACGCGGTGCGCAGCCTGTCGTCTCCTCTCACGATCGGCCAACCGAGGACGCCGGACTGCGTCGACCCCATCGCCACGCCCGGCCTGTCGAATCGGGACAGGTTCGTGTTAGCCGTCGGAATTCATCTCGCCAGTGCGGCCCTTGCAGTCGCTGGCTGGAGCGACCACAAATCTGAGCGACTCGAAAGGAGAGCGCCATGCCCACCTATCCGGACCTAGCCGGCAAGGTCGCCGTCGTAACCGGAGGATCCCGGGGCATCGGAGCGGCCACCGGCCGCGCGCTCGCCGCCGACGGCGCTCTTGTTGCCATCGTGGGGCGAGACCAGGATGCCATCTCCGGCACGCTGAAAAGCATCCACGACGGCGGTGGGCGGGGCGTCGGTGTGCGCGCCGACGTCACGGTCGAGGGCGATGTCGATCAGCTTGGTCGGGTCGTCAGTGAGCAACTCGGACCGGTCGAGATCGTGGCCGCCTTCGCCGGGGGCGCCGGTATGCCCGTACCGACGGCTCAGGAGACGGTCACCCACTGGAGGGAGGTGGTCGAGTCCGAGCTCACGTCCACCTTCCTGACCATCTCCGCGTTCCTCCCCGGCATGATCGAACGTCACCGGGGGGTCATCATCACCATGTCGTCCTCGGCCGCCCGCCAGGCCTCCCAATCCTCTGCTGCGTACGCAGCAGGCAAGGCTGGGGTGATCGCGTTCACCCGCCACCTGGCCAACGAGGTGGGACCCGAGGGTGTCAGGGTCAACTGCCTGTCACCGTCGACGGTTGTGAACGACAAGATGCGAGCCTGGGTCTCAGAGGAGGATCGCACCGCCATAGCCGCTGCGTATCCCCTCGGCCGGCTCGGTGAGCCCGAGGACGTGGCCCGGGCTGCTCTGTTTCTCGCCTCTGATGCCTCGGCGTGGATCACCGGGGTCACGTTGGACGTGGCCGGCGGGAAGATCATGGTTTGAGTACGTGTCTCGTACCGAGGAGACGAGGGATTATATCCGGTGTAGGGTCATTTGCAACGGACATTGGAGGGGAACGTGGTTGGACGTCTGCGCGTGACGGGCACGGTTTTCGGTGGTCGCGGTCGCCCTTGTCACTCCGGCTTGGCTACGTCGGGACAGGCATCTGCCGACACGGCGTCCGCAGCAAGAGCTCGGCAGACAAAAGAGCACGGCGGAAGTTCGCGAGCAGCGCGCCCACGAGGGAAGGTTGCTCAACATCTGCAACTTGGATGGGTCAGCATCACCAGTCAAGGTCGAGTTCAAAATCCTCTGTCGGCGTTCACGACGTCTAGGAGTTGTCCGAAGTTCGTTCGCGTCTTCGAAAGAGGCTGCCCATTCGCCGCCTACGCGACGACCACCTCCATTCCGATGGCCTGTCCATTGCCTTCATGACCCACGAAAGGGCGGGCAACACCAATCGGACCGGGTGCGAGAAGCAGAGTAGATGTCCCTTCTCAGCGTCGAACCCCAACGAGTGGCGGGCACTACTCTCACGCGGCTTCAATGATCTCAGGAGAGGCCGATGACACAGGAGAGATCGGCAGAACGGGGGAAGGCTGCGGTCGAACTGGACCGCCATGTGAGGGCCATCTTTAGCGCTCTGCCGGACGGCATCGTTCTCGTCGATGACCAGGGAACGATCGTTTATGTGAACTCCCGACTAGAGCAACTCACGGGCTATGGCCGCGACGAGCTGATCGGTGCGCGAATTGAGTTCCTGGTCCCGGAGTCACCGCGCAGAACGCACGTCGTGCGACGTACAGAATTCCTCCGGAGACGACGTCTTCGTCCAATGGGAGCTGGGCTGAACATCCATCTTCGACGCGCCGACGGTTCGGAATTACCTGTCGATATTCAGCTCAGCCCGACAGAGTTGGAGGGTGAGACGTTGACTGTAGCCTCGGTCCGAGACATCACGGACCGGCGGGCCGCTGAGGATGCACTGAAGGACAGCGAAGCGCGGCTCAAGACAGCACAGCAGGACGTGGCGACCCTCTCACGGAGCCTTCTGCCGCGTCTGCCCAAGCCGCCCGGCATCACGGTCTACGGTTCTTATCTCCCCGCCGTGACCGAGGCGCAGATAGGTGGGGACTGGTACGACTTGGTTCCCCTGGAGAGCCGCCGGGTCGGGCTGGTTGTGGGAGACGTCGCCGGTCATGGTGTACGAGCAGCCGCGGTGATGGGCCAGCTGCGCACTGGGCTGCGTGCCTATATGCGTGAGGGCCACGGACCTGCTGACGCGTTGCAACGGACAGACACCTTGACAGTCGACATGTTGCCGTCCCTGATGACCACGGTGTGGTGCGGGGTCCTTGACATCGCCTCAGGACGTCTGTCCTATGCAAGTGGCGGCCATCCCCCGCCGGCGGTGATCACTCCCTCTGGCGATCTGAGATTCCTTGACCACGGACAGAACCCCCCGTTGGGAGTTCGTTGGGCTGGCCCCTTCAGCCAAGGTGAGGCTCGGCTCGCGAGCGGTTCGACGCTGGTCTGCTACACCGACGGCCTGATCGAGCGTCCGGGCGAGCCCCTCGATCACGGCTTGGAACGTCTTGCGGAGGCGTTGGGCCAGAGCTTCGTCGGGCTAGAGGAACTCGCAGAGCGTCTTCTCGAGCTCCCCGTAGATGATCACGTCGATGATGTCGCGGTGTTGGCGGTTTCGCGCGATGCACCCACCTCGGATGAGATCAAGTTTCGAAGCGAGGTCGTAGCGGAGCCAGAGGCACTCGCAGAGATGCGCGGCCGTTTCTACGCGTGGTTAGGCGAGGAAGGTATTCCGCACAGCGTGGCAGCCGATGCAGTGCTGGCGGCGAGTGAGGCCGTTGCCAACGCCGTCGAGCACGCCTACCTCAACACAGATGGCATAGTGGTCGTCTCGGCATCGATTGTCGAAGATGAACTGCGAGTGAGAGTCGATGACACGGGGTCATGGAGACCTTTCCCCCACGATGGCAGTGCGGGACGCGGCCGCGGATTCGCCATCATGGAGGGGTTGATGGACGACATCGACGTGCACAGCTCGACCACGGGTACACACGTGCAGCTGTCCCGACGACTGGAGGGGTTGGATTCATGATGCCGCCAGAAGAAGCCTTCCGAATCGACCGAACCCTCGACATCGTCACGGTGCACGTTCAAGGAGAGGTGGACCTGAGCAACGCGGACGATCTCGCAGCAACAGTACGTGCGGCAAGCACGGCTGGCGACTCGCCGCCCGAGCGGATCTGGGTTGATCTAACCGAGGTGAGCTTCTTCGACAGCGCTGGTATCAATGCGCTATTTGCTCTCAACAACGATTTGCAAGCTGCAGGATGTATGTTGGGCGTCATCTCGCCGGAGGCGTCTCCCGTCCGTCGAGTACTCGACATCGTACAGCTCGGTCGCGTCATGCCCCTGACAGAGAGCAACATCTCGCAGCGGGACTGACCGCGACGGAGACGGCTGCGCCGAAGTACGCCACCTGGCTCCTGTCCCTTTCTGTTCCAGCGGTGGTGGGGACTTCTGGAAGTCGTCGCTCAACCCCACCGGCAGACAAGCGTACGAGAGCACCCGCGCTCAAAGTACCGGTCATAACAGCGTCGGGTGCGCGGCCGTCCCCCCTCCCTCGACGGGCGACCACCAGGGACAGGGAACGGGGACGGAGGACGGAGGAGGCGAGGGGGACGGAGGGCGGAGGAGGCGAGGGCGGGGAGGCGGACCGCGGGGTAGCGGCTTGGCATTCGATTCGCTCGAACTGAAGTGTTAACGGCAGGTGGGCGGGTAGATATAGCCCGTGGGAGTTGCGCGGATAGCCGAAGTACTACCCGAGTGGGAGCCGTTCGCCGCGGCCGCTCGCGCACGACGTCCCGATGCCGGCACTTGGTGCGAGGCATGGACCGTCCGTGACCTCGTCGCGCATCAAGCCGGCAACGCGGAAGAGCTGGCTCGGGCGCTCACTGGTCATCTCGACCGTGCGCCAGTCGGTACACGAAGTTTCGAGGAACGTGAGGCGCCGTACCGGGCAATGAAAGATGCCGACTTGTGGTCGGCCGCGGTCAAACAGGTCGAACGGCTGGTTGAAGTGAGCCAAGAAGTGGTCTCCGACCTAGGAGACGACACCGATATTGCGTGGACGGGTCGTACGATGAAGGTCCGATGGTTTGCCGAACACATGCGAGAGGAGCTTGTGCTGCACCGCTGGGACCTCACCGGCGACGACTCCACCGCTCAGCGGGCTCTCGAGGAGCCATGGATGACCCGGCACAGTGTGGTCGCCGTTGGTCGGCCTCTTCTCGCCCGTGGCGCTGCCGGTCTGGACCTCGGTGCGGCCCAGAGGGTAGAGGGCCGGCTGCGCGTGGAGGGGACCGACGACATCGTGGTCATTGCGACTCCGGAGGCCAACACCATCGAGTTCGTATCCCCAGAGGGAGATGCCACGGTGGAGAGTGACGCGGCTACCCGCTGTCTGTTCTTGTGGGGTCGGAGACCCACTGACCCTTCGAGGTGGCGGAGCAGTGCCGGCCCGGAACTGCTGAGGCAGGTGCGCACGCTGCTAAGCGGCTATTGACCCGGGACCTCGGACGCGTTGCCTTCTGCCTGAGGGCTCCAAGAGCCCGGCGTGCGTCTTCTCCGATCGAGTGAACAACCCTTTCAAGATGCGCACACACGTCGTGCCAAAAGGTGAACTGGTGGGGTACGTTGCGAGGTCGAGGGGGAGCAGGGGAGCGGCGCCACACGGGTACGTGCTCCTCTCTCCCGACTACGCGAAATAGGCGCAGGACGTGGGGCGCCAGACGAGCTAGTGGCCCTTCGTGGTGTCGTAGCGTGCCACGATCAGCTTGCCGATCAGGTTGTAGCCAGATGTTCGGGCGTGGATGTCCCCACGAGCGCAGAACCAGGTGAGCGCGCAGACGGTTGCAACAGGCGCTGGGATCGTTCCGTACGTCGTGGTGCGGACGGTCCGGTTGAGCGATGTGTAGGCACCGGTGGCTTTTGTCACGTCGACGAGAGTCCCCGAAGCAGACCCATAGGCCGTGGAAAGGGCCGGGTTGATGAGCAGCTTGAAGGCGGTGACCGACACCTTGGCCAGATTGACCGCCGAGGTCGACGGCGGATGGTGTGGGTACACGTAGCTGCCCAGGACGACGTCTGGATACGTCGAGCCGATGATCGGGACGTTCGGCCCGGCCGCTTCGCGCAAGTCAGACGCAAGGGTGGTGACATTGGTCTTGATGTTGTTGACCGCCGTCGTCACGCATGGGATGGGATTGCTCTTGCTCGCGCAGCTGACCACGTCGTTGCCGCCAATGGAGACCGTGATGAGCCCGATGTGGCCGGCATGCTGGGTAATGAACGCCTGGGCCGCTGCGGTCTGGGTCGTCGTCGGGTAGGACATGCCGCCTGCGGTGTGAGGCAGGACGGCAGGGCAGCCGACTGACCTGAGGATGGACGTGGTCGTTGCCCCAGCACACCCGAAGTTGGCGAGGGTCAAGTGCGTGTGGTCGGCAACGTAGGTGGTGTAACCGGGCGTGGCACCGACAGTGGGCTGGAACCCGACCGAGTAGGAGTCTCCGAGCGACACGTAGTAGGTGGGTGACTGTGCGGCCGCCTGCGCGGTTTCGGGAAGGGTAGCGGCCACCGTCGCCGTTGCCAGCGAGGACAGTGCGATCAGGGCAAGGATCAGACGGCACACGGCCCTATGTTGCCGCACTACGGGCGATTTGGTCAGTCGGGGATGCGCGTCACGGTGGCAGACTTCTCTCGACTTCGACCATTCGTTATCGATCCGTCGTGCCGCGGTGGAGCCGAATGCGGTCGCCGCGGATGGCACGGGTCCCGAGTTCCAGCTCAGGCGCGCGGTGCTCAGGCCGTTCGGCGTGGAGGCGCTGCGCATAAGCGCCGTAGCGAGCTGCGAATGGTGACGCGGTCACGCCATGCAGGAGGACACTGAACGCGACGGTGACGGTCATGGCGCCGAGCACGGCGCGGGCGTCGGCGGGAACGAGGCTGTCGAACGCGATGAGTCCAAAGACGACCGAAGCCAAGCCGCGAGGCCCAAACCAGCCGACGAACGCGACGGTGGCCCGGTCCAGTCCGGACCCCGCCAGCGCCAGCGCGGTCGGGACCATGCGGACGGCGGTGAGCGCGAGGAGGGCGAAGAGCACATCGCGCCAGGTCGCGTTCTGGAGTCCGGGCACCAGAATGACCGCGCCGAAGAGGAACCACACCAGCAGCGACATCAGTGTCCCTGCTTCTTCCGAGAACCCGAGGAGCTCGTCGCGGTGGGGCAGGACCGTGCCGAAAGCCATGCCGGCCAGGAAGGCTGCGACGAAGCCGTTGACGCCCGCTAGCACTGCGGCCGCGTACGCGAACAGGGCGAGCCCGAGAACGGACAGCGAGCGGAAGCCCGGTGCGCTCCAGCTGTGCCTTCGGGCCAGGGCAAGCAGGGCGGCGCCGGCGACGCCGATTCCGATGCCGAGTGCTGCACCGCCGAGCAGATCGAGCGCCGCCTGTCCGACTCCGGCGACATGGAGCACCTCAGCGCTGACCGCGCCGGCGAGGAAGAGATTGACGAACGGGGTCGCGATGCCGTCGTTCAGCCCGCTCTCCACGTTGAGGACTCGGCGCACGCCGACCGGGACGCGCGTGTCCTGCATGAGGGACGCACCGAGCGCGGCGTCGGTGGGGGCGACGATGGCGCCGATGCTGGCGGCCACCCAAATTCCCGCGCCAGGGAAGAGTCCGGCGGCGAGCGCGGCGCCGGCTCCGATGGTCAAGGGGAGCCCGATCCCAAGCAGACGGAGCGGGACGGCCACGCCGTGCCGGAAGTTGCGGGCATTGACCCGGGAGGCGTCGGCGAACAGCACGAGCGCAAGGGTCACCTCGGCCACCGAACGGATGGTCGAGGATCTCGGGTTGAAGTGGACGAGCGCTGTCGGGCCGTGGGTGGCGACGAGGCCGAGGAGGACGAACGCGATCGGGGCCGTGACGTCCCAGCGTTCGAGCCGGGCCGAGAGCAGGCCCCAGATGACGACGCACGCCGAGACGACGGCGAGGGCGGCGAAATCGAGGTCGTGCTCCATGGGGGCTCGTCCGCATTGTGGCCCGTGCCGGGCGTATCGAGGCCGGATGGCTCCAGGGGTGCTTTGGTTGCCGGTTGAGCGGGCGTCTCAGCCGGGGCCGGGTGGAGCCCGGTATGGTTTCGCCGTCGTCGACACCGATGAGGCCACCAGCGACGGGGATCGTGAGGCGTTGACCCCCCAGTCCGCGGGTGCGGCCCGAGGAGAAGAGCGAGCATGTTAACTCTCACGCCCTTCTTGCTTTTCGATCGGCAGTGCGCCGAGGCGATGGCCTTCTATCAATCCTGTCTCGGCGGCGAACTGACGATCACGAAACTGGGTGACACCCCGATGGGTGATGACGCACCTTCTGAGCAACGGCAGAAGGTGACCTACGCGTGCCTGAAGAGTGATGGGGTCGAGTTCTCCGCCACCGACTGGTTGCACCCGACCCGGGTCCCGCATCCAGGCAATACAGTCGCCGTCTATCTCCAGTCCGACGCATACCAGGAACTGCGGGCTGTCTTCGACAGACTCGCGGTCGGCGCGGACAGAGACCTGCTCGACGACTTGAGGGAGATGCCCTTCGGGACGTACGGCCATCTCGCCGATCGATACGGGGTTCATTGGTTCCTTCGAGGTGAACCCCACGGCGCATCAGCTCAAGACGAGTGATCCTGTGATCGTCCCGATCGCCAGTGAGAGGAGGCAGATGACTGAACCGCTGTCAACGGATGGATTGGAAAGGTTCGCCGAAGTGGCTGCAGGATACGTCGGTCCCGACAGGATCCCGGGCCTGGTGGCCTTGGTGTCCCGAAAGGAACAAGTTCACGTCGAGGTGCTCGGCTCTCTGTCCTTGGGCGGCCCGCCCCTTCGTCGAGACTCGCTGTTCCGCATCGCTTCGACCACCAAGCCGGTGACCGGCTCGGTGATCATGGCGTTGGTAGACGAGGGCCTCCTCCGCTTGAACGACCGGGTGGATGCGTGGCTGCCAGAGCTCGCCGATCGCCGAGTCCTGCGCAGCATGGACGGTTCCTTGGACGACACTGTCCCCGCGGAGAGAGCGATCACCGTCCGTGACCTCCTCACGTTTACCTTCGGATTCGGGATGGTCGTCGAGATGTTCATGGCGCCCGAGCCGTGGCCCGTCGTGAGGGCTGTCACTGACTTGCACCTCGGCACCTTCGGCCCACCCAACCCAGACGAGCCGCCCGATCCCGAGGACTGGATGGCCGGTCTCGGCTCGCTGCCGCTTCTCGCCCAGCCCGGCGAGCGTTGGATGTACAACACCGGGGCGTCAGTCCTGGGAGTGCTGGCGGCCCGCGCCGCCGACACTCCATTCCACGAGGTGCTGCGCACCCGTCTCTTCGAGCCACTCGGAATGCGCGACACAGCTTTTTGGGCCACCGACACCTCCCGCCTGGCCACCGCCTACGCAAGCTCCTCGGACGGCCTGATGGTCTGGGATCCGCCCGACGGGCAATGGAGCCATCCCCCCGCGTTCGCCAACGGCGCGGACGGGCTCGTCTCCACGGCCGACGATCTGTTGGCCTTCGCCCGCATGTTCCTCGCGTCGGGCATACCGGCTTTGTCCAAAGAGGCAGTCGCGGAGATGACGCACGACCAACTGACCATTGCGCAGAGGGCCGATGGTGGAGACGCGTTCCTACACGGGCGCAGCTGGAGTCTGTGCCAGTCCGTGATCACGGAGGGACCACGCGCCGGCGCCTTCGGTTGGGACGGCGGGCTCGGCACCTCGTGGCTGGTCGACCCAGCCCGGGACTTAGTGGTGATCGTGCTGACACAACGACTTTTCGAAAACCCCGAGCCTCCCGCTGTGCACAGCGACCTCCAAGACGTCGCGTACGCAGCCGTCACGCGAACGCCAGGTTCCTAAGTCGAGCTGAGAAGCCAAAGCTGGGAACCGCCTGGGGCCTCCCGGAGGCCCTGGTCTGCCCCAGGATTCTCGACGCCGGTTCGTCGCCGCCCCTCCCGGTCATGGGACCTACGAGCTGGGGTGTCGGCCCGAGGGCGCGGTGGGAGGGCCCGGTGCTACCGTCTCATTGGTGCACGGCGGAGAGTGCACCTGGAGGTACGGGGGTGGAGGCAATGTCTCTCGGAATCATTCGGCGCCGCGAGGCGCTCGGGGAACCACGCGCTCAACAGCTCGAGCCGAAGCCGGGTGCGGCGGACAGGGTCCAGGAGTTGACTGAACTGGAGTCCCTGAAGGACGCCGGCGTCATCTCGGAGGCCGAGTACAACCGTCAGCGGGGACAAATCCTGGCCGAGCTCATCTGAGTCGGCGCTGCGCTGACTGGGTCGTCCCGGACTCGTGGCCGGGCTCGTCCTAGCTGCGTGCGGCGGCCGCAGGTGGACCGCGCTCAAAAAAAACACCCCTTGAGGCGTACGAGGCGCTAAACATTGCGTGGCGGCGCCTGCCGCCGTGCGACTACGAGGAGTGACGCATGCTCGCTTACGACTACCCCGTGCTCGATATCTTCCTCACGATCCTGTGGTTCGCTCTGTTCATTATCTGGATCTGGCTGCTGATCATGGTGTTCGTGGATATCTTCCGCAGCCACGACTTGAGTGGTTGGGCGAAGGCTTTGTGGGTCATCTTCATCATCGTCCTGCCCTTCCTAGGCGTCTTCGTCTATCTCCTGGCGCGCGGCGGCAAAATGCACGAACGAGCGGCGCGGGACGCAGCGCAGCAACAGCAGGCGTTCGACGCGTACGTGCGGCAGACAGCCAGTAGCGGCGATAGCGCCGATCAACTGTCGAAGCTGGCCGACCTCAGGTCGCAGGGTGTGCTCAGCGATGCCGAATTCGAAGCACAGAAGGCGAAGATCCTGTCCGCTTGACGCGATGGTAGAACTCGAAGTTACGAGAGCAGAACCAGAGCCGCTGATGCTCTGGACCAGGAGGTGCACACGTGTTTGCGACTGACTACCCGGTGGCCGACACCTTCCTCACGATCCTGTATTTCTTCCTCTTCTTCATCTGGATCTACTTGCTCATCACGGTGTTCTTCGACATCTTCCGGAGCCATGACTTGAGCGGATGGGCCAAAGGTCTGTGGGTCGCTTTGATCATCATCTTCCCGATGCTCGGAGTGCTTATCTATCTGATTGCTCGAGGCGGTTCGATGCATGAGCGCAGGGTCAAGGAGATCGAGCAGCAGCAGAAGGCGTTCAACGACTACGTGCGGCAGACCGCTGGCACCAGCGATTCGTCCGCCGATCAGCTGTCCAAACTCGCCGACCTCAAGTCACAGGGTGTGCTCACCGACGCCGAGTTCGAAGCTCAGAAGGCCAAGATCCTAGCGAGCTGAAGCCCACCTCCTTCGGGATCTGTCGAGCCGCCGGGTCTTGCTGGCGCGCGCGTTGGAGGACAAAGCTCTGCCGGTGACCCGCAGTGAGGCTGGCGGGGCGTGATGGAGCCCGAGGACACTGAGACCCGGCCGGAGGTGGGTTCGGCCCCGGCGGCTGCGGGCCGCGCGTCTGGAAGTGCGTCTGCAAGCGCGCCCGGCAGCGACGCCATGTCACAGCGGTTTGCGGAGCAGATCGAGCGCGACGTCGAGCATCCAGTCCCGTGGAGGTCCCTCATCAAAGGCACGATTGCGGTGGTCGTGGCGGGGATCACGATCTATCTCGTTTTCCCGAGCCTGACCGAGGTCTTCGGGTCCTGGCCCAAACTGACGTCGCTCGACCCGATCTGGTTCTCCTTCGCTGTGATTGCGCAGGTGGCGCACTTCACGTGCACGATCGCCCTGCAGAGGATCGCGTTACGGACGAAGGCGTGGTTCTCTGTGACGACGTCGCAGCTGGCCGGTAACGCCATCAGTCTGGTGGTGCCCGGAGGAGCGGCGATGGGCGCGGCCACCCAGTTCCGGATGTTGGCCGCCTCCGGGACAGAGACGGCCACGGCGGTCGGCGGCCTCACCGTGTTCTCGTTGCTCCAGATCGGCGGCCTGCTGGCCTTGCCGATCTTCGTGCTGCCGGCCATCCTGATCGGGGTCCCCATTAACAGGAGCCTCCAGCATGCTGCGCTTCTGGGTGTTGGGGCCTTCGTGCTGTTCGCCGGCTTCTGTGCCGCGGTGCTGGCGACCGACGGCCCTCTTCGCTGGGTGGGCCGGGTCGCGGAGTCGGTCCGCAACCGGGTGAGGCGCAAGGCTGAGCCGATCACCGGGCTCGACGACCGACTCGTCTACGAGCGCAACCGGATCCGAAAGGTGTTGGGCCGGCAGTGGAGGGCGGCGACACTCCTCTCGAGCGGCCGGCTCGCTTTCGACTACGCCACGTTGCTGTTCACTATTCGGGCCACTGGTGCGAGGCCCCAACCGGCTCTGGTGCTGCTGGCTTATTCGGTAGCGAGGCTGCTGGCATTGATCCCGGTCACGCCCGGTGGGCTCGGGATCGTGGAGGCCGGCCTGAGCGGTTTGCTGATCCTGGCCGGGGTACAAGGAGGCGACGCGGTGGTGGCGACGCTGGGGTATCGAGTCATCTCTTACTGGTTGCCGATCCTGGCGGGGCCGTTTGCGTATCTGGCGTTCCGGATGCGATTTGGGGCGCCGGGTGGTCCTGGGCCAGGGGGTGGAGACGATGGTGCTGGTGCGGGCCCTGCGGGGGCGGTTGCTGCGGCTGGATAAGGGGTTGGGTGTCAGTGGGTGGAGTGGGTCGAACGCGGTTGGCCTGGGTTTGCACACGACTGCACCGGAACGAACCGGACATGTCTCTCAGAACTATTCACCAAATCGTTTATAACCACAGGGGTCTACGAGCGTGGAGTTCTCTTTTACATCCGTCGCTGCAACCATCGATACTTCCGGTGGAGTCCCCGAAGAACTGATGACGCGGCTGGGGGACCTAGCGCCTCACACGGTCGCGGGAGTCGGCCCGCTCGAGGTGACGTTGGACCGGCGCGACGACGGGCTCGCGTGGTCGGTGGCGAACCGCAGCGACCAGTCGGTTTCCGTTCGCAACATTGCCGTCGTGCTGCAGCTCGAGGAAGTCGTCGGGCCCGTGCGCCTATTCCGGCACGGATACCAGTCGTGGTCACCTTCGGGAGTGGGCACCCTGGGCGTGGACACGGATCCTTCGCAGCGCGCCGACTTTCCTTTCGTTCAGGGCGTCTACCACGCCGACAGCCGACGCGTACGCGACGGGGAGTTGCGGTCCGAGTGGTGCACCGTGCTCGCGGACTCCTCCGAGACTGGCGCCGGGAGTGGGCGGGGTGGTCGGGGTGGACAGGTGGTCTTCGGTTTCGACGGCGGGCACGGACACGACGGCACGTTCCGGCTGCGAAGGGGTGACGACGGTGGCGTCGAGCTCGCAATCGAGGCGTTCCTGGGCAGCGCCACGCTCAAGGCGGGCGAGCAGCGCAACCTCCATGGGGTCACGTGGCTTCGGGCAGACGCACCCGCCTCGGAGTTGCTCGCCGGGTGGGCGGCCCGGGTGGGTCGGGCTGGCCGCGCCAGGAACGCAGCACCCTTCTCCGTCGGGTGGTGCAGCTGGTACCACTTCTTCGACCGCGTGACCGAGGCGGACTTCCGCAGGAATCTGGCCGCCGCGGACGACTGGCCGTTCGAGGTCTTCCAGCTGGACGACGGATACCAGGCGGCCATCGGCGACTGGCACGCTACCAACACCAAGTTCCCGTCGGGGCTGGAGGCACTGGCGAGCGCGGTCGCGGCGCACGGGATGCGAGCCGGGCTGTGGCTGGCACCGTTTCTGGCCGCACCGGATTCCGCCCTGGTTCGCAATCACCCCGAGTGGGTCGCGCGGGCTCCGGGGTCGGGCGACAAACCGCTGCGCAGTTGGTGGAACCCGTCCTGGGGCGGTGGGGAAGACGGTTTCATGTACAGCCTGGACACCACCCACCCCGAAGTTCTCGACCACCTCGAAGGGCTCGCATGTGACCTGGTCGACGCGGGCTTCGGCTATCTCAAGCTCGATTTCACCTTCGCCCCCAGCGTCGACGGTCGCTGGCACGATCCCGGGAGGACGCCTGCGCAGCGCGTGCGCGCCGGGTTCGAGGCGATCCGACGGGGCGCGGGCGAAGAGACGCTGCTCCTTGGTTGCGGTGTGCCGTTGGCCAACGTGGTCGGCGTTGTCGACGCCAACCGAATTGGCGGCGATGTCGCACCCCTCTGGGCCTTGGCTCCGTCCGATGAGATCGTCGCCGGGTATCTCGACGTGCAGCCGGCGACGCGTTCCGCGTACGCGGCGACGGTCGCACGTTCGTTCATGCACCGCCAGCTCTGGGTGAACGACCCGGACTGCGTCATGCTCCGCTCCGAGGACACCGCGCTCGGAGCGGACGCCGCCGAAACGTGGGCCCGATGCGTCGCCTTGTCGGGTGGTCTCGCCATGGTGTCGGACGACCTCGATCTTCTCGGCCCGGACGCCCGAATGAGGTTGGAGGAAATCGTGGCCATGGGCAGGGCGAGCGACGAGGAAGCCGCCCGGGGAATGCCGCCGATGTCCCCCGACCTGTTGGAGCAGGCCGTCCCCAACACGCTGACGACGGCCGCCTACGAATTGGTCACCGACCCCGACGCCGCCACCTCCGAACTGCGCCCGAGATGAGGTGGTTCGCGCACGAACGATGAGACACGACCCTTCGTGGTCCCTCTCCTCGCGGCTGGGCTCTCAATTCAGGACGCGGCGTGCTCAATCCCTTCGAGGAGGTAGCGCAGGCCTCTCGCGAATTGTGTCGGCGTGGCGAACGCTGAAAGCTCGATCGCCAGAGCGTCCGCGTCCTCCTGAGGGCTCCAACCCGCTCGGGATGCCTCGAGCGCGGCGAAACCGATGGTGTAAGTCTGAATGGCGCCGTAGGCGTCCCGCGACGACGCCTCGTCGAAGCCCGCATCCCTCAGGACGCGCAGCATCAGCTCCATGCGGTCGACCGCTGCCGGCGAGACGACGGGGTGACGCAGGTAGACGTAGAGCGCTGCAGGCTGAGTCACCAGCAGATCGCGCAGCGCGTCGGCTGCGGCCATGATCCGCGCCTGCCACGTCCCGGTGCGACGAGGCAAAGGATCGTTCCGCCGCAGAAGCGCGTCGACGACCTCGTCCATGAGGTCGTCCTTGTCCCGTATGTACCTGTAGAGCGACATCGGCGCCACCCCGAGCTCTGCGGCCAGGCTCCGGATCGTCATCTGCTCGAAGCCGGTCGTCGCCAGGGATCGCAAGGCCGCCTCGACGATCTGGGGCCGGGAGATGGTCCCCCGCGGCGCACGAGTGCGGGGCCTCCCCTCCCGGGAGTGCGTCCTCCCGACGTCGGTCGTCTCGGTGTCCGTCGTCTCGGTGGCCACCGTCGACCCTCGTCGTTCCCCATGCTGGGCCATGGGCGCAACGCTAGCCGTTTGCGTACTAGTACGGTAACAGGTAATGTACTAGTACGCACCTTGGTACTCGACGGAGGGTGACGGGACATGGCTGTTGCCGCAGAAGTGATCACGACCATCTTGGTAGTCGTCCTTCTGTCGGCGACGGCCGTGACCATGGTGGTCGGGATCCTCGGAGGGGTCTTCGGGGAAGGTTTCGAGCGGTGCCCGCACTGCCGGCGTGTGACCCTCTGCGTCAAAGGGCAGACCCATCCCGCTGGGTGTCCGGCCACCCTGCACGAACACCTCACGCACCTCGTCGACGCCACCGTGCGAGGAGTGCACCTCCGCCATCACTGACGGCTCGGCGGTGCCGACGGAGAGGACGGGACCGATGGAGCAATCGGAACGGACCTCGAGAGAGACACAAAGGCCGGTCGACCGCGGTGGTCCACGGGTCGTCGTGGTCGGCGTCGACGAGACGGTCACGGCTCTTCGTGCCGCCAGCTATGCGGCTGGAATCGCACGCCGGAGCCGCGCGCGTTTGATCATCGTGCACGTCAAGCGTCCCGTCGTGCCGATTTGGGGTGTCCTCGGGGTCTGGGGCCCTGCCGACGTCGAGCCGAGGAGGAGTCGGTCGTTCTCGGGCAAGCCGTCTTCCTCGTCCAAAGGACCTGGGACAACATCGACCCGGAACTGCGGGTCGGCGACCCGGTCCGCGAGCTCTGCCGGATCGCCGACGACAGCCACGCCGACATGGTGATCGTGGGCTCATCGCAGGCGCTCCGCCACCGGCTCTGCGGATCGGTGCCCGCGCGACTGCTGGCGCGTGGGCACTGGCCCGTCGTAGTTGTGCCGTGAGGGGGGTCGGGGTCCCCCGGGGCGATGTGTTGGAAGCGGGCCGGGGGCCGGAAGCCCGGAGGATGTCTCTCAAAACTATAAACGCATTCCGTTACAGTTCTGAGAGACATGTCCCCGACACGCTGTGGGCGACAACGCGGCAACGAGCAGGTAATAACGACAGGTGACTATGG
>JBPYFR010000354.1:0-10307 GCA_051985685.1 Acidimicrobiales bacterium
ACGATCGTCATCGTTCCCGTGAACCGGATCTCTCGGCTGACCGAACACGCGCTGTGTGAGGCGGAGTCGATCGGTGACGAAGTCGTCGCAGTCACGGTCATCCTCCAAAGCGGCGACGACGGAGGGAGCCGGCACTCCGACCTGCTCACTGACCAGTGGAAGAACTGGGACCCCGGAGTGCCGCTCACTGTGCTCCACACCGAGTACAGCTCCGTCGTCCAGCCGATCATCGGGTTCATCGACGAGATCCGGGAGCAAAATCCCGACTGCCAGATCGTCGTGCTGATCCCCGTGATCCGCCCGGACAAGCTGCGCTACCGGTTCTTGCACAATCAGCTGGATCTGGTGCTGTCCAGCGCGTTGCGCACCCGGTCCGACGTCATCGTCGCTCGAGTGACGATGCCACTTCAACCCGAGATGCCTGCGAAGGACGAAGCAAAGGCGAACGCGGATCCGACGGCGGGTCAGAGGGAGGAACCGGCTGGACCGGCTGGACCTGCTGGGCCGCGAACGAGTCGTTAGCGGGTCAACGCCCTTTCCACATGGGGTCTCGCTTCTCGATGAAGGCCGAGGCGCCCTCCTTGGCGTCCTCGCTCCCGAAGACCTTGGGCTGCCACTCGGCGGCCAACGCGCGCGCTTTGTCAAGGTCGGTCGACGCGGTCCGCACCAGCTCCTTCGTCGCTCGCAGCGCCAGCGGGCCGTTGCGGGCGATGCGCTCGGCCAGGGCTACCGCGGCGTCCAGCACCTCGCCCGGTGGGACGACCTGATTGACCAGCCCGAGTGATAGCGCACGAGGGGCGTCGATCGGATCGCCGGTGAGGGTGAGTTCCAGCGCGACCGCAAGCGGGATGCGTGTGCTCAGAAAGACGCCGCCTCCCGCCGCGAACAGTCCTCGTTTGACCTCGGGCAGGCCGAACGATGCCATTTCGGAGGCGACGACGACGTCGCAGCCAAGCAGCAGCTCAAACCCACCCGCCACCGCAGTGGCGTTCGCGGCCCCGACGACCGGCACACCGATGTCACCGCTCGTGAACCGTGCGAATCCCTTCATGCCCTCCGGAGAGCCACCCGCGCTCCCCCCTTCGGCAAAGGCCCGCAGGTCCATGCCGGCGCAGAACGCCTTCTCGCCGGTGCCAGTGAGCACGATGGCGCGGACCTCGGAGTCGTTCTCCGCTTCCAACATTCCGAGCCCGATCGCGGTGAGAAGCTCAGGGTTGAGCGAGTTGCGGGCCTCGGGCCGGTTGAGCCGGAGCACCGTCACCGCCCCCCGCCGCTCGGTCACGAGCACGGGCCCGGTGTGCGCTCTGGCGTCGACGTCCGTCATGGGACCACGGCCCTTTCTCTTCGGCTCCCGTCATTGCGGGCATCGCTCCTGCGTTCTCCCGAGTCTGACAAGCCGGCCGGCGACACGCTATCGGGCGAGCACCGGGTGTCGATTAGCGATGCAGGTGAACCTGGCCGTGGACCTGGACTGAAGCGGTGACGGTGGAACCGCTGTGCATGGCGCTGCTCGCCTCTCGGAGCGGCCCACTCCACAAGCCGACCGTGGCGGCTACGGCACAGAGGAGCCCAACGGCGGCGGCGCGGCCTCGATGCAGTCGCATTGGTCCACTCTCCGACAAAAAGGTTATGAAACGGATAGGGCAAGATCAGAAATTCGGAAGAATGTACCCCGGGCGAACCGGGGCGCGCCCGGCGCCCGCAGGGGCGCGCCTTCCCCGGGGCGACGCCGACAGTGGCCTCTCAGGGCGCAACCAGAGTGGGAGTGGGCCTGCTCGGACCCCTACGATGAAACACATGGTTTCTGATGAAGGAGAGCGAGCCGCGTCAGCCCTCATGGCCCCTTCGGATCCCGCCCCAGCTCCCCCCACCCGCCGTCCGGGATCCATCAGGCGCACCTCGACCATCCTCATGCACTGGCCCGGCGGGCTCGGCACCGACCTGCACCTCCAGGGACGGGCTCGCGACCTGTTGACGCCGGTCCTCGGCGACCCCATCGTGCTCGGCCACTCGGAGCTGTCCGCGGTGACCGGCCGCCATCGAGACATCCGGAGCATCGCCGCCGTGCCAGCCGTCGCCGGCGTGAAGGGTTTGGTCGGACGCAGCGCCGGTGCCAACCTGCGCGTGGCGATCGCGGAGGAACTGCCCGGCGAGGTCGCGTCCGGCACGCCTCTCCACCTCCTCCTCGACGACATGGCCGGCTCGACGCTGATCGCCGGCTACGCCTTCATCCGCTGGCAGGACGAGGTGCCAGAGATCCGCCAACGCTTGTCCGGTGCACGCAACCGCGTGATGCGCGACATCTGCGCGGGGTTCCGCGACGGCTCGAGCGCCCTTCTTGCGGACGGCACGATCTCGGAACTGCAACAGAACACGGCGCACACCGGCCCGCTGGCCGATCCAGACGATCCGTTGAGCTGGCACGAGCTCGACGACCACCCGGCCATCGCGATGCGCCGGGCGCGCCGGATCGACGTGTGGAACGAGGACGGGGTGATTCAGATCGACGCGATGTTCCGCGACAGCTGTTGGGACCCCGACGGACGCGAGTCGGTCCTGCACGAGTACCAGATGTTCGGCCGGGCGGACCGATCGTCGGGCACACTGCTGTCTGTGACCGCTCTGCCCCGCGTGTTGCCCTATGTCGAGTGCCCGGGGGCTGCGCCCAACGCATCGTGGATGGCCGGCACCGACCTGCGCGTCATGCGCACGGAGGTGCTCCGGCGTCTGCGCAATACCGACTGCTGCACGCATTTGAACGACGGGCTGCGCTCCCTGGCCGAAGTACCGATCCTCGCCGCGGCTCTCCCGGACTGACGAGTCCGCGTCAGTGCTGGGTGTCGTCCGCCGGCGTCCGGTCCGCTATCCGTTCCTCGAGCCAGGCGCGGGCACGCCGGTACCCCGACGCGGCCAGGCTGGCCCCCTGTTGAAAGTCGAACGGCGAGGGGGGGTCGGGGAGAGGCGAGGGCACCATGTGAACGGCTCCGCCTCGTTCGGCAGCGGTCTCCTGCGCGGCGTCGAGCCGTGAGGCCTGCAGCTTGGAGGTCAGCAAGGACACGCTGCTCATGGCGGCGGCCACCGCTCCGCGGGGCGGGCGCGGTCGCGCGGCGGTGGTCGTCATGAACGCATAGACCTCGTCCGCACCGAGACTCAGTGCCTCGGCCGCGGGGCAGCCGGCCGAGAGCGATCCGTCGACGAGCCAGCGGCCCCCGCGCTGAACGGGCGGGAAGATGCCTGGTATGGCCGAGCTCGCCATCAGTGCGGACGAGACCTCACCGTCTCTCATCACCACGATGTCGCCCGTCAACGCGTCGGTGGCCACCGCCGCGAACGCGACCGGCGCGTCTTCGATGCGCTCGATCCCGAGCCACTCGCGGATGATCCGCTTCAGCCGTCTCGTCGCTACGAGGTGGTCGCGCAGCCCGAGGAAGCCCACGATTGCCCGCGAGAGCTCGAACCGGAAGACGTCCTTCCGCTGCAGGTTGCCCCACGCGGCCTCGAGTGCCTCGCATCCGCCGAGATTGGGGTGGGTGGCGTAGAACGCCGCATTGAGCGAACCGATGGAGGCGCCAACGAGCAGCTCCGGCTCGATGCCTGCCTCGACGAGCGCACGCATGCTCCCGGCCTGCATGGCGCCGAGGTTCCCGCCTCCAGACAAGGCGAACGCGACCGTCATGTCTCCACCCGCTTCATGTGACGTCAGCGAGGCTACGCGACGGCCGTCGTTGATGCCCGTACCAGGTGCCCGTACCAGGTGCCCGGAACGCGTGCGCGGACCAGGTGCCCGGAGTTGTTGGGACCTGATCGGGTGGCGATGGCTAGGAACCCGCGCGCGCCGAGTGGGCGCGCTCTGCGAGCGACCAGAGAGCGGGCTCGCCGTCCTCGACCTGGACGACACCCTGCATTTCGAGCACCCTCAGGTGGGAGACGGCCTCGCCGACCGCAGCACGACGCATGAACCCTGCGATGTCGTTCCACTGGCGCGACCACTTCATGTGTGAGGCGATCTCCCAGGCGGTGCGCGGGCCCTCACTGAGGATGGCGATGACCTCGTTGAAGCGGTCATGGTGGTGCCGGCGCAGCTCCTCGAGCCGAGCCTGGAGGTCATCGAAGCGATACTCGTGAGCCGGCAGCACCTCGTCGACCCGGTAGGGCTCCAACTTGTCGAGCGACTGCAGGTAGTCACCAAGCGGGTTCGCACCCGCCTGCGGGTGATACGGGATGTTCGGGGTGATCCGGGGCAGGACGTGATCGCCCGAGAGCATGAGCTCCTGGTTGGCCTCGTAGAAGCACAGGTGACCGGGCGAGTGGCCCGGGGTCCAGATGGCCTGTAGGTCCCAGCCCGGCACCTCGGGCTTGGCACCGTCCTCGAGCAGGACGTCGGGGAAGACCGGATCGACCAGCGGTCGAACGGGCATGGCCGCGTTCTGGAGCGGGGCGAGCTCCTCGGCCGGCGCACCCATCCGGCGCAGCGCGGCGGCGACGCGGTCGAGCAGGTCGGCCGGCTCGTCGTAGCGGTCGTGGATGAGCTCCGCGTCGGCCGGATGGAGCGCCACCCAGGCGCCCGACGCCTCGCGGATGCGGCCGGCGAGCCCGTAGTGATCCGGGTGGATGTGGGTGACCAGGACGCCCTGGACCTCATCCACTGCGCAGCCGGCCTCGCGCAGGCCACTCTGCAAGGCGCTGAAGGCATCGTCGGTGTTCCACCCCGCATCGATGAGATACGGCCCCCGATCCGTCTCGAAGAGGTAGACGAGCACGTAGCGCAGGGAGTTGTTCGGCAGCGGAACCGGAATGCTCCAGAGTCCCGGCCGCACCTTCTCGACCTCGGGGAAGGGGTCGTTGGCGGCGGCGGCGCCACGGGCGCGCTGCGCGTGGGGCGGGTGCACGGGATTGTGCCGCGACGGCGAGGTCACATACGGAGCGTAAAGGACTGCGTGCCGACGGGGCGAACGTGAAGCGAGGGAGGAGGTGGAGGCCGCCGCGCCGTCGTTGGCGGCACCGGGGCGGCCTGCACTAGGGAATACTCCTGTCGCAGTGAACGAGAGTGGATCGGGGGCGCCATGCCTGGCCCGTTGAGTGGAGTGCGCATCGTCGAGGTCGCCAACTGGACCTTCGTGCCGGCGGCCGGCGCGGTGCTGGCCGACCTGGGGGCGGACGTGATCAAGATCGAGCCGCCGAACGGAGACCCGCAGCGGGCGCTGCGCAACCTGCTCAACCTCGGCAAGGGTGGCCCCAACCCGTTTCTCGAGATCCCGAACCGGGGCAAGCGGAGCGTGACTTGCGACCTGACCACTCAGGACGGGCACCGGGCGCTCGACGCCATCCTGGCTACGGCGGACGTGTTCGTGACCAGCGCCCTGGCCCCTGTCCGCAAGAAGCTGCGGATTGAGGTGGAAGACGTGCGAACGGCGAACCCGGACATCATCTATGTGCGGGGGACCGGCTGGGGCAACGAGGGTCCCATGGCCGACGTCGGCGGCTACGACATGGCCTGTGGCTGGGCCACGAGCGGGATGGCCTTCAAGATGACGCCGGGCGGGATCCAGCCCCTCCCCCAGCCGCCGGCGTTCTTCGACCTGCAGGGCGCCAACACGATCGCCGGGGCGATCGGGATCGCGCTGTTCAAGCGGGTGAGCACCGGTGAGACGTCGGTCATCGACGTGTCGCTGATGCACGTGGGCATGTGGGCCATGTCACCGGACATCGTGGGCGCGCCTTGGGCTGGTGACGTTGCCTCCTACGGCGACCGCACCCTGTCCCCCAACCCGCTCGTCAACGGGTACGCCACCAAGGACGAGCGCTGGTTCTATTTCGTCTGCCTGCAGCCGGACCGCTACTGGGACGAGTTCTGCCGGCTGCTCGGTCGCCCGGACTTGAACACCGACGAGCGCTACGTCGACGTCGCCGGTCGGTACGAGAACCGGAAAGCTCTGATCGGCGAGCTCGACCGCGAGTTCGCGCAGATGACGTTGGACGAGGTGCGCTCGAAGTTCGCGGGTTTCTCCGGAGTCTGGGCGCCGGTGTTGCGACCTTCGGAACTGCACTCCCACCCTCAGGCCGACATCAACGGCTTCCTTCCGAATGTGACGACGAACGAGGGCGAGGAGGTCCGTCTGGTGGCGGCGCCCATGCACTTCTCTGGGCACACGACTGCCCCACCAGGTCCGGCCCCCGAGCTCGGCCAGCACACCGAGGAGGTGTTGCTCGAGGCCGGTTTGGACTGGGATGCCATCGGGGCGCTGCGGGAGGGTGGCGGGTTGGGGTGAGGCCCGGGGTGGCTTTTGGGTTGGGGGGATCGGGGCTGTCCAGGAAGGGTGTCCAGGAAGAAGTCAGTCCAGGAACAGGACCATGGGGTACGAGTACCGGGTGTTTCTCTGGGAACTGTAAACAGACTCGTGCAGAGTTTCGGGAAACTGGTCGGATGGAGGGGGGCGAATGCAGCGTGGGCGCCGGTTCAGCGCTCGACGGCATCCACCAAACCCCAGGCGCGGGCAACCTCGGCGTCGATGGTGCTGCCGGAGAAGGCCAACCACGCCGTGCGCAGCCGGCCGATGCGCCTCGGAAGGCTCACGGTGCCTCCCGCACCGGGAACGAGACCGAGTGCCAGTTCGGGCAGCGCGATCTGAGTGTCGGGCGCTGCCACAACTTGATCGGCGAACGCAGCGAGCTCAATACCTGAGCCCATCGTCGGTCCGTGGACGAAGGCGGCGGTCGGCTGGCCCAGGCGGAAAAGCGAACGTCCGAGATTTCGTTGGAGCCTGACCAGATGGGCGCGGGCGGGGTCGGGGCGGGTCCCGAACTCATCGAGGTCGCCGCCGGCACAGAAGGCCCGGCCTTCCCCACGGAGTTCGACCCGCTCGACGCTCGGGTCCGCGGCGGCGACCGCGAAGGCCTCGGCCAGTTCGTCGCGCATGCGTGCATCGAGGGCGTTGAGTCGATCGGGGCGGGTGAGCGTGATCGTGAGCCTGGCGCCGTCGCGATTGAGCCGGACGCGGGGTGCGTCGTCCTGGGCGGTTCGGGAGGGGTGCGACGCTCTCCATCCGGCGAACTCCGGCCCGGCTTGCAGGACGGAGTAGACGGCCGACTCGGCGACGAGCCCGTCGTCGACCGACGACCGTGACTGGGCCCGTAGCAGCAGCGCGAGCGCCGTCGCCGCGATCGGTCGCTCCTCGAGGTTCTGCTGGATCTCTTCGAGCGCCGGATCGTCCTCTTCGACGACGACGTCACACAGCCCGAGCCAGCGGTCGTCAACCCGACCATGGGTCACGCCAACGACCACGAAAGGCAAGCTGCTGAGGCGCTCGGCCAGGTCCTGCCCGGAGTCGTTCAGCTGGGTTGTCTCGTCTGTCTCGTGAGCTCTGCCCGTCGCCGCTCCCGTGTCCGGTTTCGGCATCTCGGGGCGGAGGCTGACGAGCACAGCTCCGCTGCGCTCGGGTAGGAGGGGACCACGCAGCTCATCGAGGAGGTCCTGGGCGCTCAGTCGATCGAGAATTGCCAGACGTTACCCTGCGGTCATGAGCGCGGATCGGGTCGAGGACCGGTTCGACGACGCCGCGGCCAGCGTGGCGCAATGGGCGTCGAGCGGCGCCATGGCATTGACCGGATATCCAGAAGAGCCACGGGGTCCGCCGGCCGGGTTGGTCGGCGCAGTAACCCGTCTCGGTCGCCGCTTCGGTTTCAGCGAGATCGACGCGCTCGCGCTGCTTGGTGAGCGCGCCGCGCTGATGGGTCTGTGGCGCCGGGGTGCCGTCAGCTGCGGGGGGAGCTGTCAGCTGTTGCGGGCTTCGGACGACGGTTGGATGGCCGTCTCTCTTCCGCGGGCCGAAGACCTCGACTTGGTCCCGGCCTGGCTCGAGCTCTCCGGCGACCCCCTGTCCTCGGTCCCGGCGACGTGGTCGGCCGTGACGGAGTGTGTGGCCCGGCGCGACTCGGGCGAGCTCGTCGACCGGGCGCGCCTGTTGGGGCTTGCCGTTTGCCGGCTGGGCGAGGTTCCGCCGGCTCGGTCCGTCACTGAGATTCGGTTAGGTGATTCTCCGGGCCGCGACGGCGCCGCGGATCTGTTGGTCATCGACCTGTCTGCGTTGTGGGCAGGACCGTTGTGCGGAGACTTGCTCGCCCAGACCGGCGCCTCCGTCGTGAAGGTCGAGTCGACGACCCGTCCCGACGGAGCGCGGAGAGGACCCGCCGCCTTCTTCGACGTCTTGAACGGGCGGAAGCGATCCGTCGCGCTGGACTTCACCCGGGTGGACGGAGTCCGGGCCTTGCAGCAGATGGTGCAGCGGGCGGACATCGTGATCGAGGGGAGCCGGCCACGGGCGCTCGCCCAGCTTGGGATCGACGCGACTGCCGTCGTGCGCTCCGGTCGCCCGCAGGTGTGGATTTCCATCACCGGCTACGGCCGTGGTGACGGAGGTGCCGACCGCATCGCCTTCGGTGACGACGCAGCCGTTGCGGGTGGTCTGGTGACATGGGCCGCCTCGGGCGCGACACCGGCGTTCTGCGCCGACGCGATCGGTGACCCGTTGACGGGGCTCACCGCAGCGGCCGCATGCCTCGATGTCCTTTCCCGCGGCGGCCGCTGGCTGCTCGACGTCTCGATGGCCGCGGTGTGTGCATCGATGGCAGGACCGACCCTGCCCATGGGAGAGGAAAGCGTGATCGCAGAACCCCGCGCTCGGAGTGCGCCGCGCGCGGCGCCCGAACTCGGGGCCGACACCGCAAGGGTGCTGGCGGAGCTGGGGCTTCAACCCTGAGGCTTCAACCCCCAAAACCCCGGACGACCCGTGATCGCGTCGAAAATTAGGCCGGTGCCGGCGGGTTGTAACAGGCGTCGATGTAGTCGATGCCCTTGCCGTCGCAGGCGTGGTTCGGCTTCTGACTTCCAGGCCCACCGACCACACCGTGCGGGTTGTTCCCCGACCCGAGGGTGTGCGAGTACAAGGTCATCGTCTGCCACGGTCCAAACGTGCCCGGTGCGATGGCGGCGAAGCCACCGAGCCCCTGGCCCGGACCGATCTGCACCATGATCGGGTTCCCGTTGGCGTCAAAACCTGTCAGCTCCCAGTTGACACCCGCGGTCGGAGTCTTGGTTGGGTTGAAGCAGTCGTGGGCAAACGCCGGAGCAGCCCCCATCCCGAGCACCGCCGCTGTGATGGCGCCACCAGCCAGTACGTTGCGCAGTCGCATTGTTGTTTCCCCCTCTTCGGCCACGCCCACGGCCCGACCGATCTATCGCCTGATTGGCGCTCATCGTCCCCCAGGGCTCTGACGTCGTGCAAATCGGGGTTGCATAGCCGCTGACCTTCGCTTCCGTTCGTCGTGACCTTCGGCTCTGGTCGTTTCGCGTTGCTTGACAGACCGGGCGCTTGGTGTGTCACGGCCCGTCACCGTTCGGTCTCCGGCTAAGGCCTGGACATATCCGATCTCGGCTTGGGCCTCGTCGCCGCCGCATCGAAGTGTCGCTTGGCAAGAAAAATTTGTTTCTCGTTGTCGATTTCGGGATGCCCCGTTCGACGCTTTGTCAAAGTGGGGCGAGAGACGCCCGACAGAGAGCAAGAAACGGAGCACCGAAATGCGATTCTTTGGGTACACCCTGGCCGACGAGTCGACGTTGCCGACGGCGCCGCCGTCGTCCCAGATCCAAGAGGAGATGGGCAAGCTCGTCGAAGAGGGATTCAAGGCCGGCGTCATCGTCGCCACCGGCGGGATCGGCCCCACCTCGGAGGGAGCCAAGATCACCCTCAAAGAGGGCGAGTTCACCGTCGTCGACGGCCCCTTTGCGGAGGCCAAGGAGCTCGTGGGCGGCTGGGCCCTCATGGAGTGCCGCGACCTGCCGGAGGCGGTGGAGTGGTCCAAGCGGTATCTGAGCGTGCTGGGCGAGGGCGAGTCACGGATTCGCCCCGTGTACGGGCCCGAGTGACCCGCCTAAAGGGAGTAACCCACCTTTGAACGTCGTGCTGGTTGAATCGGTGGCATGTCGGCCACCGATTCGACCACCGCGATCGAGACCGTCTATCGCATGGAGTTCCCGCGCGTCGTGGCCGCACTGACGCGAGCGGTGAACGACATCGGGCTGGCGGAGGAGTTGGCGCAAGACGCACTCGTCGATGCGTTGCAGCAGTGGCCCCGCGAGGGCACGCCGCGCAACCCCGGCGCCTGGCTGACCGCGGTCGGCAAACGCAAGGCCATCGACCGTTTCCGCCGCGACCGCACGCTCCAGGCGAAGTACGCCCTGTTCGGCCGCGAGCTCGAGTCCTCCGGCGCTCCCACGTTGGACGGAACCGACGTCGAGGTCGACGACGGCG
>JBPYFR010000355.1:0-2875 GCA_051985685.1 Acidimicrobiales bacterium
CCCGGCTCAATCAACTCGATCCTCCGGCGGTCCACGACTTCGTGGTTCGCCGAGGCGGTGATGGCCACCGCCCAGCCGAGGTGATGGGCGATACCTAGATGCATCTCGTTGTAATGGGGCATGGTGCGACGCGACTCCCCTCCGGCTCAGGAGCTCCGGGTCACCGCCGCCCGCAAGCGGGGGCCTGCCTCCTGCAGCCACGCCGCGATGACGTCGTCCACGTCCACCAGCTCACTTTCGGTGACGTAGAGGCCCCGCGTGGGGAGAGTTGCGCCGAGCTCGACGAGCACGGGTCGCAAGTGGACGTCGACTGCGAGTGCGTGCTGCGGTCCGGCGCCCACCATCACCGGGACGACCGTGACGCCTCCGAGGTCAGTCGTGCTGAACCAGTCGAGGAAGGATTTCAACAGCCCCGTGTAACTCGCCTTGAAGGTCGGCGAGGCTACGACGGCCAGCGCGCAGCCGCGGACGCCGTCCACGGCCTTGCGCACCCGCGCCGACGACCAGTCGAAGAGTTCCGGTCCGAGCTCGGCCAAGTCAACGGTCAGGCGCTCGGCGGAGGTCAGCCCAGCAGCGTCGGCGCACGCGCTCGCGACGGCCTCGGCCACGGCCAGCGTCCGGGAGCGGGGTTTGGGGTTCCCGACGACGATCCCGACGGTGCTCATGCCACGGCCGTGCCGCGTGACCGCACCCCGCGCGCCATAGTCATCCGAGCACCGGGACGATCTGCGGCAAATCGACGGTCGTCCGGATCCCCGGTTCCGCCGCGCACACGTACGGCACGGCGTTCACTGGACGATGCGCAGTCAGGCCGGGTGACGTGGCCGCCCACTTCTCGGGGGACACGGGAAAGTGGATCTCGACGTCGAGGGGGGTGTCACCCGCAACCAGGACGTGCCAACCCGTCTCGCGCAGATCCCACGCGGGGTCGACGTCCTTCGACAGGTACCAATTGGCGCTGAAGGTGAGGAGCGGTCGGCCCTGGCGCATCCCGGTCACCTCCAGTCGCTGCGCGGCGATCGTGCCGGCCTCGACCTTGCCCGCCGCGACCTCCACCGTCTGGCGGGCCACCGCCACCGTGCCGTGCGCGACGACCTCCTCGAGCGGAAGGGAGAGGGCGTCGGCCAGCATCTCCAGCGAACCTGCGAACGACGCGCCGCCGTGCTGCTCGACGCCCCGGGGGTCGAAGTGGGCGGGGTCGCGACCGAAGCCCATCAAGCCGAAGATCATCTCAGGCGAATTCCGCGACGACATGTCCGCGAACTCCTCGATGGTGAGGCGGTCGAGCTGTCGTTGCAACGACAGGAGGGCGAGCGGCAAGGTCTCAGTGATGAACCCCGGACTCGACCCGGTGCTGTAGAGCGACGAGCCGCCGCGTTCGCACGCGGCTTCGATCCGCTCCCGTTCCTCGGGATCGAGCCGGGAAGGACGGTGGAACTCGCTGCGCGTCGACACGACGTTCGCTCCCGACTCGAGCAAGCGGCACAGCACGTCCATGTCGGCCCGGTCGCCCATGTAGAGGACGCAGTCGGGCTTCAGCGCCAGGATCTGCTCCACGTCGCGGGTGGCCATCACCCCGGTCGGCTCCAGGCCGCACAGCTCCCCCGCGTCCTTGCCGACCTTCGCCTCGGAATACACGTAGAGCCCGACCAACTCGAGATCAGGGTGCTCGATGACCGTACGCAGCGACCGCATCCCGATGTTGCCGGTTGCCCACTGGACCACCCGATAGGAACCACCGCTCATGCCGATTCTTCCTCCTGACCCCGCGAGGGGCGACGAACCCGGGACGCTATTGGATGCGCCGGCGTGGTGCGTGAGCACGCCGGGAGGGGTGCGGCGGAGTCAGGGCAGCCGGTGTCCAATCGTTGTACGATGGAACAAGATCGAACATTGCGCTGAGGGACCAGCACCGAGGAGGGACATGGCGACCTTCGCCGACATCACGGCCCGCCTGGAACGGCAGTGGATCGAATTGCCTTCGTGGGCCTTCGGCAACTCCGGAACGCGCTTCAAAGTGTTCGCACAGCCGGGGGTGCCGCGCACCCCGGAGGAGAAGCTCGAGGACGCGGCCGAAGTGCACCGGCTCACCGGCCTCGCTCCCTCCGTCGCGCTGCACATCCCATGGGACCGGGTCGGCGACTTCGACAAGTTGCGTCGTCACGCTGCCGACCTCGGGGTCCGGCTGGGCACCATCAACACGAACACGTTCCAGGACGACGACTACAAGCTGGGCAGCCTGTGCCACGCCGACGAGCGGGTGCGCGACAAGGCGGTTGCGCACATGCTCGAGTGCGTCGACATCATGGATGTCACCGGGAGCACGGACCTGAAGGTCTGGCTACCGGACGGTTTGAACTACCCGGGGCAGGGCGACCTGCGGGCCCGGCAGGAGCGGCTGGCCGACTCCCTTGGGCGGGTCTACGCCCGCCTGGCCGCCCACCAGAGGCTCGTGCTCGAATACAAGTTCTTCGAGCCCGCCTTCTACGCGACCGACGTCCCGGATTGGGGGACCGCTGTGGCGCACTGCTTCGCTCTCGGTGCGCGCGCGGTCGTCTGTCTCGACACCGGCCACCACGCGCCGGGGACCAACATCGAGTTCGTCGTCATGCAGCTGCTCCGGCTGGGCCGGCTCGGCTCGTTCGACTTCAACTCGCGCTTCTACGCGGACGACGACCTGATCGTAGGCGCCGCCGACCCGTTCCAACTCTTCCGGATCCTCTTCGAAGTGGTCCGCGGGGGCGGCTACGAGCCCGACAGTGGCGTCGTGTTCATGCTCGACCAGTGCCACAACATCGAGGAGAAGATCCCGGGGCAGATCCGCTCCGTGCTCAACGTGCAGGAGATGACCGCCCGTGCCCTGCTCGTGGACAGG
>JBPYFR010000356.1:0-3536 GCA_051985685.1 Acidimicrobiales bacterium
TCGACCTCTTCGTCTGTCCGAGAATGGGACACATGCACAACTTCGCCGGGACCCGCGAGCTGTTCTGGCGCCGGATCGAGACCTGGGCGGACTGGGTGCGGGCCACCAGGGCGGCCGCGGGCTGATGGCGGACGAGCTCGAGCTCGCCGACGACCTGGCCTCCCTGCTCACGCTCGAGCGGGTCGACCGCGACCTGTTCCGCGGCCGCAACGCCAACTACGGGCCGCGCCGAACCCTCTACGGCGGCCAGGTGGCGGCCCAGTGCCTGCTCGCCGCGGCCGCGACCGTCGAGACCGACCGCGTACCGCACTCGCTGCACGGGTACTTCCTGCGCCCGGGGCGGAGCGACCTGCCCGTCATTCTGGAGGTCGACCGGGACCGCGACGGCCGGTCGTTCTCCGCCCGCCACGTGGTGGCGGTGCAGGAGGGCGAGGTGATCTTCTCCATGATCACCTCGTTCCACGCCGAGCGCGAGGGGGCGGAGTTCGACGACGCGCCGCGGCGTGAGGCACCCGCGCCGGAGAACACACCGAAAGGTGGATTCAACCCGTTGCTGCTCGAGGTGCGCGAGGTCACGCCGACGAATTTCTTGAAGGGGGTGTTCACCGACTGCCTGTGGGTGCGCTCGCCGGTACCCCTCGGTGACGACCCGCTACTGCACCGGGCCGGTCTGACCTATCTGTCGGACCTCGGTAGCGGCTTCGGCCAGTTGGGCTCGGCGGTCGTGGGCCGGGGCGGGCCGAGCATCGACCACGCCATGTGGTTCCAAGAGAGCATCCGCGCCGACGACTGGGTCCTGCTCGACCTGAGGCCTGTGAAAGCCGGGTGGGCGCGCGGCGTGTACCAGGGTTCACTGCGCGACCGGCACGGCGCCCTCGGCGCGACCATCTACCAGGAGCACCTGCTCCTGCCCGGATCGATGGCCGAGGTCGTCGAAGAGGCGCTCAACCGGGAAGCAGAGCTGGCGGTGCAGGAGGGACGGTCGCCGCGGGACATCGAAGAACTGCGACGGGCTCAGTGGGAGCACCCGGCCGGGCGTTGAGGGCTCGGTAGTCCGATCGCTCGGTGTTCCGTACGCTCGCCGGCGGTTGTGGTGCGGGCCGCGCGCAACTAGAGAGGCGGCGCGTCCTCGGCCACCGGGACGCGACTCGTCAACGAGCAGCGGTCCCGTCTACCCCGGGCCTGTAACGCTTCCTCTCCTGCACACGGGCGCGGATGTATCAGTCCTTAGTTCTTTGCGGATTGCCCCCCCGCACGCGCCGAGGACATAATGAACGTTCGCTCGGCCCTTGGCAAGCGCGTCCGGTGATTTGCACGAGACATGCGCGACCGGCCGGTTGAGGACGACAGTGAGCCGCGGGCCAACCGCCGTGTGTCAACGATCGGCTGGCACTAACGGTTGGCCTCCCCGAAGACGGAAGCGGGAGCCCGCCAGTCGACAGACACGAAGCGGTGCGCGATAAGCCATCGATCACCCACTGGCACCAGGCGGTCGCGGTAACGGCCCATGTGATCGAGGCCGATCTCGGTGAACACGGTGAAGTAGCTCGCCACGGTGGCCTCATCGTGGGACATGGACTCGAACCTGATGTTGGTGACGGTGTGTCGCACAATTCGTCTCGGAGCATCCATCGGTGTGTCCCGAGGTGAGGTTGTGACCGCGGTCGCCCCGCTGACGCGCTCGACGATGGCGCCGCGTCCTTGGACCGGAGCACTGCCACGGATCTCCAGGATGCCGTCGTCGCAGAACGCGGAGGCGAACTCATCGAGCAAGAAGCGGTCGCCGGAATGCGTGTACTGGGCCAACGTGTCCCGGCACGACTCGCGAGCGACCAACTCCCAGAGCTCCATGGTGGCGTCCGATCCTAGGGGGTCGGTTGTGGGCGTCCTCTGTTGGCGTCCTAGGTCGGTCGCTGGAGTGCGTGGTGCCGTGCCGTCGCGCTCGTAGAGTGCGTCCGTGGCAGACCCCGATGCCAGCGGCCGGGCCGACGGCGCCTGGCACCTGCTGGTCGGCAAACCCCTGTCGGCCCGACGGTCGGGCAAGCAGCGGATCACACCGGTGGAGGGCCTCTCGGCGCTTTCGCTGGACGCCCTGACCTCGGTCGCCTACGGGCCCGAGGCGATCATCGTCGTGCTCGCGGTCGCCGGGGCGGGCTCGCTGCACCTCGTGCTGCCCATCACGATCGCGATCGTCGTCCTGCTGGCCATTCTCGTCTTCTCCTACCGGCAGGTCATCGACGCGTACCCGAGGGGTGGGGGCGCGTACGCGGTCTCGAAGGCCAACCTCGGCGCGCACACGAGCCTCTTGGCCGCGGCCGCGCTGGTCGTCGACTACACGCTGACTGTGGCGGTCTCCATCGCCGCGGGCGTCGCCTCCCTGGCGTCGGCCTACCCCAGCCTGACGGGGGCGACGGTACCGATCTGCCTGGGCATCCTTCTCTTCATCATGGTGCTCAACCTGCGCGGCCTCGGGGATACCGCGCGCGCGTTCCTGCTGCCGACGATGGTGTTCATCGTCGGTCTCCTGGCCATCATCGCAGTCGGCCTGATCCACCCCTTGGGCCTGAACCAAACGCAGCCGGGGACGTCTCAGGTGGCGACGACCGGGCTGAAGGCCGTCACACTCCTCCTCATCCTCAAGGCGTTCTCGGCCGGGTGCAGCGCCCTCACCGGGGTGGAGGCAATCGCCAACGGCGTGCCCCTGTTCCGCGAGCCCCGCGTAGTACGAGCCAAGCGGACCGAGATGCTCCTCGGAGTCATCCTGGGCGCAATGTTGTTGGGCCTGGCCGTGCTGGCGAAGCGCTGGAACATCGGTCCCCGCTCGGGTCAGACCGTCCTGAGCCAGATCATGGGTATGGCGGTCGGTCGCGGGTGGGCGTACTACACGGTCTCTATCACCATCACCATCGTGCTGGCGCTGGCGGCCAACACGTCGTTCGGCGGATTGCCCATCCTCTCCAGCCTGCTGGCCCGGGACAACTACCTGCCCCACTTGTTCTCCTTGCGGGGCGACCGCCAGGTCTTCAACAACGGGATCGTCGCGCTGACGGTGATGGCCGGCGTGCTGCTCGTCGCGGTGCGCGGCAACACCAACACCCTGATCCCGCTGTTCGCCATCGGCGTGTTCATCGGGTTCACGCTCTCCCAGACTGGCCTCGTGGTGCACTGGTGGCGTACCCGTCCTCCCCACTGGCGACGCCGTGCGTCCATCAACGCGCTCGGCGCCTTCGTCACCGCGGTCGCCACCGTGGTCTTCCTCATCACGAAATTCACCGAGGGTGCGTGGGTGGTCGTGATCGCGATTCCCGCCTTCATCCTGTTGTTCCTTCGGATCCATGCCTACTACGAGCGGGCGGGGAAGGAGCTCCGCATCGACGAAAGGCCGCCCACCAAACCGGCAGCCAAGCGAACGATCGTCATCGTTCCCGTGAACCGGATCTCTCGGCTGACCGAACACGCGCTGTGTGAGGCGGAGTCGATCGGTGACGAAGTCGTCGCAGTCACGGTCATCCTCCAAAGCGGCGACGACGGAGGGA
>JBPYFR010000357.1:0-8199 GCA_051985685.1 Acidimicrobiales bacterium
CAGCCGTCTACGTCGCAGTGGGCACGGGTATGTCGCGGGTCACCGGCTTGCTCCGCTTCGTCGCGCTGGCGTGGGCGCTCGGCCAGACACCGCTGGCAGATTCCTACAACCTCGCCAACACCGCCCCCAACATGCTCTACGACTTCGTCCTGGGCGGCGTGCTCGCGGCGACCTTCATCCCGGTCTTCGTCGACCACTTGGCCAACAGGAGCGAGCGGGAGGCGTTCGAGTCCATCTCGGCCGTCGTGACGGTGTCCGTCGTAGTCCTTCTTTCCACGACGGTCCTGGCGCTCGTGCTGGCGCCGGAGATCGTCACCGCGCTGACGGCGCTCGATACCCATGCCCACCCCTCCGAGGTGCACCGTTTCGTCCTCGAGCGCCAGGTGGCCACCACGTTCCTCCGCTGGTTCGTGATCCAGATCGCGGCCTACGGCTTCTTCGCCCTCGGCGCCGCCCTTCTCAACACGCGGCGGCGCTTCGTCGCCGTGGCCTGGGCGCCGATCGTCAACAACCTGGTCTGCATCGCGATCCTGATCTGGTTCGGGTTCTGGGCGGGCCATGGGGCCAGCCTCGCCAGCGTGGAACAACATCGGGCCCAGTTGGTGCTGCTCGGGCTCGGCACCTCTCTCGGCGTCGTGCTCCAGGGCGTCGCGCTGCTCCCCAGCCTCTTCGGCGCCGACCTGGGCCGGCTGCGCTGGCGCTGGCACCCCGGGGACGAGGCGGTACGGGCGGTGGCGCGCCTCGGTGGCTGGACCTTCGGCTTCGTCGTCGCGAACCAGATCGCACTGTTCGTCGTCACCGTGCTGGCCGGCACCGTCCCGGGTCCGGACCCCGTCTCCGCGTACACCTACGCGTACGCCTTCCTCCAGCTCCCCTACGGCATCATCGCGGTGACGATCATGTCGGTCGTCACCCCCGACCTGGCGGAGAAGTGGTCGACCGGGCAGACCCAGGCCTTCTTGCACCGCCTCGCCACTGGCCTGCGCGCCGTTCTCGCGCTCATCATCCCGGCCGCGATCGGCTTGCTCATTCTCGCCAAGCCCGCGGTCGCGCTGCTGCTCGGCAACGGGCACAGCACGCCGGCCGAGACCGCGACGACCGGTGCCGCGCTGGCCATGTTCGCCCTCGGGCTGCCGGGCTTCTGCGCCTACCTCTATCTCGTGCGCGTGCTGCAGTCCATGCAGCGGACCAAGGTGGCCTTCTTTCTCTACCTCGTCGAGAACGGGCTGAACATCGTGCTGGCCGTCGCGCTGGTGGGCCCGCTCGGCGTGCGCGGTCTGGCCTTGTCGCTGTCGGTGGCCTACACCGTCGCCGCGGTGCTCGCCTACGTCACCTTCCGGCGCTGGTTCGGGGCCGTTGGCACCCCCGAGATCTGGGCCCCACTCTGGCGCGTCGCGGTGGCCTCGATCCCGATGGGCGCCGTCGTCCTCGTCGTCTCCAACCTGTCCGGCTCGACCAGCGTCGCGGGGTTGCTCGCCCGGCTCGTCGCAGCCGGCCTGTGCGGCCTCGTCGCCTTCGGCGCCGTCGTGATCTGGCTCGGTCGGCGGCACGACCGCCGTCACGACCCGCGGCGCAAAGTGGAGCCCGGCCGTCTTACTCCTCTTCGCGACCGCGTCTGAACCCGAGCTCCCCGGCCGCGCCGCTGGTCCGTGGCAGACTCCGTGGATGCCTGGCGTCCACATCGTGACCGACAGTGCGTGCGACCTGACCGATGCGCTCGTCAAGGAGCACAACGTGACGGTCGTGCCGCTGACCATCCGCTTCGGCGAAGAGGAGCTCGAGGACCGGCGCCAGCTCACGCCGGCCGAGTTCTGGCAGCGCTGCGCGGGTAGCAAAGCGCTGCCCGAGACCGCGGCACCCGCCCCAGGTGCCTTCCAGTCCGCCTACCAACAGGCGGCCGACGAAGGCGCCGATGCGGTGCTGTGCCTCACCATCTCCTCGAAGGTGTCGGGGACCTACGCCTCCGCGGTCGCGGCGGCCGAGTCCTTCTCGGGTATCCCCGTGCGCGTCGTCGACACCTACGCCCTCACTGTGGCCCAGGGTTTGCTCGTGATCGCGGCCGCCGAGGAGGCAGCCGCCGGCGCCGGGCTCGACGAGCTGGTGGCCGCGACGCACGACCGCATCGGGCGCCTCCGGATTTACGCCGTGATCGGCGGGCTCGAGCATCTCCAGCGCGGAGGGCGCATCGGTGGCGCCAGCGCGCTCGTCGGTTCCCTGCTCAACATCAAGCCGGTGATCCAGCTGAAGGACGGAGAGGTGGCCCAGGAGTCCAAACAGCGAACCCGGCCCCGGGCGCTCGCCTACATGATCGCAAAGGTCAAGGCGGACGCGCCGCTGGAGCGGATCGCGGCGGCCGACGGTGCCTGCGACGACTTCGCCGACGTCATGGCGAGCCTGAAGGACATCGCGACCGAACACCCCTTGCTGCCGGTCGACCTGGGACCGGTCGTCGGCACGCACGCCGGGCCGAACACGGTGGGCATCTGCTACCTGGTACCCGCTGGCCCGTCGGGTAACGCCAGGTAGTCTCTGGCCGTGGCCGAGAAGGATCTTTCCGACCAGCTGTCGGCCCGTGCGCTCGACACCGTCGACACGGTGGTGGACACCGTCCACGACAAGGCCATTCGACCCGCCCTCGTGGCCGTCCGCAGCATCGTGTTCGGGGTCATCATCGCCGTGGTGGGAATCGCCCTGATCGTGATCTTCTGGATCACGCTCATCAGGGTGGGCGTGATCGCCGGCCGCCAGGTCTGGCGTTCCTACCTGGTGATCGGGCTGATCCTCTCGGCTATCGGCGCCCTCTTGTACTCGCGCCGCGGCCTGCCCCCCGATGCCTGAGCGCCGCATGGTCGTCGTGGTCGGCAGCGGTCCCGCTGGGCTGACCTCGGCCCTCTACACGGCGCGCGCTCAGCTCCAGCCTCTCGTGATCGAAGGCGAGCCCTCCTCCACCAGCGACCAGCCGGGTGGTCAGCTCATGCTGACCACCGAGGTGGAGAACTACCCGGGCTTCGTCGACGGGATCATGGGTCCGGAGCTCATGGGGATCATGCGGTCCCAGGCGCTGCGCTTCGACGCGGAGATCCGAACGGCTCGAGCCAGCCGCATCGACGTCACGCCGTGGCCCTTCGAGGTGTGGGTGGGGGATCCCGAGGCCGACGAGCCCACCGTCCTCGCCGACACGCTCATCGTCGCGACGGGCGCCCGCGCCCTCATGCTCGACGTCCCCAACGAGAGCCGCCTCGTCGGCTACGGAGTGTCCACGTGCGCGACTTGCGACGGCTTCTTCTTCCGCGACCAACAGGTCGCCGTCGTCGGCGGAGGCGACTCGGCCATGGAGGAGGCGCTCTTCCTGACCCGGTTCTGCGCGAACGTGACCGTCGTCCATCGACGCGACGAGCTCCGAGCCTCCAAGATCATGCAAGAGCGCGCCCGAAACAACCCGAAGATCAGCTTCCGGTGGAACTCCGTGGTCACCGAGGTCTGTGGGGACACCAAGGTGAGCGGGGTCATGCTCCGTGACACCGTCACGGGCGAGGAGTCCGAGCTCCCCGTGTCGGGCTTGTTCGTCGCCATCGGGCACGAGCCCAACAGCGCGCTGCTCAAGGGTCAGGTCGACCTGGAGGACAATGGCTATGTCAAGACGTTCGACGGCACCACCCGTACCAGCGTGGACGGCGTCTTCGCCTGTGGCGACGTGCAGGACCACTACTACCGCCAGGCCGTGACGGCGGCCGGCTCGGGGTGCATGGCCGCGATCGACGCCGAGCGCTGGCTCGAGGCACGTGGGGAGTGACCGGGAACAGATCAGTCCCCGGCGCTGTTGAAGTTTTTTGGATCAAGGAGACTCAATGAGCGAAATCGTTAGCCTGAGCGACGCTACGTTTGACGAGCATGTCAAGGGTTCGGACGTTCCCGTCCTGGTGGACTTCTGGGCCGAGTGGTGTGGCCCGTGCAAGATGATCACTCCGGTGCTGCAGGAGATCGCGGCCGAGCACGAGGGCAAGATCACTATCGCCAAGCTCAATATCGACGACAACCTCGACGTGACCCGTCGCTTCGACGTGATGAGCATTCCGACCTTGATCCTCTTCAAGGACGGCGAGCCCCAGGTGCGGCTGATCGGAGCCAAGCCCAAGAGCCAGCTCGTCGAGGAGCTCTCGGTCTACCTCTGATCCTGCCCCTCGAGTTGGGCGACCGCGGGGAAGCCGTTTCCGACGTCCAGCACAGGCTGTCGGCGGTTCTTCCGACCGTGCCCGTCGATGCCGACGCCATCTTCGGTCCCGCCACCCGGGCTGCGGTCGAGGCCTTCCAACGGCTGCGCGGCCTCCGCGTCGACGGGGTGTGCGGCCCACAGACATGGAACACGCTGGTGGAGGCCGGTTTCCTGTTGGGCGACCGCTTCCTGTACCGCCGGACCCCCATGCTGCGGGGCGACGACGTCGCCGACCTGCAACAACGCCTCTGCACGCTCGGTTTCGACACGGGCCGCGTCGACGGCATCTTTGGTGACGACACCGCCAAGGCGCTCGCCGAGTTCCAGCGCAACGCCGGCCTTCCCGTCGACGGCATCGTCGGCGGGGCCACCCTGCGCGAGCTGATCCGCCTGGAAAGCCGTTTCTACGAGCCCAAGCTGGTGTCCTCGGTACGAGCGCGGGCAGCCCTTCGTGACGCACCCGCCACCCTCCTAGGCCGTCACGTCGCCGTCGGCGAGAGCGGAGGCCTCGGGAGCGTCACCGGCGCCCTGCGCCGGCACCTCGTGTTCGGTGGCACGCAGGTGACCGAGCTGCACCACCCCGACGACTCGACCCAGGCCAGGGAAGCCAACGAGCTGAACGTCGACGTCTTCGTCGGCCTGCGCCTCAATCCGTCAGCGGGGGCGTGCCAAACCGCCTACTGGGCCGGCCGTCACGACGAGTCCCCTGGGGGCCGTCGCTTGGCCGAGCTCGTCCAGGGCGCGGTGCCCAGTGCGCTCGGGGTCTCAGACGGCGGGGTCCACGGCATGTCCCTGCCGTTGCTGCGCGAGACGCGCATGCCAACCGTCCTGATCGAGGTCGGGCCGGCCAGCACCGTGGTCGAGCGCGCGGGGTCGCTCGCGGCGGCGCTCACAGGTGCGCTCGGGCGCTGGGCCGATGCCCGTTGGGACTGAAGGTCCCACTGTCCCTGTCCCGGGCGTCCCACCTTCCGCGTCCGTGCCGACCTCCGGCCTTTGAAGCGGCACCGTTTGATTACTGGTAATCGGACAGCGCTTCTCCAGGGAAGGGCCTGGTCAAGACCCGCGAGACGGTTTCGTGGCGGAGGCGAAGGTTATGCGATCAAGCTTTCGAGCAAGTGAACGAAGTGACAATCCACAACGTCATGCACAGGTTGTGGATGAAGCTGAACCGTCCCTTGACGGTTCGGTGAACTACGCGACGTCTCCGTCGCCAACCATCGCTCGGTAGATCCGCTCGAGGTCCTCGAGGGTGGCGAACTCGACCACGAGCCGGCCCCGCCGGTTCTGGATCTCCACCTTGACCCTCGTGTTCAGGTAGGTCGACAAAAGCTCCTCGAGCTCCAGGACACCCGGCTCGGGCAGCCTGCGGCTTGCGGGCCGGCGTGGCCCTCCGTCGGTAGTACCTGGAGTCGTACCAACGGGTCCTTCGCTCTCAGGGACTTCGACTGGCGGGGGTGCCTCCGGCAGGTCCGAGCCTTCCCCGCGTACGAGCTCCTCGACGGCTCGCACTGACAACCCTTCGTCCACGATTCGTCCGACCAGCTTCTCCTGAAGGGCACGGTCCGGAGTCCCGAGCAGCGCCCGGGCATGGCCGGCGGAGATGGTGTGCTCGGCCAGAGCGCGCTGGGCGCCGGCGGGGAGCTGCAGAAGCCTGAGCGTGTTGGTGACGGTGGCCCTGCCCCGGCCGACCCGGGCGGCCACCTGTTCGTGAGTTAGGCCGAACTCGTCGATCAGTTGCTGATAAGCGGCAGCCTCCTCGAGCGCATTGAGGTCTTCTCGATGGAGATTCTCCACCAACGCTTTCTCCAGGCTCACCGCGGCGTCGGCGCTCTGCACCAAGGCAGGAATGGTCTGCAGTCCGGCGCGGCGGGCGGCCCGGCACCGCCGCTCCCCCGCGATGAGCTCGTATCTCTCACCCTCTGCGTCCAGCTGACGCACGAGGACCGGCTGGAGGAGCCCCACCGCCCTGATGGACGCCGCTAGGGCACTCATGCTCTCCTCGTCGAAGTGGCTCCGTGGCTGCAGGGGATTAGGTTCGATGTGCGAGATGGGCACCTCCCGGAGCAGCGAGTCAGCCTCCCCGGTCGCCTCACTCGGGATGAGGGCACTCAGCCCTCTACCGAGTCCTCGACGCGCCATTGCTCACCTCCTTGGCCAGTTCCCGGTAAGCCACGGCCCCGCGCGACCCCGGATCGAACACGGTTATGGGCTGCCCGAAAGAGGGGGCCTCGGACAGACGGACGGTACGGGGTATCACCACGTTGCACACCCGCTCGGCGAAGTGCTCCCGAACCTCGTTTGCGACGTCCACCGAGAGTCGGGTGCGGGCGTCGTACATGGTGAGCACGATCGTCGTCACTTCCAAAGTCTCGTTGAGGTTGGTGGACACCAGGTTCACGTTGCGCAGGAGCTGGCCAAGACCTTCGAGGGCGTAGTACTCGCACTGGATCGGCACCATCACCTCTTCGGCGGCAGCGAGGCCGTTCACCGTGATCAGGCCCAGTGATGGCGGACAGTCGATCAGCACGAAGTCAAAGTCGTCGGTCACGGTGTCGACCGCCTTCTTCAGCTTGAGCTCCCGGCTGAACGCCGGGACCAGCTCGATCTCTATCCCCGCCAAGTCGATCGTGGAAGGGGCGACAAAGAGGTTCTTGACGCTGGTCGGCTCAATGCAGTCCTCAATCGGCAGCTCCCGCATGATCACGTCGTACATGGAGAACTCGAAATTGCGGGTCTCGAGCCCGAGTCCGGTCGTGGCGTTGGCCTGTGGATCCAGGTCCACGACCAGAACCCGGTAGCCCTGCTCGGCCAACGCGGCACCCAAGTTGACCGTGGTCGTGGTCTTACCCACGCCACCCTTTTGGTTGGCGACGGCGATCACGCGGGGCAGGTCTCGGGTGGCGGGACGATCCCCGTTGAGAAGCTGGTCCGCGTCGTGGCTGATGCTGGGAGCGCGCTGTTGGGGGACCTGCGCTGCGTCCGCCACCGATGCCGGCTTGGCCTTCTTGGTCTTCGATGGCTTGTCCCTGGGACGTTCAATCTTCTCGGCCTCATCCGCCGCGGGCGATTCATTCGACGGAGTCACTGTCGAAGAGGGCTCTTCTGCGGTCGCGGCCTCGATGTCCTTTTCAGCGAGGTCTGTGTCGTCCGGCTCCTCAGCCTCCGCGGTTGGCGGTGCCGGAGGTGGCTCGGAGTCGATGGCCGGGTCGCGGTGCCTGGCCGGATCGGAGGGCACGGCAGGGTCGGGGCGTATGAGCAACTCCGAGAACTCAGCCAGCTCGGAGAACTCCGCCTCCGCTGTCGATCCCGAGAAAGGCGATGCCGGGCGGGACGGAGAAGGAGATTCGGGCGGAAAGGGCTGCGACTCGGGTTGCAGGTTCCTCACTGGGCTCGTCGAAGTGGGTCCGCTTGGGACGGACTCTTCGGCGTAGGACGGCTGCGTATTGGTATCCGTGGGAGCGGGAGGAGGAGTGGTCCTTTTGTCCCGGCGGCGAATCCGCATCAGGCAGATTCTCCGTATCCGCGCGGCACGGCGCTAATCCTGGCGTGCGCGAGCAGCGAGGTCAAGCTTCACTGTGTTCCACGTGAAACCCCAGAAGAAACCCCAGAAGCAGCACTTTTGGTCATCATCGGATGTCTTTGGACGACGCCGATGCGGCGGGGGAATCGATCCGGACAGAGCTCGGCCTGGCGGAGGACCTGGTACGTGAACTCCTCTCGGACGAGACCCTCGGAGACCAGACCGAGTTGCCGGAGCCGCTCCTCGGGCCAGCGGGGAGTCTGCCCCCCCTCGTCGGCCGGCGGTTCTGAGACCAGGAGCCATCCACCGCGCCTCAGCAGAGGAGCAGCACACTCGGCGACCACGCCCGGACGCCCGAACGAGCGGGCCGTCACCCCGTCATAGGCACCCCGCATCGTTTCCTCACGGCCACAGCTCTCCGCCCGCTCCTGCACGACCCGGGCCCGCCCGCCCAGTTCCAACCGGT
>JBPYFR010000358.1:0-10692 GCA_051985685.1 Acidimicrobiales bacterium
CCAGCGGTGCCACGATGCTGCCCGAGCCGGTCTTCGACGTGGATCGCGTCCTCTCCCGCGTCGAGGCCGAGCGCGTCACCGTCCTGCCCGGGGCGCCGACCATCTACCAGGCGATCCTGGACCACCCCGACCGCGACCGGCACGATCTCTCGAGTCTCCGCGTTGCAGTGACCGGAGCGGCTGACATCCCCGTCCAGCTGATCCGTCGGGTGCACAACGAGCTTCCGTTCTCGAAGGTCGTCACCGGGTACGGGCTCACCGAGGGAGGTACTGCCTGCGCGACCTCGCCCGGGGACGACCCGGAGATCATCGCCACGACGGTCGGCCGCCCGCGTCCCGGCTTCGAGGTACGGGTCGTCGATGAGGGCGGTCGCGATCTCGGGACAGGGGAGGCAGGCGAGGTGCTGCTCCGCGGTGGCAGCGTGATGGCCGGCTACCTCGATGACCCCGACGAGACGGCCGAAGTGCTGTCTCCCGACGGGTGGCTGCGGACCGGAGACCTCGGTGTCGTCGACGACGCGGGCCGCCTGCGCATCGTCGGCCGCGTCAAGGACATGTTTATCGTGGGCGGGTTCAATGCGTACCCGGCCGAGATCGAGAACGCGTTGCTGCGGCACCCTGCCGTCGGGCAGGCCGCGGTGATCGGGATCCCCGACGAGCGGCTGGGGGAGGTGGGCATGGCGTTCGTCGTCGTGACGAAGGACGTCTCTAGCGACGAGATCATCGAATGGAGCCGCGGACAGATGGCCAATTACAAGGTGCCACGGGTGGTGGAGATCCTCGACGAGCTTCCCGTGAACGCGACGGGCAAGGTCGTCAAAGAGACCCTCAGGGAGCGGGTGGAAGCCGCCCCCGCGACGCACCCAACAACTGAGGCGGGGTGACCCCTGTGACCCCGAAAAACCCGACTGACCCGACTGACCCGATGCACACCACCGAGAGCGCGGGTCTGTCGTCCCTCGCTGACCTCCGCGTCGTCGAACTGGGTGTGTGGGTCGCCGCACCGGCGGCAGGCGCCCTGCTCGCCGACTGGGGCGCAGACGTCGTCAAGGTGGAGCCGCCGACGGGCGACCCGATGCGGAGCGCGTTCGGATCCTTGGGGATCGGGAAGGACTTCCCAAACCCGGCGTTCGCGCAGGACAACCGAGGAAAGCGCAGCATCGTGCTGGACCTGCGCGCGGAGGACGGCCGGGACCGATTGGAGGAGCTGCTCGCGACCGCCGACGTCTTTCTGACCAATCTTCGACCCGATGCGCTCGACGGCCTCGGCCTCGAGCCGGTGGCCACGGTCGACCGCCATCCCCGCCTCGTCTACTGCAGCGTCAGCGGGTACGGGCTGCGCGGCGAGGAGCGAAACCGACCGGCGTACGACATCGGCGCTTTCTGGGCCCGGTCGGGCCTGTCCGTCCAGATGGCCGACAGCGAGGGAGTCCCGCTCAATGCCCGCGGCGGCATCGGGGACCACATCAGCGGGCTGGCGGCACTCGCGGGGCTCCTCGCCGCCGTGCTCGAGCAGCGCCGAACCGGACGGGGCCAGGTGGTGGAGGTGTCACTGCTCAGAACAGGGACCTATGTGCTCGGGTGGGACCTCAGCCTGCAGGAGACCGTGGGCAAGGTGGCGAAAGCCGAAGCACGGCAGTCGAACCAGACTCCGCTCATGAACTCGTACCGCACCAGCGACGGTCGGTGGTTGTTCCTCACCGGCCTGGAGGCGGACCGCCACATCGACAAGGTGTACCGGGCCCTGGGCCGAGAGGAACTACACGACGATCCCCGCTTCGCCGACGCGAGGGCTCTGCGCAAGAACCGCACAGAGGTCATCGCCATCCTCGATTCCATCATCGCCGAGCTCCCGCTCCATGTCTGGGCCGAGCGCTTCGATCGCGAGGGCGTGTGGTGGGCGCCCGCTCAAGGCCCGGCCGACGTCCTCGTAGACCCTCAATTGGTGGCGACGGACGGCTTTCTCGAACTGCACAACGAAGCGGACGGAACAACAAGGCGCTCGGTCAACGGGCCGGTCAGCTTCTCGGATCTTCCCGTGCGCCCCGCCGCGCCGGCGCCTCAGCTCGGGGAGCACACGGACGCGGTGTTGGGGGAGTTGGCGGAACGGGCGCAGCGGCTCGAGGGCGAAGAGACGCCGAATCGGAGCTGAGTCGCAGGGAACGAGTTCGGTTGCAGAGCGCACCGGCAATGGTCGCATCGAGAAAGAAGCCCGCGCTCACGCTCGGACCCAGGTGGCTCACTGTCGCAGACGAATTGCGAGCCACCCTCAGAAAGGGTCAGGAGCCAAGCGTTTGACCTGTCGGCGCCACGGCACGAGCATGAGTTCAGGGGTTGTTTCGGAACAGGAGTTGTCATGGTTCGACGGGTGCTTGCCGTTCTCGCTCTTGCGGTGGTCCCATTCATCGCTATCCCGACCGCCCTCGCTCCGGGAGTTGGTGCCGCCCCGCCAGGACCTGTCCAGGACTGCCTGAACGGTCGCTGGCAGACCCTCACGGACGTCTCGGGACAGCCGTTCTCGAATGAGGGCCATTGCATCGCCTATGCGATTCACCATCCGGTCAGCCTTTCCGACCTGGCGAGTTCATCCGCCTTCAGCGGGACGACCGGGATCATCTTGGATGCAAATGGCTGCGGCCCGATATACCAGGGGTTCGCCGCGACATACCCAGGTAGCACGAACGTAGGCAGCGTCACTCTCGCCATCACTGGCTGCGTGAACGGCATCGGTGTCGCGAATGGGATGGTGTTTTTCGAGATGGGTCCGGCCACCTTCACCATCTCGACGGCGGTTGGCACGATCACAGGCACTGCATCAGGCCCGGTCAGCCAATTCGGCGGGGGCCTGGACTATCAGCTCACCCTCACGGTGACTGGAGGGACCGGCTTCTTCGCGGAAACGACCGGCAGTCTGCAATGCCACATCGACTGGGCGGGCATCTCAACCCCTTCGTTCTCTGGGACCATCAGCGTTCCGTAAGCGAAAACTCCAGCGAGAACCGAAAGGTCCCGGAGCGACGGTGTCGACATGACAGAGGTGAGTCACACAGACCGACGCCGAGGCGGGTACGTGGAGCCCGCGTCGTGCGGTCGGTCTCCCGGATCAGGTTCCGCGCCGCTCTATGGTCTCTTGGCGCGAACTCAGGCCTGATCCCGGGCCCGCGCCAGCAAACCGCGCGCGATCACCAACCGTTGTATCTCGTTGGTGCCCTCGCCGATCACCATGAGCGGTGCGTCACGGTATAGGCGCTCGATCGGGAACTCGGTGGTGTAGCCGACGCCGCCGTGGATCCGCATCGCCTCCATGCTGAGCTCGAGCGCGGTCTCACTGGCGAAGAGCTTCGCCATTCCGGCCTCGACGTCGCAACGCAGACCCTGGGCCCTGCGCTCGGCGGCGTTGCGGGTCAGCAGGCGGGCGGCCTCCAGGCGAGTCGCCATGTCCGCAAGCTTCAGCTGGATGGCCTGGTGCTCGCCGATGACCTTCCCGAAGGTCTCGCGCTGCTGCGCGTAGTGCAGTGCGGCGTCAAAGGCCGCCCGGGCCACGCCGACGGCCCTCGCGGCGATGTTGATCCGGCCGACCTCGAGCACACCCAGGATCTGCGGCAGGCCGCGGCCGGGTTCGCCGACGAGATTGGCGGCGGGGATGCGGTGGTCGGAGTAGGCCATCTCCACCGTCTCGACGCCTCGGTAGCCCAGCTTGCTGACGTTCTTACTGACCGAGATCCCCTCGAAGCGCGGCCCGGGCTTCTTCTCGACGATGAAGGCGGAAATGCCCTCGTCCGTCCGCGCCGCCAGGGCGACGATGCCGGACCGCTCGCCGTTGGTGACCCACGCCTTGGTGCCGTTCAGGACGTACTCCTCCCCGTCGCGCTGGGCGCGGCAGGTGAGGCTCTGCGTGTCGCTCCCCGCGTCAGGTTCTGACAGCGACAGGCATCCTCGGCGCTCCCCGGACGCCAAGGAGGGGAGCCAGCGCTTCTTCTGCTCCTCGCTCCCGTAGGTCATGATCAGTGTTGCGGCCATCGTGTGTGTGTTCACGATGCCGGTCAGGCTCATCCACCCATAGGCCAGCTCCTCGATGACGCCGACGTAGGTCAGCAGGTCGAGGCCCAGCCCGCCGTGTGACTCGGGAATGGTGATGCCGAAGAGGCCCATGTCGCGCATCTGCCGCACGATCTCGTCGGGAAAGGAATCCGTTCGTTCGAGGCCCGGGGCGACGGGGACCACCTCGCGCTGGACGAACTTGCGCACCGTCTCGATGATCTCGGACCGGACGGTCTCGTCGACCTCTCGGGCGTCCGACCCGGTCACGCCGGCACCGCCTTTCTCACGGCGATAACCATACACTTCATTCCTGTTGACGCTGAATCTCAATTCGGAGAAGAATGTTTCCCCTATGGGGACGGGCCTCATGCACAGCGGGCTCGAGTCGGCAGCGCAACAGTTCCCCGATCACCCGGCCGTGCTCACGGCCGACGAACGCTGGACCTTCGCAGAGCTCGATCGGGCAAGCAACGCCGCCGCGCGCCATCTCGCCCTCCAGGGCGTCGGAATCGGCGACCGCGTGGCCGTGATGACGTCCAACCGTCCGGAGTTCATCGCGGTCGTCCACGCCGTGAGCAAGCTCGGCGCCTCCTCGGTCCTATTGAACCCGGCCTGGAAGGACATCGAGGTGGGCACCGCGCTCGGCCTGACCGCGCCCAGATATGCGGTGGCGGACGGCCCGGGCGTCCGGCTCCTCTCGGCGCACCTGGGCGGCGCCGGCGTCCTCGACCTCGATGAGGCTCGAGCCTCGGCCGCGTTCGACCGAGCCGACACCGTCCCACCTCCCACCACAAAAGTGCGCGACGACGAGGACGCGGTCTTGGTGTTCAGCTCGGGCACCACCGACCGGCCCAAGGCCGTGCGGCACACCCACCGGTCCATCACGAGGGCGACGGCGCACTGGTGCCTCGCCCTGGGCCTCGGCGCGCACGACCGGTTCCAGGTCGCGACGCCGCCGTCCCACATCCTGGGGCTCTTGAACCTCCTCGCTGCCGCCGCGGCGGGAGCGACGGTCCGCCTCCACCGCCGCTTCGACCTCGACGAAGAGCTCCGTGCCATACAAGCGGACCGAATGACGCTCGAGATGGCCGTGGCTCCGATCGCACTGGCCATGGCCAACCATCCCGACCTGGAGCGTTATGACCTCTCGTCCCTGCGCTTCATCATGTGGGGCGCGACGCCGGTGACGCCCGCGGTGGCCGAGACCGTCACCGCGCGCACGGGCGTGCGCTGGCTCCCCGCCTACGGGACGAGCGAAGTTCCGGTGATCGCCGCCAACCCGGTGGCAGACCCGGACCGGTGGCGGATCGACTCTGCCGGCCTGCCGGTTGGGGACGTCGCCCTCCGGGTCGTTGACCTCGACTCCGGCAACGTGTTGGCGTCGGGGGAGACGGGGGAGATCCAGGTTCGCAGCGATTCGGCCATGGCCGGGTACCTGCCCGCAGAGGCAACCGGTGACGCCTTCGTCGACGGTTGGTACCGCACCGGCGACGTCGGCTGGCTCGAGCCCGGCGGGTGGGTCCATCTCACCGACCGCTGCAAGGAGATGATCAAGGTGAGCGGCTTCCAGGTCGCGCCGGCCGAGATCGAGGCGGTCTTGCACGGCCACCCGGCGGTGATCGACTGCGCGGTCTTCGGGGTTCCCGATGCGCGCGCCGGCGAGGTCCCGGTGGCCGCGGTGCAAGTGGAGCCGGGCGCCGGTGTCAGTGCGGAGGACCTCCAGCGCCTCGTCGGGGACGCGCTGGCCACCTACAAGCGACTGCACCGAGTCGTGCTGGTCGACACGGTGCCGCGGACGCCCTCGGGCAAGGTGCTGCGCCGTACCCTGCGCGATGAGTGGACGACGCGGTTCTCTCCGGCGGCGACGGGAGCGGGCTGAGTGGACGTCCGGCTCTCGCCCGAGCAACTCGCGCTGCGCGACTCCGCGGCCCAGGTGGTCGACCGCCTCGGTCCCCATGCCGTCGCCGAGCTCGACGACGCCGAGCGCGCCTCCAAGCTTGACGCAGCGGTGGCGGCGTCGGGTTGGCGCGAGCTGCGTTCCGCGTCGGAGGGAAGCCAGCCCTGGGCCTCCGTCGTGGAGGTCGCCGTGGTCGCCGAGGAGCTCGGCCGGGGCCTCGCCGACGCCGCGTTCCTCGGCCCGACGCTGGCGGCCGACCTGCGCCGGCTGGCCGGCGCTCCGGCGGCCGGCGCCCTCGAAACAGTCGCCCTCACGTCGGACCTGTCGGCGCCCGCCCGTGCGGTCGACGGCGCGGTGCCGGCAGGCGTGATCGCCGTGGACGGGCGCGGCACGACGTGCGCGTTGGTGCTCCTCCCGGGTGCGGGAGGCACAGCCCTCGGCGAGGTCGCGCTCGAGAGTGACGCCACCGGCGGCGTGGACCTGACGCGACCTTCGGCCGCGTGGCGGGCCGCGGGGGACGTCGGGGAGTCAGAAGAGGTCGCCCGAGTTGAGGGGCAATCCCGCCCGCTCACTCCGGACGACGTGGCGCGCTGGCACAGCCTCGGCCTGGCGACGACCAGCGCGGACCTCGTCGGGGTGATGCGAGGTGCGTTGAAGCTCGCCTCCGAGTACGCGCGCTCGCGCACGCAGTACGGCGCGGCCATCGGATCCTTCCAGGCCGTCCAGCACATGCTGGCGGACGCGCTGGTCACGATGGAGGGAGCGAGGAGCATCGCGTTGCACTCGGCATGGGCGGTCGACGCGCTGGAAGCCCCCGACGCACTCGCTGCCGCGTCGGCCGCGAAGGCCTACTGCGCCCGGGCGGCTCGCTCGGTGTGCGAGACGGCCATCCAGGTGCATGGGGGCAGCGGCAACACCTGGGAATGCCTGGCCCACGTCTTCCTGCGCCGAGCACTGCTGTCCGGCGACGTGCTCGGTGGGGTCGGCGCCAACCTCGCCCGCGTCCTTGCCGCCCACGACATCGGAGGTGGCGATGGACTTCGCTGACTCCGCCGAGGAGCATGCCTTTCGTCTCCGCCTGCGTGAGTGGCTGAGCCGCAACAATCCCGGCCTGCCCCCCTCCTCGACGACCGACGAGTACTGGGCGGGTCAGGCCGCCTGGCACCAAACCCTCTACGACGCTGGTTTCTTCGGCCTGTCCTGGCCGACCGAGGTCGGCGGGCACGCTCTCCCGAGCGTCTACGACGTGATCCTCGACGAGGAGCTCATCGCGGCTGGTGCGCCGCCGCGGCCGAGTGTCGGTTACCTCGTGCAGGGGCTCTTGGAACACGGCAGCGCCGAGGTGCAGCAACGGTTCTTGCCTCGGCTCGTGAGCGGCCGGGACCGCTGGTGCCAGGGGTTCAGCGAGCCGGACGCGGGCTCTGACTTGGCGTCGCTTCGCACCAGGGCCGAACGCAACGGGGACGAGTACGTCATCACAGGCCACAAGGTGTGGACGAGCTATTCGGATGCCGCCGATTGGTGCCTCGTCCTCGCGCGCACCGATCCGGAAGTGCCCAAGCACCGCGGGCTCTCTGCCTTTGCGGTGCCGATGCGCCAGCCCGCCATCGAGCAGCGGCCGCTCAAGATGATCAACGGGATCACGCGGGAGTTCGGGGAGGTCCTGTTCGATGGTGCCCGTGTCGACGCGACCAACATGATCGGCGAACCCGGTGAGGGCTGGCGCCTGGCCATGACCGTGGTCAGTTACGAGCGCGAGCCGGGCGAGCTGGGCTACGTCGCGCGCTACGGCAAGCTCGTGAAGGAGCTCGCACACGAGGTGCAGGAGCAGCCCGATCGCTTCGGTCCCGAGCAGCGGCAAGAGCTCGCGTGGGCGCTCGTCGAAGCCGAGATGTTGCGTTGCCACGTGAGCAGGAGATTGTCCGACCGCCTCGACGGCCTCACGCACGGGCCTGAGGGCTCCGTCGACAAGCTGCTCATGACTTGGGTCGAACAAGCAGTCGGCCATGCCGCGCTCTCCATCGGCGGTGTTGCTCCCGCGGCCGGGGACGACACCTGGCTCCGGGTCTACCTCTACAGTCGTGCCCAGAGCGTCATGGGCGGCACGTCGCAGATCCAGCGCAACCTCATCGCAAGTCGAATCCTGGAGTTACCCACGTCATGAGCCACTACGAGCTCCCCGAGGAGCTGCAGGTCACGACCAACGGCCCCATCCGCGTGATCACCCTGAACCGGCCCGAGCAGCTGAACGCGACGAACCATGTGCTGCACGCCGGGTTGGCGGCGCTCTTCCCGCAGCTCGACGCTGACGCCGAGGCGAGGGTCGCCGTGCTCACCGGGGCCGGACGAGCTTTCTCCGCCGGCGGGGACTTCAGCTATCTCGACGAGCTCGCCCGCGACGACGACTTGAGGAACACCACTCTCATGCATGGGCGGCAGATCGTGACGGGCATGGTTCGCTGCCGAACGCCCATCGTGGCAGCGGTGAACGGCCCGGCGGTGGGACTCGGCTGCAGCCTGGTCGCGCTCTCCGACATCGTGTTCATGGCGGAGAGCGCGCACCTCGCCGACCCGCATGTTGTATTGGGACTGGTGGCCGCAGACGGCGGGCCGGTGGTGTGGCCGCTCCTAACGAGCCTGCAGCTAGCCAAGGAGTACGCCCTGACCGGCGACCGCATTCCCGCGCGGCGCGCGGCCGAGATCGGCCTCGTCAACCACGTCTGCGCCGACGACGAAGTGTTCGACCAGGCCATGGCCTGTGCTCGACGCATCGCCAGCCTGCCGAAGGGGGCGGTGGAGGACACCAAGCGCGTCATCAATATCCAGCTTGAGCGCGCCGTGCTGGCCGCGCTCGACTTTGCGCTGAGCGCTGAGGGTCGGTCGTTCACGTCACCCGAGCTTCGGGCCAACTTGGACCGGATGCTCAAGTCGGAACGCACCTAGGGAGTGCCGTGTTCCCGCGGGCTTGGTCGGGCGGGCGCGCTGGACTGCTGTGGAGTTACTGATGCGGCGTTGCGAGGTCGGCCAGGAACCCACCCAGCGCTTCGCCGGCGGTCAGCACGTGGTCCTCCATGATCTGGCGCGCCGCCGCACCGTCACCGCGCCCCATGGCATCGAGGAGCGCGGCGTGCTCACGGCGGCTCCGCTCCTCCTGCTCCGGGAACAATTCGAAGTAGTTGCCGGGTACGACGCGCACGGCCTGACGCAGATAAGTGAGCAGCCGAGGCGAGCGCGCCGCCTGATTGAGCGCGCGGTGGAAGTGGCGGTTCGCCCTGACGACGTCGACCGAGCCTTCGATGGCACCGGCCAGGGTGCGCAGCTCGGCCAACTCGGCGGGCGTGACGCGGGCGGTCGCCATCTCGGCCGCCTTCCCCGCCAACGCGGCCAGGATGGCGAAGTTGTCGATGGCGTCCTCGGGTGTGATTCCGACGACCGCCATGCCGCTACGCGGGGTGATGGCAACCAGGCCCTCATAGGACAGCTCGAGGAGCGCCTCGCGCACAGGAGTCCGGCTGATCCCGAACTCGGCCGTGAGCTCGTCGAGGTCGAGTCGGTCTCCGGGCCGGAGTCGCCCGGTGAGGATCCGGTCCCGCAGTTCGTTGGCCGCTTGGGCCCTGACGGTCGTGCTGATCACTTTGATATCTGAAATATTACATATTATTGTCGCTCCGTTGCACAACAGATAGGGGACGTGATGGCCGACAGCTCGAAACGGCAGATGGCGCTGGTGGGTTTCATGCAGGCCGGGAACGCCACGGTCTACGCCGGATCGTGGCGGCACCCCGCGACGGAGCACGGGTTCCTCTCGGCGGGCTATTACGAGAAGCTGGCCCGGACCCTCGAAGAGGGATGCTTCGACCTGATGTTCTTCGACGACCGACTGGCCATGCCGGGCATCTACGGCGGGTCGGTGGCCGAGGCGGTGCGTACGGGGGCGCGGCCGGTGAAGCTCGACCTCAGCATTGTGCTCGGCCTGTGCGCGGCGGTGACGAACCGGATCGGGCTCGGCGCCACCTACTCGACGACGTACTACACGCCGTTCCACGTCGCTCGGACCTTCGCCACGCTCGATCATGTCTCGGGCGGTCGCGCCGCCTGGAACGTCGTCACGTCCGTGAACGACAGCGAAGCCCAGAACTACGGGTTCACCGAGGCCATCCCCCACGACGCGCGCTATGACCGCGCCGACGAATTCCTCGAGGCGACAACGGGCTTGTGGGACACCTGGGACGACGGCGCGTTGGTGCTCGATCGGGAGACCCCAGTCTTCGCCGACCCGGCCAAGGTTGGAGAGCTCAACTATGACGGGGAGTGGTTCAAGGTCCGGGGCCCGCTCACCGTCCCGCGGTCTCCGCAGGGTCGCCCGGTGCTGCTCCAGGCGGGATCGTCCGGACGGGGTCGGGAGTTCGCAGCACGTTGGGCCGAGCTGATCTTCACCGGCGACCCCGACGTGGACATCGCCCGCTCGCACTACAAGGACCAGAAGGAAAAGATCGGTGCGCGGGGCCGGAAGCCGGAATCGGTCAAGATGCTCCCGATGGCTTACACCGTCGTCGGCGAGTCCAAGGCTCACGCCGAGGAGCGCGAGCAACTGTTCCTCAACGACCTGGTCGACCCTATGGCCTCGCTGACCCTGTTGTCGGAGCTGATGAACTATGACTTCTCGGGGCTGGCGCTCGACGCGCCCATCACCGACGACCTCATCGAGTCGGTCTCGGGCATCCGCGGCCTCGTCCAGAACATCAAGAAGCACA
>JBPYFR010000359.1:0-13057 GCA_051985685.1 Acidimicrobiales bacterium
ATGAGCAAGGCGTCACGTTCGGCGCAGAGGGCACGGACCGCACCCAGGTAGTCCGAGCTGGGCGCCATGACCCCACCTTCGCCCTGCAGCGGTTCGAGCAGCACGGCGGCCACCGTGTTGGGGTCGAGTGCCTTGTCCAGCGCGGCGACGTCGTCGTAGGGGACGTGGACGAACCCCTCCGGCAGCGGGAGGAACGGGGTCTGCTTGTCGGGTTGGCCCGTCGCCGTCAGCGTGGCCAATGTCCGTCCATGGAACGAGTTGTCTGCGCTGATCACCACGTGGCGGCTGCCGCCGGCCCAGCGCCGGGCCAGTTTCAACGCGCACTCGTTCGCCTCCGCTCCTGAGTTGGCGAAGAAGACCTGCCCGCCCGCCTGGCCCGTCCCTCCGTTGACGAGGCGATCGATCGTCAGCGCCACCTCGGGCGCGAGCGTGTTTCCGTACAGGTTCGAGACGTGGCTGAGGGTGCGGGCCTGCGCGGCCACGGCGTCGGCCACGACCGGGTGCCCGTGGCCGAGCGACACCACCGCCAGGCCGGTAATGAAGTCGAGGTACTCCTTCCCGTCGGCGTCGTAGAGATGAGTGCCCTCGCCCCGGACGAACGTGGCCGGGGGTTCGGCGTACGTGCGCATCAACGCCTCGCGTCCGGTGGCATCGGTGGAGGCGGCATCACGAGAGCTCACGGCAGCATCACGAGAGGTCACGGCAGCACCATGGTCCCGACACCGGCATCGGTGAACAGCTCGAGCAGCAGTGCATGGGGCACCCGCCCGTCCAGGATGTGGGCCCGACCCACCCCGGACCGCACGGCGCTGGCGCAGGCCTCCACCTTGGGCAGCATGCCGCCTTGGGCGCCGCCACTGCGGACGATCTCGTCCACGATCTCCAGCGAGGCCTGGTGGATGACCGTCGTCGGGTCGTCGGCCACGAGACGCAGCCCTTCGATATCGGTCAGGAAGATGAGCTTCTCGGCCTGGAGCGCCTCCGCCAGCGCACCGGCGACCGTGTCGGCGTTGATGTTGTAGGCCTGTCCCGACTCGTCGGACCCGATGGTCGCCACGACTGGAATGAGTCCCTCGGCGACCAGGCGTTCGAGCATGGTCGGGTCGACGCCCGACACGTTGCCGACGAACCCGAGGTCGACGTGCCTCGGCGCGGCCGTGATCAACTTGGCGTCCTCACCTGACATGCCGACGGCAAGCGGCCCGTGCACGTTGATGGCCGACACAATGTCGCGGTTGACCTTCCCCACGAGGACCATGCGCGCGATGTCGAGGGTGTCGGCGTCGGTCACCCGCAATCCGTGGCGGAACTCGGTCTCCTTGCCAAGCCGCGCCATCAGGTCGCCGATCTGGGGCCCTCCGCCGTGGACGACGACGGGCAGGATCCCGACCGCGCGCATCAAGACCACGTCCTGGGCAAACGATGCCAGCGCTTCGGATGCGGCGGCGGCCTCGGCTCGGGCTCCTTCTCCGAGGTCCGACCCGGGTGCCTGCAATGCGTTGCCGCCGTACTTGACGACGACGATCTTGCCGCGGAAGCGCCGGATATAGGGCAACGCCTCGACGAGCACCGATGCTGTCTTCTCCGCCGCAGCCTTCTGGGCCCGGGTGATTTTTCGGGGCACCGACGCAGCCTCAGAGGCGGTCACGATGTCGTCCGGTTCTCGTCGATGTAGCCGTAGCCCAAATCCGTTCCCAGCACCACCGCGTCGCCCTGCCCCAGTCCGAGGTCACACGTGATCTCTACGTGGCGCGCCTGCATGTGGGTAGCGACGGCGGCCTCGTCGTGCGCGACGGCGACGCCGCCCGCACACACGACCACGCCGCCGTACGCGACCGACACCCGCTCAATGTCGAAGGGTGTGCCAGCCGACCCCAGCTCGGAGACGATCCGACCCCAATAGGGGTCCTCGCCGAACAGTGAGCACTGGACCAGCATCGAGTCGGCCACCTTGCGCGCGGCCTGATGCGCGGCGTGGTCGCTCTCGGCGCCCCGCACGCGAATGTGCGCAACCTTCGTGGACCCCTCCGCGTCGCCGACCATCTGCTCGGCCAGGGTGCCACAGGCCTCGGTGAGCGCGTCGGTCAGCGCGGCAGTGGACGGTTGCGACGCCAACCCGCTGGCCAGCACGAGAACGGTGTCGTTCGTCGACGTACAGCCGTCCACGGTCATGGAGTTGAACGACGCGTCGACCGCGTCGCCGAGCGCCCCGCGCAGCGTGACCGGGTCCACCGCTGCATCGGTCGTGCACAAGGCCAGCATGGTTGCCATGTTGGGGGCCAGCATGGCCGCCCCCTTCGCCATGGCCCCAACGACGAAGCCGTCGGCGCGCACAACGACCTCCTTGGGAACGGTGTCGGTGGTCATGATCGCCCGCGCGGCCTTCTCGCCAGCTTCGGCGTCCGCGGCACAGCCCGCCACGAGGGAGTCGATGCCCGGCTCGACCGTGTCGATCGGGAAGGGGATGCCGATGAGGCCCGTCTGGCACACCAGGACTTCTTCTGCGGACGACCCCGTGCCCTTGGCGACTTGGGCGCAGAGCCGTTCGGCGGCGTCACGGCCACGCCCACCGGTCGCGGCGTTCGCGTTGCCCGATGTGAGCACCACGGCCGCAGCCATGCCCCCCGTCGCCGCCAAGTGGTCCCGGCTCACGAGCACGGGCGCGGCAGCGGCCAGGTTCGACGTGAAGACGCCTGCCGCCGGCACGGCCCGCCCGTCCGTGGTCGCGACGACCGCGACGTCGGGTGCAGTGCCGGCCTTGATCCCGGCTGCTCCGGCGCCGGCCCGGAAGCCTCTCGGCGCTGTGACGCTCACGGGTACAACCCGGCCCGGGGAAGACCCATTGGCTCGGGCAACCCGAGCGCGGCATTGGCGCACTGGATGGCCTGGCCCGACGCTCCCTTCACGAGGTTGTCCAACGCGCACAACGAGAGCACCCACCCGGTGCGCGGATCGACCCGTGCGGTCACGTGCGCCGCGTTGGACCCCGCCGTGGCCTTCGTGGAGGGCGGATCGTCGGTGACCACCACGAAGGGCTCGTCGTCATAGGCCTCGTGGAGAGCCTCCATCACTCCCGCGGTCGTGAGCTCCGCGTGCTCCCTTGCTGGGCGGGCGTAGCAGGTGGCGAGGATGCCCCGCACCATGGGGACGAGGTGCGGGGTGAAGAGCACGTCCGTCCCGAGGATCTGCTCCATCTCCGGCGTGTGGCGATGGGTGAGCAGCCCGTAGGCGACGAAGTCCTCGTCGACGGTCCCGAAGTGCAGAGTCTCCCTGAGGCCACGACCGGCACCCGAGACGCCCGACGCCGCGTCCACGACGAGGCCGGACGGATCGAGGAGCCCGGCCCGCAGCAGCGGCGCCAGGGCGAGGCCAGCCGTTGTCGGGTAGCACCCCGCCGCGGCAATGAGGCTCGCCGCCGCCAGGCCGTCCCGGAACAGCTCGGGCAGTCCGTAGATCGCCTCGGCGAGCAGCTCTGGCGCGACGTGGGACTCGCCGTACCACTGTGGGTAGAGCGCGGCGTCCCGGAGCCGGAAGTCGGCTGCCAGGTCGACGACGAGCCCCACCCGCCCCCGAAGCGCTGGCACCAGCTTCTGGGACTCGCCGTGGGGCAGGGCGCAGAAAACGACGTCGAGCCCGTCCAGCCGATCCACGTCGAACTCCTCGTACACCAAGTCGGGATAGGCGGCGCGCAGCGATGGCGTGTGGTCCCCCACCACCTCGCCGGCGCTGGAGTGAGCCGTCACGACGGCCACCTCGAGCTCCGGGTGGCCCGTGAGCAGGCGCAACAACTCAACGCCTGTGTACCCGGACCCCCCGATGATCCCTGCCTTCATCGCATCAGTATACATGATCCTGCATATTCATGCGAACCGATCAGATGGGGTGAGCGGCTCCTCCTTGGTAATTCGGCTCAGCCAGAGGCCGAACCCAAAGATTTCGCTTCTGGCCCGATGTTTCGTCGCCATTCCACGGAGTGAGCCGCCACCTCGAAGCCCATCTCGCAGTTGATCGCGATCATCGGTGCGTTGTCCTCCGCGTTCTGCGTGTTGATGCACCGGACGCCGGGGTGCCGGGTCAGCGTGGCGCGGAGGTTCGCCAGCTTTACTGCGAAACCCAACCCGTGCCCGCGGTGCTCGCGCAACACCAGGGTGTCCCACTGCCACGCGCTCTCGGGAGCGCCGAGCGGGACCGCCAGTTCCGTGAAGGCAACCAACCGTCCGCTCTCGTCGTCGCGCGCCGCGGTGATCACTATGGCCCGGTTCTGCGCCTCCAAGGTTGCTTGGAGGTCGCGCAATCGCTGCGCATCCCACACCTCCTCCTCCCACTCCTGCTCGCCCATCGGGACGTCGGTGGACATGCGTCGGCCGAGCTCGCACCTGTCCTCGACATACTGCTCCGGCCAGCCATCCACGAACGTGAGCAGTGTGTACCCCGTCGGCGTTGCTTTGGGGTGGCGCCGTAGCGCCTCCTCGTGCGCCACCGTGAGGGGCAGAGACAGCCGTCGGTGCGTCACGCGCTGCACCGGCTCGAAGCCGAGGCGCCGCGCAAAGGATCCGGCGGAGTCGACGTAGTCCTCCCTTGTTGGGGTCTGGTCCATGCCGCCGACTTCGGTCCGGCCCGTCCGCGCTGCAGTGCCTTCGGCGAACGCGACGAGCGCAGATCCGACGCCGCGACGCCGCCACGCTGGAAGGACGCGGACATCGATCCGTGCCACGTGTCCGTTCTCGCGGCGAAACATCTCCAGATCAGCGACCCCGACCGCGCGTCCATCCGTGTGCGCCACGAGGCACTGGCGCTCGATCGGCCCCTCGCGGTCCAGGGCCATCGCCTGGCGCTCAACCCGCTGCCACCCCGGTCGGTCGGGCCAGCGCTCGAGGTCCATCTCGTGCCAGACGGCGAACCACTCCTCGAAGGCGCGTGCGTCGCTCGCGTCGATCCGCTCGACGTCGATCGGGGCGGGGGTCATGGCGGGCCCACTGTGAGCTGCCAGAACATTCCCTCGCCGACGATCTCGAAGCCGAGCATGTCGTTGATGGCGATCATCGGCGCGTTGATCTGTGCGTTCCCGGTGATGACCAAGCGGACGCTCGGAGCCGTCGCGGCAAGGTACTCGAGGTTGGCCAGCTTGACCGCCAGGCCGAGCCGGTGACCACGATGTGTCTGGTGCACGAGTGTCGCCATCTGCCAGGCCTCCTCCGGCCGGTCCGGCGACAGCAGGAACTCGCTGAACGCGACCAGACGCCCGGTCTCGAGGTGCTGCGCGACTGCAGCGAGTCTCGTCGCGCCTTGGGCTGCGTCGAGTGCGCTGTTGTCGAGGACGCGCCGCGCGTCCCACACTTCCTCCTCGTGGCTGTCGTCGCCGGCAGGCTCGTCCGTCGACATCCGACGGCCGAGCTCGCACTGGTCCTCGATGTACTCCGTTGGCCACGGTGAGGTGAACGTGAACGTCCGGTACCGGTCGGCGCCCTTTGCGTTCGCGACAACGTGGTAGAGCTCCTCGACTCGCTCGGGATCCATCGGGAGGGCGAGATGCCGGACGTTGCCGGCCAAGGTCGGAGCGGAGCCGAGACCCATCGCGAAGGGTGTCGAGGGGTGGGACGACAACTTGGCCCGCGGTACCTCGACGAGTGTGTTGAGCGTTCGGCGCCCATCTGCCTCGGCCCAGGCCACCATGTGCTCGACGAGGGCGGTCCCGGCGCCTCGGCGACGACGGTCCGGACGGACGTTGACCATGACCTCGACGCTGTGGAGGTTGTCGCGCAGCGGCACCTCCATCAGGGCGGTCCCCATCGTGGGCCCACCCCGTTCACCCGTGGTGTACAGATGGAAACGGCGGGTGGTCCCCACGTGCGCCGCAAAGGCCCGGAGGTCGTTCAGGCTGAAGCCGGCCAACCCCGGCCAGTCGTCCACATCGGAGGCGTGCCACACGTCGTAGAACTCGGCCAATGCGGCCTCGTCCCCCGGTTCGATCCTCTCCACTTCCACCCGTTCACGATGCCACGTCGCCGCGACGGCGCCGCCTGGTGACAGGCGCCCGCCGCGCCCTGAGGAGTTCTTTAGCGCAACACGGCCTGGAACTGTTCGGCCACTGCGTCGATGCAACGGCCCCGCAGCTCCCCGACCTCCTCGTCCGTCAGCGTGCGGTCCTCAGCACAGAAGCGCAGCCGGTAGGCCAAGCTGCGGGTGCCCTCCTCCATCCCCGCGCCGCGGTACACATCGAAGAGACGGACCGACTCGAGCAGGTCGCCGCCGGCCGCTCGGATCGCCTCGGCCACGACGTCGGCGGGATGCCCGTCGGCCACGACGAAGGCCAGATCGATGTCTGACGACGGGAAGCGGCTCACGGCACCTCCGGCAGTCACGCGGCGCGCCACACGAGACTCGTCGAAGAGCAGGTCGAGATTCACCTCGAGCCAGCCGATCCGGCGGGCCGTAGTGCCTGCACCCGAGGTCGTGGTGAGCCCGAACGTCGTGGCGACATCGGGATCGACCTCGCCGACCGAGCCGATCACAACGGGTCCGCCCGTTGCTCCGTGGGCAACCAGGTGCGCGAACCGCGTGGGATGCAAGCCCGGGAGTGAGGGGAGCCGGTCGGTCGGCGCAACTCCCAGATGAGAACCCGAGGCGGACAGTCGAACACCCGCCAGCCGGAAGGCCTCCGCCAGGACGTCCCAGGCCGCAACGGCGGTGCGGGCATCGTCCTCGTCTCGAGCGAACACCGCTGCGAGCAGCTCGCGCTCACCGGGGAGCTCCGCCCGCTCTGCCCCGCCCGCGCCGGCGCGCTCGACCACGCGCGGCGCCCCTTCGCCGGGGTGCGAGAAGACGACGCCCACTTCGAAGAGACGGACCTCGGGCTGGCGGCGGCTGGCGTTATACGCCAGTGCGCTCAGCAATCCCGGCAGCAAAGAGCGGCGCAAGAAGGGCTTCTCCGCGTCAAGAGGGTTGGCCACGCGCACGGCTGGACCGCTCAGGCCGACGTCCTCGTGTGCGGACGCTGACACGAAGGTGTCGGTCCACGCTTCCGATGCTCCCAGTCCGCAGAGGACGTCCTTGGCCAGTCGGCGCGATCGTTGCAGCGAGGTCAACCCTCCGGGTTGGGGCCACGTCGGCACGTGCCTGGGCACGTTGGAGTAACCGAAGGTCCGGGCGATCTCTTCGATGATGTCGTCGACGCCGAACGGTTCCGGGCGCACGTCGGGCCGGTTCGTCGGCACGACGACGGACAGGTGTTCGCCAGCCGCGCCATCTCCGTCAGACAGCACCGTGAATCCGATCGGCTCGATGAGCGCGGCGATCTGCTCGGCGCCCAGATCCACCCCGAGTTGGCGCCGCACCCGCCCGACGGGAACCCAGACCGCGAAAGGCTCGGGGACCTCGCCCCGGACGTCGAGCAGGCCGTCGGCCACCGTCAAGCCGGGCACGCTTTCTGCGAGCAATTGGAAGAGCCGGTGCACCGAGGGCTCGATCCCCCAGGGGTCGCACCCCCGCTCGAAGCGAGCGGAAGCCTCGGTGCGCAGGCCCAGGCGTCTCGCCGTTCGTGCGACCGCCATCGGCGTGAAGTACGCGGCCTCGAGAAGCACGTCGGTCGTCGCAGCCCCGATCTCCGACGACGCGCCTCCCATCACTCCGGCGATCCCGACTGGCGTGTCTTCCGCGTCACAGATCAGGCAATCCTCGCCGGTGTCGCCGAGGCTGCGCCCCCGCACCCCGACCGTGCGTACCACCCCGTCGAGCGTCTCGACCGTCTCCCCCGCCCGGGCCCGGCGCACGCGCAGTCCTCGGCCCGGCAGCAGAGAGAGGTCGTAGGGGTGGGTGGGCTGGCCCAGTTCGAGCATGACGTAGTTGGATGCGTCGACGACGTTGTTGATCGGACGCATGCCCGCGAGGAGCAGCCGCCGGGCGATCCATTGCGGCGAGGGTCCCACGACGACGTCCGATAACACCGAGACCGTGAGGCGCGGGCAGAGGTCGAGTGACTCGACCACCGCCGTCGCAACCGACTCCACCGGCCGGCCACTCGGTTCCGGCTCCGGTGGCTCGGGCAGCGAGAAGGGAAGCCCCAGCTTTGCCGCCAGGTCCCGTGCGATGCCCGCGATGGACCAGGCATCCGGACGGTTGCCCTCAACGGTGATGTCGAAGACCGTGTCGGGTTCGAGGCCCAGCGCCTCGGTCAGGGGGGTCCCGGGCTCACCGGGCGCCTCGGGGCCGAGGACGAAGAGCCCAGCGCCGTCGTCGGAGAGACCGAGCTCCCGACCCGAGCACAGCATCCCGTTGGAGGTCACGCCGCGCATCTTCCTCTGCCCGATCTCAAGCCCGTTGGGCAGGATGGTGCCCACAGGCGCGAGCGGCACCCGGTCCCCGACCTCGAAGTTGAACGCGCCACACACGATCTCGACCGGCTCGCCGCCGGCATCGACCACGACCCGGCGGATCTTGTCCGCACCCTTGATCGGCGTGATCTCGGTGACCCGGCTCACGACGATGGCGCCCAGCCCCTCCCCCACGCGCTCGACTCCTTCGACGACAAGACCGAGGTCATCGAGCGCTGCGGTCAGGTCCCGGGTGTGGTCGGGGAAAGGTGCGAAGTCACGGAGCCAGCTGAGCGGAGCACGCACGGAGTGTCTTTCGTCGTGTGGTCGGGGTCAGAACTGCGACAGGAAGCGGATGTCGTTCTCGAGGAAGGACCGCATGTCGGGGATGGCGTGGCGCATCTGCGCGAGGCGGTCGATGCCGAACCCGAACGCGTACCCCGACCAGACCTCGGCGTCGATCCCCACCGCGCCGAACACGGCCGGGTCGACCATCCCGCAGCCGCCGAGCTCGATCCAGCCCGTATGCGAGCACGTGCGGCAGCCCTCGCCCAGGCAGATCGTGCACGTGATCTCCAATTCGGCCGACGGCTCAGTGAACGGGAAGTAGGCCGGCCTCAGGCGCGACTGCATTCCCTCGCCGAAGTAGGCCTCGGTGAAAACCTGGATCGTCCCGGCGAGGTCGCCGAAGGTGATGTCCCGATCGACCACGAGTCCCTCGATCTGATTGAACACGGGAAGGTGCGTTGCGTCGGGCGTGTCGAGCCGGAAGCACTTGCCGGGCATGACCGCGTGGATGGGCAGCGAGTCGTTCTCGACCGCATCCTCCATCAGGTGGATCTGCACCGGCGAGGTGTGCGTGCGCAGCAGCACCGTCTCGGGCTCGCCGACGTCGAGGTACAAGGTGTCGTACATGTCTCGCGCCGGGTGGGCCGGCGGCATGTTGAGCGCCTCGAAGTTGTACCAGTCCGACTCGGCCTCGGGGCCCTCGGCCACGGTGAACCCCATGCCGACGAACACGTCCTCGAGCTCGGCGCGGGCCTGCGTCACCAGGTGCAGGTGGCCTCGGGCCGGTGCGGAGCGGACGTCGGCGGGGATGACCTCGGTCAGATCGAGCCGGTCTGCTCGCAGCGCCTCGGCCCGCTCACCCGCCGCCAGCTCGGCCCGGCGGGCGGACAGCTGAGCCTCGAGCCCGGCCCGCACCTCTTGCAGTCGACTGCCCGCCTCCCGGCGGGCCTCGGGGGCGAGGTCCTTGAGGGACCGGTGAGCCTCAGTCAGGACCGAGCGCTTCCCGAGGAATTCGGTCTCGACGGCGGCGAGAGAGTCGGTAGACGCTGCGTTCGCGATGGCCCGCGCGCCGTCGCCGGCGATGCGCTCAGCGACGCCCTCGATGTCAATGTCCACGTTCTCGGTCACCATGTCGTCTCGCCGTCAGCGCCACCTCGTCTGTGGTTCGGCGCGGTCGGGGGTGGGTTTCTCAAATTCTACGTGCCCCGGACGACCGGGTCCGGCGTTGGCGCAGAGCCTCGAAGCAGACGACGGCACACGCCACGCCCACGTTGAGCGATTCGGCCCTCCCAGCCATGGGGATCGCCACCGACCCCGCCAACGCGTTCGTCAGCGCGGGAGCGAGCCCCGCGGACTCGTTGCCCAGGAACAGCGCCGTGGGAAGGGACCAGTCCAGCTCGGCGTAGTCGTCGCCCGACCGCACCACGGTGCCGAGCGTGAGGAAGCCGGCGCCGGCGAGCTCGGACGCCAGCGAGCCTTCGTCGTCCCGAACGGCGAAGGGCACGTGGAAGAGCGAGCCGGCGGAGGAACGGACGGTCTTGGCGTTGTACGGATCGACCGAGTCCCCGGCGAAGATGACCCCCTGGCACCCCGACGCGTCAGCGGCACGGAGCACTGTTCCCGCGTTGCCCGGGTCACGCACGTCGACCATGACGACGAGAAGCGACCACGGGCCGGGCTCGAACGCTGGCGGATCGTCGAGCATCGGGATCACGGCGAGGACGGGCTGGGGTGTCACCGTGTCGGCCACACGCTCGAGGACGCCGGGCGCAAGCGGGAACAGCCGCGCCCCGGCTGCCTGAGCTTGGTCACACACGTCACGGGTTGGCCGGTCGCCGATTGCATCAGGCGCCACATAGACGGACTCGATTGGCACGTCCGCCTCGAGCGCATTCCGGAGCAATTCGGCACCCTCAGCCACGAACGCGCGCTCACTCCAGCGTGCCGAGCGCTTCTGCAACAGCCCGCGCAGTCGTCGAACCCGCCGGTGCGTGAAGGCCAGACGCTGGGTCAGGAAGTGGCCCCCACGGACGCATCGGCGCTCGAAAGCGCATCCTTTGCCGTCCGGACCAGGGCGGCGAACGCGTCCGGGTCGTTCACCGCAAGGTCAGCGAGCACCTTCCGGTCGACCTCGACGCCGGCCACGTGCAGGCCGTTGATCAGGCGGCTGTAGCTCAGGCCGTTGGCCCGCGCGCCGGCATTGATGCGCTGGATCCACAGCTTGCGGAAGTCTCCTTTGCGCGCCCGGCGATCCCGGTAGGCGTACTGCATGGAGTGCATGAGCTGCTCGTTAGCGGCGCGGAAGGAACGGCTCTTGTTCCCGTAATACCCCTTCGCCTGCTCGAGCACGGCGCGGTGGTGCTTGCGACCGTGGACGGCACGCTTGACTCTCGCCATTGGGATCCTCCTCTCTTGGTCTTTGGGGGTGGGTGGGGTGGTGCGAACGTCTGGGGTGGTGTCAACGACTCGAACGATTTGGTGAATTTGGGTTTCTGGAACGAATTTGAGCGGTCCGACCGATCCGGTTTGATCAACCGGTCCGAGGGAACCGCCTGCGCCGAGCGACCGAACGATGCAACGGACCCGTCCGACTAAATGCCGAGCATCCGGCGCGTGGTCTTCTCGTCGGCCTTTGCGATCTCGGTCTCCCGGCCGAGGCGGCGCATGCGCACGCTCGACTTCTTCTCAAACAAGTGGTTCCGGAAGGCCTTGCGGCGGCGCAGGCGGCCGGTGCCGGTCACCTTGATGCGCTTGGCAGCGCCCTTGTCCGTCTTCATCTTCGGCATTGCGTCATCCCTCTTCGGCTGATGCCGCGACTTCGCTGATCGAGTCGGTCTCGACGACCGGCTCCGACACCGGAGCGTTTCCGTTTCCCTCCGCCGGAGCGGCGGGAGCCCGAGTTGAGGCGGCGGCCTCACCTTGTTGGGTCCCGGTCGACTTGGCTGCCTCCCTCTCGGCGCGCTGCTGGTTCGACGCCCTCGATTGGGCCGCCTGACGGGCTCGCTTGTCGGGGGCGAGGACCATGATCATGTTCCGGCTGTCGAGCTTCGGTTCGGACTCGACTTTGGCGATGCCCTCCATCTGCTCGGCGATGCGGTCCAGGATCCGCCTCCCCTGCTCAGGGTGGTACACCTCGCGGCCCCGGAACATGATCGTGATCTTGACCTTGTGTCCGTCGTTCAGGAACTTGGCCACCTGACGGGTCTTGGTGTCGAAGTCCCCGGGGCCTATCTTCGGCCGGTACTTCATCTCCTTGATCCCGACGTGGACGGCCTTGCGGCGGCTCTCCTTGGCCCGCTGGGCCTCGTCGAACTTGAACTTCCCGAAGTCCATGATGCGGCAGACCGGAGGGTTCGCCATGGGGGCGACTTCGACCAGATCGAGGTCGAGTTCCTTGGCGATCGCCAGCGCCTCGGGCAGCGGCTTGATGCCTAGTTGCACACCGTCGGGGTCCACCAGCCGGACTTCACGTGCACGGATTCGGTCGTTGATCCGGTGCTCTGTTGTGGTTTCAGCGACGATGCGTCATCAGGCCTCTCACTCGGACCCGCGGTGCTTCCACAGGCCAATCGGTGGAGCGAGGCCGGCCCGCGGGCAGGGCCCGCGCCGGGAACGATCGACCATGGCGCACGCCGTCACCAAGATGGTGGAGTGGTGGCCAGGTGGAGGCCCTGCTGGAGGCCCCGCTTCCAAGTAGTCAAGGTGCCTACAGTACCAGGATGGGCAGCCTTTGGACACCGGGGGGCGAGCACTACCCCAAGACGGAACCCGACCAGGAGGCGCACGGTGGTGCTCAGGCGCCGCCCGGGGCAGGGATCCCCGGTGGCGGTCCCCCCGGTGGGAGCGGGGGGAAGGGCGACGCAACATCGGAGGCCGAGGCGCAGGCTGCCGTCGACGCCATGCGGGCCCAGCTCGCCAACACGCCGGCGGAGATCGTCGTCGCCAACCATTGCTACGGCTTGTTCGAACTGGCTGCGATCTACCTGTCGCAGTCGCCGCCGATGCTCTTCGAGGCCCGCATCCCTATCGACGGGCTCGGCTACCTGCTCGACGGGCTCGCGGGGCGCCTCGGCGAGGCCGAGCAGCCCCTGCGGGAGTCGCTGTCGCAGCTCCGTCTGGCCTACGTGCAGCTCGAGGGCGCCGAACGGACAGTCGTCGAGAACGCCGCCAACGCCGACGCCCGGGACGGGCAGGATGGCGACGCTCGTGGTGGTACTGACGGTGGTGACTCTGGCAGCGAGTCCTGACTCGCATCTGTAGGTCGCGCCGGCGGCGAGTCCTGACTCGCGTCTGTCCGTAGGTAACGACTTCGCCAGGCTGCTTCTGCGACGTACCATTTGGTACATGGGGGCTTCGGGAGGATCCGAGAACGTGTCGCCCCAGGGCCGGTCCGGGCCGTCAGAGAGTTCAGAGAGTTCCGGACGTTCCGCGAGGTACAGCCTCCTCGATGCGGTGCTCGA
>JBPYFR010000360.1:0-3782 GCA_051985685.1 Acidimicrobiales bacterium
TCCCGGCCGCGACCAGGTCCTCGAGCTCGCCCGTCGCCGCGTTCAATCCGGTGTTGCCCTTGGCGGACTCCACCCGGCTCACGAGCACCGCTCCCTCGAGGCCCGCGTTGAAGGCGATCCAACGCAAGGGCTCCTCCAGCGAGCGGGCCACGATGCGGGCCCCGGTCGCCTGGTCGCCCTCGAGCGTCTCGACCAGCGCGTTCACCGCCTTGCGGGCCCGGATCAGTGCGACGCCGCCGCCGGCCACGATGCCCTCCTCGATGGCCGCCCGCGTGGCGGACAGCGCGTCCTCAATCCGGTGCTTCTTCTCCTTGAGCTCCACCTCGGTGGCGGCGCCGACCTTCACGACGGCGACCCCTCCGGCCAGCTTGGCCAGGCGCTCTTGGAGCTTCTCACGATCCCAGTCCGAGTCCGTGTCCTCAATCGCCCGCTTGATCTGGGCCACGCGACCCTGTACGTCCTCAGACTTGCCGGCACCATCCACGATCGTCGTGTCGTCCTTGGTCACGATGACCCGGCGTGCCGTGCCGAGCAGGTCGACCGTCGCGTTCTCAAGCTTGAGACCGATCTCCTCGCTGATGACCTGGGCGCCCGTCAGGACGGCCATGTCCTGCAGCATCTCCTTGCGGCGCTCGCCGAAGCCGGGTGCCTTCACGGCGACCGAGGTGAACGTGCCCCGGATCTTGTTCACGACGAGGGTGGCCAGAGCCTCGCCTTCGACGTCCTCGGCCACGATCAGCAGCGCCTTGCCCGACTGCATGACCTTCTCGAGCACCGGCACCAGGTCGTGCACCGCCGAGATCTTGGCGTTGTAGAAGAGGATGTACGGCTCGTCGAGCACCGCTTCCTGGCGTTCGGGGTCCGTCACGAAGTAGGGCGAGAGGAAGCCCTTGTCGAACTGCATGCCCTCGGTGAGCTCGAGCTCGATCCCGAAGGTGTTGGACTCCTCGACCGTCACGGTGCCGTCCTTGCCGACCTTGTCGATGGCGTCGGCCAGGACGTCGCCGATGGCCTGGTCCGCGGCGGAGTTGGCGGCGATCTGCGAGATCTCCGTCTTCCCGCCGACATCCTTGGACTGCTTGGCGACGGCGTCGACCGCGGTCTGGACTCCCTTCTCAATGCCGCGCTTCAGCCCGGTCGGACTGGCGCCGGCGGCGACGTTGCGCAGCCCCTCGGTGATGAGGGACTGGGCCAGCACGGTCGCGGTGGTCGTGCCGTCACCGGCCACGTCGTTGGTCTTGGTGGCGACTTCCTTCACCAGCTGGGCACCCATGTTCTCGAACGGGTCGTCCAGCTCGACTTCGCGGGCGATGGACACGCCGTCGTTTGTGATGGTGGGCGCGCCGAACTTCTTCTCAATCACCACGTTGCGGCCCTTGGGCCCCAAGGTGACCTTCACGGTGTCGGCGAGCTTGTTCACGCCGGTCTCGAGCCCGCGTCGGGCGGACTCGTCGAACTTCAGGATCTTGGGCATAACTGTCTCGAACTCCTCTCGAGGCCTTGTCTGTTCAGTGGATCTTCATGGAGGCCGTCGCGCCCGCTCCGGGTTGCCCCGGAGCGACCGGCCTCCCTCGGTGGCTCGACCTAGGAGACCTTGGCCAGCACATCACGGCTGGAGAGGATGAGCAGGTCCTCACCCTCGACCGTGATCTCGGTCCCGCCGTACTTGGAGTACACGACGGTGTCCCCGACCTTGACGTCCATGGGGATGACCTCTCCGCTGTCGTCGGAACGACGGCCCGGGCCCACGGCGAGAACCTCGCCCTGCTGGGGCTTCTCCTTGGCCGTGTCGGGGATGACCAGGCCCGATGCGGTCGTCTCCTCGGACTCGCCGGGACGGACGACGATCCGGTCCTCGAGGGGGTGCAGCTTCATGGTGGACGGGCCTCCTTGGCACTCGTTAGCACTCTCCGGTTGCGAGTGCCAGAGTAGCGGGCGCGGTCGCAACGGGCAACCCGGGAGTGCTCGGATCCCGGACCCGCGCCCGGCACCCTAAACGGTTGCTGATGGTTCTGGACCAGGCGGGCTCAAGGGGTCGCCCGTCGGGTCTCGATCTCGAGCTTCGCGGTGGGGTCGAACTGCGGACGAGGCCTGCCACGAGAAGCGGCCTGCCCCTAACCTGAACGGTCGTGAGCGCCGGCCCGGACCGTTGGTGGCAGGGCGGGGTCTTCTACCAGATCTACCCGCGCTCGTTCGCGGACTACGACGGCGACGGCATCGGCGACCTGCGCGGCGTGATCGGAAAGCTCGACTACCTCGAACGCCTCGGCGTCAGCGGCATCTGGTTGTCACCGGTGACGTGCTCGCCCAACTGCGACTGGGGGTACGACGTCTCCGACTACAGCGACATCGATCCTGACTACGGAACGATCGGGGATCTCGAGACGTTGGTCCGCGAGGCCGCCGTGCGGGGTATCCGGGTCCTCATGGACCTGGTGCCGAATCACACCAGCGATCAGCACGCGTGGTTCGTCGACGCGCTGAGCGGGAGGGACTCTCGATACCGGGACTACTACGTCTGGGCCGACCCCAAACCTGACGGCAGCCCCCCCAACAACTGGATCAGCAGTTTCGGGGGCTCCGCCTGGCAATGGGACGAAGCGAGCGGACAGTACTTCCTTCACAACTTCGAGGTCGAGCAGCCGGACCTCGACTGGTGGAACGAGGACGTTCGGCGCGAGTTCGACGACATCCTTCGCTTCTGGTGGGACCGCGGCGTGGCCGGATTCCGGATCGACGTGTGCAACGGGATGATCAAGGACAAGGAGCTCCGTGACAATCCGCCCGCCACGGAAGACGATCCCATAGAGCAGCGGCTCATGGGTTTGCGCTCCGGCTACAACACCGACCGCCCCGAGGCGCACGACATCCTGCGCCGGTGGCGCTCCATTGCCGAAACCTACGAGCCGGAGCGGCTTCTCATCGGCGAGACCTACGTCGACCAGATCCCGGTGCTCGCGCAGTTCTATGGCGACGGCCGCAACGAGCTGCACGGCGGGTTCAACTTCGTCTTCATCCACGCGCCATTCGAGGCGGCCGCGCTGCGCTCCGTCGTCGAGGAGGTGGAGGCGACGCTTCCCGCCGGGGCCTGGCCGATCTGGACCGGCTCAAACCACGACGAGTCCCGCCTCGCCACCCGCTGGGCCGGCGGGGACGAGGCCAAGAGCCGGGTCGCCCTGCTCATTATCCTGACGCTCCGGGGAACGCCGTTCCTTTACCAGGGCGACGAGATCGGGCTGACCGACGGCCCGATTGATCGGGACGACGTGCTCGACAGGGTCGGTGCGCGGTTCTGGCCGTACTACAAGGGCCGCGACGCGGAGCGGACCCCGATGCCGTGGTCCCCGGAGCCAGGCGGAGGGTTCACAGAGCCCGGGGTGCAGACGTGGCTCCCCATGGCTGACCCCGCGGCCTGCAATGTCGCCGACCAGAAGGCCGACCCCGACTCGGTGCTTTCGTTCTGCCGCCGCCTGATCGCGGCCCGGATCGCCAGCGACGACCTGGCCGTCGGATTGTACCGCTCGCTCCCGGCGCCGGAGGGCGGCTGGGCCTTCGCTCGCGGAAACGCCACCACGGTGCTGGCGAACATGTCCGACGGGCCGGCCACCTTCACGGGCGTGACGGGCACCGTCACCGTCGGCACCGACCGCGCCCAAGCCGGATCGGTCGCTGAGGGCGCGCTCACGCTGCCCGCCTGGAGTGGTGCCGTCGTGGTGAAGTGACTCCGGACAGGAAGAGAAGTCCGGAGAGAGCAGGGCGCTGTGACGCTCTCTAATGGTGGA
>JBPYFR010000361.1:0-17382 GCA_051985685.1 Acidimicrobiales bacterium
TGATGCGTTCGGCGTCCTTCTCGAACCGGGCGAGGCTGGGACCGGAGTAGCCGAGGATGAGCGCGAGCTCCCCGAAGCGCTCGCCGGCGAAGTGTTCGAGCATGGCGAGCCTCTCCTGGAGCTGCTCGGTGCTGGTGACCGGGGGGGTCCGAGCCGTCTTGGCCACGCTGGCAGGTGCCGTCATCGGCATCCAGCCGGCGGCGTACCGGGCGGCCCGCCGCAGGGCCGCATCCGAGTTCCCGCCCATCCAGATCGGGACCGAGTTGTTGCGTGGCGCGGGGAGGGCCCGGATGTCGCGAGCAGAGAAATGGCGGCCCTCGTACGTGAACGGCTCGCCGCTCCAGTGCAGGCGCAGGACTTCGAGGGCCTCCTCGAAGAGGGCGTTACGCTCCTCGAAGTCGACGCCGAGCGCGAAGTACTCCGACTTCAGATAGCCCGCACCCGCGCCCAGGTAGAAACGGCCCTCCGACATCCGGTTCAGGGTCGCTGCGCTCTTGGCGAGGAGGAGGGGGTTGCGGTACGGGACGACGCTCAAGTTCGTCACCAGCGCCAGCTCCGTGGTCGCCCCCGCGGCCGCCGCCAACGCGACGAACGGGTCGAGGCTCTGGTGTCCGCCCGACTCCAGCCAACGAGTGCTGGGCGCGGGATGTTCCGTCAAGGCGATGCCGCTCCAGCCGGCGGCCTCCGCCGCAGCGGCCATCTCGGGGATCGCACCGGCGTCGAGCAGGTCCAGCCCAGACCCGCTGGCCTCTGGGTACTGCAGGATGAAGCGCACGGTCCCTCCCTGCCCCGCCTGTGCCGACTCGTTACGTTGGGTGAATTCGTTTCCCACGCGGGTCGCATGAGGCTACCGGTGGAGAAACGCACTCTGGGGCCCTGCACGTTCTTGAGCAGCACCGGGTGACTGGTGGAGCATAGGGCGCACGTCGGGTCCAGACATCTTCGGGGGCAACATGACCAACCTCACAAGAACACAGGTTCCTGACCGGGTTCTGGTGGCTGGCTTATGCGCGTGATCGCTGAACGCACTCAGCAGCGATGGGAGGAGGATGGTTGGTGTCTGCTCGACGGCCTGCTGCCCACCGACGTCGTCTCGGCCGCCCAGGCGGCCCTGCCGCCACTGTTCCCCACCCCAGAGGAGTTTGCAGCCGAAGTGGACCCCGAACGGAACGCGCCGTTCCGTGAGGATTCGCACCGTGTGCGGCCGCGCTTCCCGTTCGCCGACGGGGCACTCAACGACCTGGTCGTGCACGATGGCGTCATCGACCTGGCCGAGCGGTTGCTCGGGATCTCTGACCTTCGTCTGTACCAAGCGATGTTGAGCGCGAAGTACTCGGATGGCGCGCCGAGCGACGAGCAGCTGCTCCACGCCGACTTCGCCAATCACACCCTGGTGGTCCCGCGCCATGAGCCGGGATACGAGCAGCTCGAGATGTTCGTCTACCTGAGCGACGTCACCCCCGAGACGGGTGCGACCCGGATGGTCCCGCTCCACCTGACGGCGGACATCCCCGTCGAGCGGACGTACTTGAGCCTGACCGAGTACGCGGACCTGTACGCCGCGGAGGTCCCGGCGTCGGGACCCGCAGGCTCGATCCTCGCCTATCGTCCCGACGTCTATCACCGGGGCGTGCGCCTGACGGCGCCCCGGGCGGGGCGCTTCATGTTGCATGTCTCGTACAAACCCGCCGGCACCGACTGGCTCGGTTCCTTCGGGTTGCCCAACGCGGGTGAGGACATGGAGTGGTACCGCTTCGTCGGACGCGCCAGTCTGCGCCAACTGACCGCCCTAGGCTTCCCGGCGCCGGGCCACTCCTATTGGACGGCGGAGACACTTGCCGGGGTGGCACGCCGCTACCCGATGCTCGACCTCGCGCCGTGGCGTGAGGCGAGGGCGGGGTAGACAAACGCATGACTGCGGGTCGTCTCAGCGGGAAGGTCGCCATCGTCACCGGCGGTGGCGGCGGCATCGGAGGAGCCACCGCGCGCGCACTGGCCCGGGAGGGCGCTGCGGTGCTGGTCGTCGACATCGACGAGGCAGCGGCGGGGTCCGTCGCGGCTGCGATCGAGAGCGCAGGCGGTGACGCCGCCGCGTTCGGGGCTGATGTCTCAGAGGAGGACCAGGTCGCCGGTGCGATCGACGCCGCCACGACGCGGTACGGCCGCCTGGACGTGCTTCACAACAACGCCGCGCTGACAGACTCGGACTTCCTGAGCGCGGACACCGCCGTGACCGATCTGTCTCTGGGGGTATGGGAGAGGACCCTGGCGGTCAACCTGCGCAGTCAGATGCTCACGTGCAAGCACGCCGTCCCGATGATGGTGCGCGGGGGCGGCGGCTCCATCATCAACATGTCGTCGGGCGCGTCACTCAAGGGGGACCGCACCCGGACCGCCTACGGGGTCTCGAAGGCCGGGGTGAACGCGCTCACGCTGTACGTGGCGACGAGCCACGGGAAGCAGGGCATCCGGGCCAACGCCATCCTGCCGGGCCTCGTGCTCACCGACGCCGTGCGCGCGCACCTGAACGAGGCGACGCTGGCCCGTCTCGGAACGGCGACGTTGACTCCCTCGGTCGGGCAGCCGGACGACATCGCCGGGGTCGTCGTCTTCCTCGCCTCGGACGAGTCCCGCTACATCACGGGACAGATGATCGCGGTCGACGGCGGGATGTCGGCCCACGTCGGGGCAGGAGGGGAGGGCTGAGCAGCTGAGCGGCGTCCGCCATCGAGCCCACGGGGCGCTGGACGAAGGGATGAGAGCCAGTTTCAAATATCAGTTGCAGTGGGGGCAGAGCTGTACGCACAATTGCGGGGATCACGAATCAAGGAGGGGGCTTCACGTTGCCTGCCCGAGCGAAACCGGGGCCACCGGACCGACGGAGACGCCACGCGGTTGACTGCCGGGGAGGCATGCGCACGGCGGAGCTGTTGCGGTGACCACCGAGAACGTCGCCATCCTGTTCACGGACGTCGTACGTTCGACCGAACTGTCCCAGAGCCTCCCCCAGGAGACTGCCGACGAGGTCCGCCGAGGCCACTTCTCGGTCCTCCGGCAGGCCATCGCCAAGTCCGGCGGCAGCGAGGTGAAGAACGTCGGGGATGGGGTGATGGTGGTGTTCACCTCGGCGTCGGCGGCGCTGGGGTGCGCGGTTGCGATGCAACAAGAAGTCGAGCGGGCGAACCGCAGCAGCGGTCACTCGGTTGGGCTCCGGGTGGGCATCAGTGTGGGCGACGCGACCAGCGAGGAGGGGGACTACTTCGGTGACCCCGTGATCGAGGCGGTACGGCTGTGTGCCGAATGTGAGAGCGGCCAGGTGTTGGCATCCGATCTGGTCCGGGCCTTGGCGGGCCGACGATCCCGCCACGAGTGCAGGGCTGTCGGAGCTCTCACACTGAAGGGCCTGGAAGACCCCGTCGAGGCGGTTGAGGTTCTCTGGGAATCGCTGGGAAGCACTGACACGGGGACCGCGATCCCACTTCCCCGGCGCCTCGCGGTGCGGCCGTTTGCCGGGGTCGTCGGCCGCGAGACGGACCTGGCATCGATCAATGACGCATTCAAACGTGTCTCTGCGGGCGGAGGGCGCGAAGTCGTCCTGCTCTCGGGAGAGGCGGGTCTCGGCAAGACGACCTTGGCCTCCGAGGCCGGCAGGTCGGTCATCGAGAGTGGGGCCTGTGTGCTCTTCGGGCACTGCGAGGAGGACGTCGCCGCCCCGTACCAGCTCTTCGGCGAAGCCCTGGGGCACTACGTCGCGCACGCTCCCGAGGATCCTCTCCGTGCCCACCTGGAGAGCCATGGGTCCGAACTCGCACGCCTGGTGCCCGCGCTGGCCAGTCGGATCCCGGACCTACCCGAGTCGAAGGCGACGGACTCAGACTCGGAGAGATACCTCTTATTCGCCGCGGTGGTGGGTCTGCTGACCCAGATCTCCGGCGAGCAGCCGGTCGTCCTCGTCCTCGACGATCTCCAATGGGCGGACAGGGGCAGCTTGCAGCTCTTGAACCACTTGGTCTCCTTCCAACTCCCCATGAGGGTGCTGGTGCTGGCGACGTACAGGGACAGCGAGCTGTCTCATGCCAGCGCGCTCGTGGAGACCCTGGGCTCCCTCCGTCGTCAGATCGGTGTCTCCAGAATCGACCTCACCGGGCTCGACGACACCGGAGTCGTCACCCTCATGGAGGCTGCGTCCGGGCAGACGCTCGAGGAGGACGAGGTCGGTCTGGCCCACGCCATCCATCGAGAGACTGATGGCAACCCGTTCTTCGTCATAGAGGTCCTGCGTCACCTGACCGAAACCGGTGCCATCGTCCAGGACCACACCGGACGGTGGGTACCGAGCGAGCTTCTCGACGAAGCCTCGCTGCCGGACGGAGTGCGCGAGGTGATCGGCGCGCGGGTGGTTCGCCTCGGCAAGCGCGCCGAAGAGGTCCTCTCCGTCGCCTCGGTCGTCGGACGCGACTTCGACTTCGAACTCGTCGTCACTGCGGCGAGAGCAACCGACGACGAGGTGCTGGAGATTCTTGACGCGTCTGCGGCAGCGGCGCTGGTGCGAGAGCTCGACACCCCGCCGGGTCGTTACAGCTTCGCCCACTCCCTGATTCAGCGCACCATCTATGAAGACCTCGGCCCGACCCGTCGGGCCCGGGCGCACCGTCGCGTAGCCGAAGCGTTGGAGGACCTGTGTGGCGGGCGGCCGGGCAACCGGGTGGGCGAGCTGGCCCGGCACTGGTTCAATGCCACGCAGGCTCAGGACCTGAACAAAGCGCTCCAGTACTCCCGGCAAGCGGCTGACGCAGCGCTCGCCTCGCTGGCGCCCGCCGACGCCCTGCACTACTACCTGCAGGCCCTCGATCTGCTCACCCAGCTAAGAGATCCCGATCCGGTCGTGGAGATGGACCTCAAGATCGGCGTGGGCACGACCCAACGCCAGGTCGGTGATCCCGCGTTCGCGCAGACCCTCCTCGACGTCGGGCGCCTCGCCGCCGATCGCGGTGACTCCGAACGGCTGGTGCGGGCGCTCACTGCGAACGACAGAGGGCTGGTCACCTCCGTCACCTCGGTGGACACGGAAAAGGTCGAGCTGCTCGAGCGGGCGCTCGAACTGCTGCCCGACGGTCACCCCGACCGTGCCCTCCTTCTGGCCACACTGTGTTCGGAGAACGCGTTCGACACGTCCCTCGCGGATCATCTGGCCCTGGCCGATCTGGCCGCCTCCGCCGCCGAAGCCGGCGCGGACGATGCCACCATCGTCCGTGTCCTCAACCAGATCGCACTCCCGTGCCGCGCGCCTCAGTACCTCGAGCTCTCGTTGTCCCGGTCGGCGGACGCCCTCGCCCGGGCCGAGCGAATCGGGGACCCGCTCCTCTTGTTCGTCGCTGCAGTCGCTCGGGTACCGATCGCGATCAACGGCGGCGACATGGAGGAGGTCGATCGGTGCCTCTCGATCTCCGACAGGCTCGTGCAGCAATTGGGTCAGCCGACGTTCGCCTGGGGGCACAACTTCCTGTCCGCGACCCGGGCTCAGATCGCGGGGGAGGTGGGGCGCATCGAGCAGTTGGCGAACCTGGCGCTGCAGATCGGGACCGAGAGCGGCGAGGCGGATGCGTTCTTGCTGTTCGGGACCCAGTTCATGGCGGCCAATTGGCAACGCGGCACGATGGGCAGCTTGATCCCACTGATCGAGCAGGCGGTCGCCGACAATCCCGGTGTCCCTGGTCTGCCCGCCGCTCTCTCGCTCGCGCACGCGGAGCAAGGCAGGCACGACGAAGCTCAGCGTTTGTTGGATCTGGCACTGGAGTCGTTCGACCCGGTTCCCGACAATGGCGCGTGGCTGACCGAGACAACGATGTTCGCCGAGGTCGCCGTCGAATGCCGGGCGCTCGAGGCGGCGACAGTCCTGCTTGAGGCGCTCTCACCGTGGGCGACTCAGTTCTCCTCGAGTGGGATGACCGCCGAGGGCCCGGTCAGCCACTATGTCGGTGGCCTCTCGAGCATTCTCGGCCGCTACGACGAAGCCGATCGGTTCTTCTCAGACGCCACCGAGACGTGCACTCGCATCGGTGCCACGTATTTCGGCGCTCGCACCGACCTTTGGCGAGGACGGATGCTCATGGAGCGTGGCGGTCCGGGCGACCCGGAGAAGGCCCAGGATCTGCTCACCAGGGCACGTTCGGCCGCGACCGCCAATGGGTATGACGGTGTCGAACGTCGCGCGGCAGCCGCGTTGCGGGTCTAAGACAACGCCGCGCGCCCGGCGGGATTCGACACGCCTCTGATCTTCAGTGGTTCGTGATTGCGCTACTGGGGCCCCAAGGAGTACGCACCGGTCTCAGGATGGTGGTACCAGCCGCTGGCCGCCTGAGTCCCCCCGTCAACGTGGATGGTCTGACCGGTGACATAGCTCGACAGGTCGCTGGCGAGAAAGACTGCGGCTCCCGCCATCTCGTCGACGCGCCCGGCTCTGCCCATGGGCACGGTGAACCCGAACCTCTCCTCGGCTCCCTCAGGCGCCACCGCGGCCAAGCCTTCGGTCATCGTGATGTCGGGGGCCAACGCGTTCACCCGGATCCCGTAGGGCGCGAGCTCCAGTGCGGCGGTCTTGGTGTAGTTGATCACCCCGGCCTTGGCCGCGGCGTAGGCCGCGTACCCGGGGGCGGCACGCACCCCTTCAATCGACGTCACGCTCATGATGCTTCCGGCGAGGTCGTGTTCGACCATGACCCGGGCGACGCGCTGCGTGCACAGAATGACGTGCTTGAGATTGGAGCGGTAGAGGGCGTCCCAGCCGTTCTCCGTCGTGTCGAGCAGCGGTGAGTTGAAGACACCGCCCGCGTTGTTGACGAGGATGCTCACGGGGCCGAGCTCGGACACGGTGCGCTCCAGCGCCCGGTCCACCTGGCCGGAGTCGCGCACGTCGGTGGGGAGGCCGAGGCCGTCCACCTCCTCCCCGGCCGCGGCGGCGGTGTTGGGGTCCCGCTCCCAGATCGCGACCTTGGCGCCGAACGCAGCGAAGCCCCGGGCGATTCCCCGCCCGATCCCGGAGCCTCCGCCGGTCACGACTGCAATACGGCCGGTGAGGAGCACGGACGAGGGGTCGATCGGCACGAGAGGGACAGTACAGTAGCGACGTCGCCGGACGAGAGAGCTCCTCGGGTCTCACCGTGGGGCAGTCGGGGGGTTTGTGTGCCGAGAATTGAGCCCATTCCGTTGGAGGAGTTGGCGCCGGAGCCGCGCCGCATCATCGAGGAAGGGGTGGCGGACGGGCTGTACGCCACGCCCGTCCCGTTGCAGATCTTCGCCTACAAGACGTCACAGATCCTCATGACGAACGCGGCGCGGACGACCTGGGGTCAGCAGTCGCTTCTCGGGGGGAGGATCCTCGAGCTCCTCCGGATTCGCAGCGCCCAGTTGGGCGAATGCCAACCCTGCATGCAGTCGAGGAAGCACGACTCCATCACCGACGAGGACGTCGCCTGCCTCGTCTCTCCGGGCGGCTCCGAGCTCAACGAGCAGGAGCGCCTGGCCGTCGAGTTCCTCGACCTCCTGTCGGCCGACCACCACGCGATCGACGACGCCTTCTACCGGCGATTGGGTGAGCATTTCACCACCGCGCAGATCATCGAGCTCGGGTTCGCCTGTGCCAACTCCATGGGGCTGCACCGCTTCATCCACACGCTCGACGTGTTCGGGGACGCTCCGCCGGTCATCCCCTACGGCCCCGACCAGGTCGACTCGGCGGCCGGCGACAGAGCCGCCCACGCGCGGACATGACCCAGACCGTCCTGGTGACCGGCGCGACGGGGCTGGCCGGCGCCAACATCTGCCGGCTCCTCGTGGAGCGGGGCGACCGTGTGCGGGCCCTCGCCCGGGAGACGGCGGACACCGGTCCGCTGAAGGAGCTCGGGGTCGAGATCGTGTCCGGCGATATCACCGATCCGGAAGCGGTGCTGCGGGCGGCGCGGGGCAGCGACGTGGCCATCCACTGTGCGGCGCTGCTGGGCGGGGCCAGTCAGAACATGGCTGACTTCGAGGCCGTGAACGCCGGCGGGACCAAGAACCTGTTGGACGCCGCGGAAGCCGTCGACCTGGGGCGCGTCGTCGCCGTGAGCACCGGCACGTTCTTCGACACGGCCGGGGGGCTCGACCGGGAGGACGCCCCGGTCACGAGCCAGCCGAGCCAGGATCCCTACACCCTCACCAAGATGGCCGCCTTCCTCGACGCCATGTCGCGCGCTGCCAACGGAAGGGACGTTGTCAGCGCACATCCTGGTGCGATCTTCGGCCCTTCACCGGTGGTCAGCAACGCGCTCGGCCTGACGAGCTTCAACCGAGTGCTTCTGTCCGCGGCCCGGGGGCGCATCGAGCGTTATCTGAAGTTCCCGGTGAGCTGGGTGTTCGCCGAGGACATCGCCCGTGGCTGCATCCTGGCGCTGGACAAGGGGGTGGCGGGGGAGCGTTACATGCTTGATGGTCGTCCCGACGACGTCGTCAGCATCGCCAACGCGAGCACCCGGATGTGCCGATTGGCCGGCCTCGACCACGAGGTCGTCGACGTCGATCCTTCGGACGACCCCGAGCTGGCCGAGGTCTTCGGGCCGACATTGGTTGCCATCGCAAAGAAGGCTGCGAAGGAGACCCCCGAGCGAAAGAGGCTGGAGGACTCCAAGACCTACAAGCGGCTGGGCTACAACCCGATCGGCCTCGACGAGGGACTGACGCGCACGCTCGAGTGGTTCCGCGCGGTCGGGAAGCTCGGGCCGGCCTGAAGGGTTGCTCTTTGCGGACCGGGGTTCACTGCGGTGGGCGCGTTCGCAGCGGGATGACGATGCACTTGATTTGAGTGTCTCAGTCTTGGCGACTGTGCAGTCTTCCGATCACGCGCCGGTCTGGACCGCAGGCTGCACGCGTTTTCGCTCTACGGACTGTGCGATCCTCTCCGCCGTGCCTGGCATCAGAATGAAAAGCAGCCAGGCATACCTGGACAAGCCAGTGTCGAGCCACGCCAAGAGGATGGCCAGCCCGACGATCGCCAGGTTGAGTAAGGCCCTCAGCCGGCCAGCCAGCTCGTTGTGGGCCGACCGCGCCTCCTCCATCAGAAGGTGGTGCCGTTCCGCGTAGCGATAGATCCACTGCGTCGTGAGACTGAGAGCGACGAGGTTGAGACCGAACAATGTGATCGCCAAGGGATTGTTCCCATATTTCCCAAGCAGGTCCGACATAAAAGGCATAAGCGTGAGTGCCAGAAGGAAGCCGAAGTTGCGCCAGGCAAGCCCTTCGCTGTGGCCGCGCATGCCACGCAGCATGCGGTGATGGACCAGCCAAAACTGCGCAATGACGACAAAGGAAACCAGGTAACTCGTCAGCGCGTCGCGGTCAATTGCCAGCGCGCTCCATAGCGCCGACGCTGAATGTGCGTTGCGCTCCAACGTGTGAGTGACCGGTACCTGGAACTGGAGCACCAGCAGCGTCAGGGCGATCGCGACCACTCCGTCCGTGAGCGCCAGGAGACGGCCGATGCCTGGGATGTCCTCGTTGGCGGGGTCGTCCACCACTCGCCAGAGCATGGCAGACGGTGCCGTCCGGATCGGGGAATGGGACGTTGCGCCACTCCGACAGCCGCCAAAGGACTGGCACGGCGGGATTTCGCGCCCCTGTGACTCTCAAAACTTCGTGCCAGCTCTGCTTGATTCGGGCGTCCGTGCGTTCTCAGGCGTCCCGGCGCACCATGAGCCAGCACCCGATCAAAAGAGCCGCCACCGCGTAGGTACACATGATCGCGAACCCAGTCCACGGGCTGAACGTCGGCCCGAAGTCGAAGGTGTGGCGGATCGACGTCATGGAGTTCGTGATCGCGAAGGGCATGAACTTGATCACGGGGTGGCTGATAGAGGAGGGAAGGGCCTCGACGATGAGCGGGACGACCAAGATCGCCCCGACGTAGGCAGTGATCGCGCCCGCGGTGTGCCGGACGATGGCACCCAGTCCGAGGGCGAACAGTCCGAACACCGGAATGAGCAACCCGCCTCCGACGACGGCGCGCAGGACGCCGGGTTGGCTCAACGACGCGTGAGGCGCCGGGCTCGAGAGGAGGGCCTGGCCGGCGAGGAAGGCGCCGAACGAGAGGACCTCGCCGACGACCAGGGCGAGGGCAGCGAAGACGACCGCTTTGCAGGCCAGCACGAGGGGGCGGTGCGGGACGGCGCTGAGCGTGGCGCGAATCGTGACGGTTCCGTATTCGGCGCTGATGACAAGGACCCCGAGGACGCCGATGACCAGCTGACTGAAGAGGAGGCCCCGCAAACTGACCCCCGTCGGGTCGAAGGTCAACCTGTCTTCGATGGAGAAGGTGCTCCACCGGTTCGTCACCGTGATGCCGACGATGATCGCCACGCCGAGGGTGATGAGCGTCATGGCAAAGACGCTCCAGCCGGTCGACCGGACCGAGCGCATCTTGATCCACTCCGCGGCGAGCACGCTCGAGACGCGAACCCGGCGTCCCTCGGCCGAAGGAAGGGTCGAACTCGAGATCGCGACGGTCATGGTTCCTCCCTCGGCGAGTAACCGTCGGGCGCTCCGGAGGACGCCGCAGACAGGGGCGGCTCTGGAACGGGGGCCTGGACCGTGTGGTCCGGCGTGAGCACGGGTTCGCCATGGAACTCGACGCTCTCCCGTGTGAGCTCCATATACGCCTCTTCGAGGGAGGCCGACTGGGGTGCCAGCTCATGGAGGTAGATGCCGTTGGCGCCGGCGAGGTCGCCGATCTGAGGAGCTCGCAGCAAAGACACGGCGAGCGCGCCGTCGATCTCTTCTCGCACGATCGCCCCGTTGGTGCGTAAGAGCTCCCCCAACCGATCACGCTGCGGCGTCCGGACACGTACGAATTGACGTGAGCTCTCGGCGACAAATTCGTCGGTCGATCCCGACGAGATCAGCCGTCCTCTGCCGATCACGACGAGTTGGTCCGCAGTCAACGCCATCTCGCTCATGAGATGGCTCGACACGAAGACCGTCCTCCCTTCGGCGGCAAGCCCCTTGAGGAGGTTCCTCACCCAGAGGATCCCTTCGGGGTCGAGCCCGTTGACCGGCTCGTCGAAGAGGAGAACCTGGGGGTTGCCGAGCAGCGCGGCGGCAATACCGAGTCGCTGACCCATGCCCAGAGAGAACTTCCCGGCTCTCTTGGTCGCCACCTTCTCGAGCCCCACCATCTCGAGGACTTCGAAGACCCGCGCCCGCGGGATGTCGTTCGAGCGGGCAAGGTACCAGAGGTGGTTCAGGGCGCTTCGCCCGGGGTGGATGGCGCGGGCCTCGAGGAGTGCACCGACCTCGCGGAGCGGGAGGGGCAGGTCGTGGTAGCGACGGCCGTTCACCGTGGTGAATCCGGTGTCGGCAGCGTCGAGGCCCATGATGATCCGCATCGTCGTGGACTTCCCCGAACCATTCGGACCGAGGAATCCCGTCACCTGTCCGGGCTTGACCTCGAAGGAGAGGTCGTCCACCGCGACGGTGTCCTTGAAGCGCTTGGTGACGCCTCTGACCTCGATCACCCTGCCACTCCGGTGTGACCTCGACCCTTCATGTCCATTCGCGGACGGTCAGTGGATCGGTCGGTCGCCATGGAGCCATTCTGCCGTATCCGACGCCGACCGGGCTCGTCCTCAGGAGCAGTTCAGCCTCCATCGGAGGTCGGAAGCGGAACGGGGTCGCCGGCCTCCCCCCCCCATGACCGGCATTCCGCGACCCTCCAGCGGTTGCTTCCGACCCTCAACCTTGGGAGGCCGAATCACGTGGTCGATGACCCGTTCGGGCCAGGTGCCAGATACATGAGGCGGGTGGGCTCGACCGTGGCGCTGAATCCTTGCGTAGCCTCCGTTCGTGCGCGTCCTCGCGGCATGCTCGCTGGGCGGCGCTGGTCATCTCCAGCCACTCGTGCCCTTCCTCGACGAAGCGCGGCGTCATGGCCACGAGACCCTGGTGGTGTGCCCGCCGGCCTTGACCGGGATGGTCGACGACACGGGCCATCCATGGTGGGCGGGCGACGAACCTCCGGAGGCGGCGATTCGCCCAATCCGCGAGCAGCTCCCGATCCTTCCCGCGCCCGAGGCATCGGTACTCGCGAACCGGGAGCTGTTCGGACGACTGGCAACGACGGCGATGCTCCCGGCGGTGGGGCAGGTGGTGCGGCAGTGGGAGCCCGATGTCGTGCTGCGTGATCCATGCGAGTACGCGTCGGCCGTGGTGTCCCTGCCCCTCGGGATCCCCACCGCGCAGGTGGCGATCGGCCTGGCCGAGGTCGAGTGGGCATCGATCGCGGTGGCCGCGCCGGCGCTCGAAGCTCACCAGCAGGGACTGGTTCAAGATCTCCTTCAGTCGCCGTATGTGACGCGGTTCCCGGCCAGCGTCGATGCATCGCCCTTCCCCGATACCCGACGGTTCCGCGAGCCGGCAGCAACAAGACCGGAAGGGTTGCCGGACTGGTGGGGTGGTTCGAAGGCTCCGCTGGTCTATGTCACTTTCGGAACGGTCCTTGGCCACATGACGATCGCCGACGAGGTCTACCGGGCCGCAGTGCACGCTGTTGCGGGCCTCGACGCACGCGTGCTGCTGACCGTCGGCCGTCGGTTCGACCCCACTCGGCTCCCCGAGGTGCCGGACCACGTTCACGTGGAGCCCTGGGTCGATCAGGCCAACGTGCTCGGTGAGGCTGACTTGGTCGTTTGCCATGGTGGGTCGGGCACCACGTTCGGTGCCCTGGCCGCAGGTGTGCCGGTCGTCGTCGTCCCGGTGTTCGCCGATCAGTTCGCGAACGCGCCCCGAGTGGTTGAGGCCGGCGCTGGTCTTGCCGTCGATACCGGCCGGGACGCTCACGGACTCCGACATCCAGTCGGTCTCAGCGACGCAGGCACAATCCACCGGGCCATCGAGACAGTGCTCATGGAGCCGTCCTATCGCCACGCGGCCGGTGCGGTCGCCACGGAAATGGAAGCAGCACCTGCGGCCGGCAGGGTCCTCGAGGAGCTCCTGCGGCGTCACTGATCTGCGCAGCGACACAGCGGCAGTTCTGGCCGCTCCGGTCGCGAGGTCCGTTTGGTCAATCCTCGGCGTCACGACGCGGTCGATGGCCACCATTCGGGCCAGGTGTCACATGGATGAGGTAGCTGCGCTCGACCGCTTCGAGCCGGTGCCAGACGCCGCGTGGCACGACGCAGGCGTCGCCGGCCCGCAGCAGAATCGTCGTCTCGACGCCCACCGACTGCTCGTCACCGTCGTCGAGGATCAACTCCATCGCTCCGCTCACGACGTACAGGAACTCGTCGCCGTCTGGGTGGACCTCTCCACCATGTGGCCCAGGCCCCTCGATGTTGGGGATCGCTCCGATGGTGTATCCATCGATTCGCCGTGGCGGCCCGGGAGGGGCAGGCCGGATGGTGATCGAGCGGTCGCGAGTGATGTCCGCGACGCTGCCTTCGAAACGAACCGACGACGCGTTCGGGGCAGGAGTCATGGGTACAGATTGCCCGATGGACGCTCCGACGGCGTTTCCCGCCGGTAGACCGTCGCCCCGCCCAGGAGCACCGTTCATGCGAAGGAATTACGTCGTTCTTCCAGGCTGAGTACAAGTGTGCACGATAGGGTTCAATTGGCCTTTCGGGCACCAGCGACAGAAGGGATCTCGTTCACTTCGTGAGGTGCGAAACGGGGCCAAGGGGGGATGAGGAGAAGGAGCTGGACATTGAAGAGATCGTTCGCCGTCAACTGGGATTACCGCTGCCCCTTCGCCAGGAACGCGCATGAGCATGTCCTCGCCGGACTGGAGGCGGGCGCCCATTGGGACGTCCGATTCCTCGCCTTCTCGCTGGAACAGGCGCACGTCGAAGAGCAAGGAACGCCTGTTTGGGACGAACCCGATCAACACCCTGGTCTTGTCGCCAATTTGGCCGGCGTCGTGGTCCGCGATCGCATTCCCGAACTGTTTCTTCCGGTCCACGCCGCCCTCTTCTCAGCTCGTCATGATCAGGCCTTGGACCTTCGAGACCGCGACGTCCTGTTGAAAGTCCTCGATGAGGTCGGTGTCGACGGGACCTATGTTCTCGCCGAGGTGGACGACGGTTGGCCCCTTGAGATCCTCAAGACGGAGCACTCCGACGCGGTCGAACGGCTGGCGGTCTTCGGCGTACCGACGTTCATCGCGGGCGATGACGCAGTGTTCGTCCGGCTCATGCACCGACCGGCGGGCGACGGTGCTCTGGCGACGTCCACGATTGAGAGAGTCCTCGACCTCATGGCCGGATGGCCGGAGCTCAACGAGTTCAAGCACTCAGCTGTCCCGCGCTAGCGATGGCCACGCCTCGCCTTGGGGGGACTCCATCGGACCAGCTGCCCGAGGTGCTTGCGGCCGGATCGACGGACGTCACGACGATCTTCGTCTCCATGTCCGCGCGCGAACCTCAGGGTCGAGACGAGGAGTACCTCGTGTGGCACTCCCTCGATCATCGACCGGAGCAATACCGAATCGCCGGTCTCCGACACTCACTTCGACTGGTCTCCACGCGGGATTGCCGGGTGCACCGGGCAGTCAGCGAGCCCCGGTACGACCCGGTCGATCACGTGATGACGTACTTCTTCGCCGACCGCGACGCGCTCGAAACCTTCGCCGCGCTGAGTGAGGCGCTACCCGCAGAACGCCGTGGAGTGACATTGCCGAGTGTCGAGTACGGCATTTTCGAATTGGTGGGGAAGCGAGCGACGCCGCGGGCCGTGGTCGGCTCCGACGTGCTGCCCTGGCGACCGGCACTCGGTGTGTACCTTCTCGTTGAAGAGGGAGCGGCCGTCCCCGGGGGGAGTGTCGATGTCGAAGGCGTTGCCGGCGCGTGGTGGCACCGGGGCCTGCTCACATCCACGCCGTTCACGATCGACCGTAGGGGGTTGCAGATCACATTCTTGTTTCTCGACGACGACCCGGTCGCCGTTGCCGAGCGAATCCGAGAGCCGTTGTTGCGGCGGTGGGAGAGCACCAGCGATCTGGTCCCATTGCTGGCGGCCCCGTTCCATGTCGTGATCCCCTTCGAATGGGAGCGGTATCTCCCTTGATCTTCGAAATGTGGGGTCACCCTTTCGTTTCCCGCCGCAACGGCAGGAGATCGAAGCGGTGTACATCGTGCCGCGGTACTCCACCGCAAGGCGTCGGCCGAGTGGGCAGGTGCCCCACCCGCCACGGACCCCTCGGTTACGCATCTGCGCGAGCTGGCGCAACCGACAGGACAGACTTGTCGCATGGCGCATCCCGGTCTTTGGCTTTGCGGACCGACCGGCGTAGGGAAGTCCACGGTCGGCTACGAGATATTCGTCGCCATCCACCGAACGGGTCGCAAAGCTGCGTACGTCGATGCTGACCAGGTGGGCATGTGTTATCCGGCTCCAAGCGATGACCCGCACAACCACACCCTGAAGGCACTGAACGTGGGAGCAGTGTGGCATAACTTCCGAGCAGCCGACGCGCGTTGCCTCATTGTCTCCGGTGCCATCAAGAGCGACGAAGAGTTACAGCTGTATCGCGAGCAACTCGCGGACGTCTCTCTGCTCGTGTGTCGGCTCAGCATTGGAGAGGAAGAGCTTCGAGCCAGACTGGAGATGCGAAGCGCGGGTTACGGACCGCCGGTACCTGGCCGGACAACGTGGCGCACCATCCAACCCGAATCTGTGAGAGAGGCGATCGGCCAGCTGGCTCGACTTGAGCGAACGACCTTCGCCGATCTTGTCGTTGACACCAATGGTCTTTCCCCCGTCGACGTGGTCATACGTGTGCGCGAACAAGCGGGCGGGTGGCTGACCCCTTGAGCCGTCGCCATCCTTGGCTACGCGGCTGTGTCGCGAGTGCGAGGCTGGCCTCACGATGAAGCAGCGAAAGCGCAGGTGAGGCCGGTAATCCGGGCTGGTACCACGAGCGACATGATCTGCCAACTCCTCTGGGAAGGTCTCCGACGCATCATCGAGTTTTCTCACTCAACGTGAGGTCGGGATGGCGAGCCTCGATCATCCGCCTGAACCCGTCGCGCCAGTGCACCTTCGTCTTCCCGAGGATCTTGTGCATCAACGTCACATCCGGCCAGAGCGGCGTATGGGCTGACGGATCGTATTCGAACGTCGGCTCGATACCGACGAGCTTGCCCATGTAGGCGCAGTACTCCTCGGCGCTCACCGTCTCGCTGCCGGCCCAATTGACGACGATCGGCGGGGTTCGGGCGACCTCCATCGCGCGGATTCCGAGCTCGACGTAGTCGTCTTCATAAATGGGGTTGTAGTTGTTCGGCTTGTCGGGGTGCAGTCGGATCGGCCTTCCTTGCAGCAACAGTTCGAGTCGATCGGCGGGCGCCCCACCCAGTGGGCCGTAGGTCGAACAGATGCGGATGATCGTCAGCGGTATCCCAAAGTGCGTGGCCACCCAGGTCGTGACAGCCTCGCCCGCCACCTTCGAGAAGCTGTAGTTGGCCCGAAGGGGCACTCCCGGAGGGTCGGCCTCGGTCAGCGGGCGCTGTCCTTGATATTGGTAGACGGACCCGGTCGAGCAGTAGACGAAGCCCTTGGCGCGCCGGCAGTGGAAGAGGAGGCGGCCCGACGCCTGCGCGTTGGTCTCCACCGTCGTTTCCCAGTCGCCGTTACCGGGTGCGACCGCCGCATGGAAGACATAAGCGAACTCGCGAGGAAGTCCTTCGAAATCGGCACTCGAGACGTCAAGGGCCAAGGGCCGGACCCCAAGTGCGCTCAGTCTCTTCGGACCCGACGGATCAGTGAACCGCGCTGCGCCCCACACCTCGTTCCGAGCTGCAAGGGCGCGCGCGATGGGCAACGCGATCTTGCCGGTTGCACCCGTGACGAGGATCGTCTCTCCCTGCAGCACCCACACCGCTCCTTTGATCCAGTATGCGTGGGCACCCTACGGTTGTCATCCCGGACTTGAGAGGTCACGCGGTGCTAACCCGTCGTTGGAGAACCCGTCGGCGGAGGCGAGGTCCCAGGAGCAGGGCCAGGCGAGGACTGGCCCGGGGTCACCGCGTTGGAGGTGGCCGCGGTCGAGCCACCGAGCGCGTTGGTGGCGACGATGCTGAACGCGTACGGGGTCCCGTCGACGAGCGCGCTCATCGTGACCTGGCAGGTCGGAGGCGTCCCGCTGCAGGTACTTGCCGCCACCGTCACCGGCGAAACACCGCCATCCGAGGCGGACACGGTGTAGGAGACGACGGGGCTTCCCCCGTCGTGGTCTGGGGCAGTCCAGGTCACGGTCGCTGAGGCGGGCGCGCCCGTCGCGCGCACGTCGCTGGGCGGTGAAGGCACCGTCTGACGAAGGGCGGACGCCTCGTCGGAAGGCCCGGATGGTCCGGTCGCGTT
>JBPYFR010000362.1:0-3288 GCA_051985685.1 Acidimicrobiales bacterium
TGCTGACGGGTGACCGCGACGCCGCCAAAGTGCTCGTGGAGCGCGACGAGGTCGTCGACAAACTGATCGCGCAGATCTCTCACACGGTCCAACAGGAACTGGTCCACGGAGAGACGTCCGCCTACGAGCGGCGCGAGCTCGTCGCGATCCTGCGCATGCTGCCGGATCTGGAACGCAACGGCGACCTGGCCGAGCACATCGCGCGACGAGCCGCGCGCGGCCTCGGGGCTGAGATGTCGGCGCGCAGCCGCGGGCTGGCAGAGCGCATGGGCGAGGTGGCGACGACGATCTGGCGCGAGACTGCCGACGCTTTCGCGGAGCGCTCAGCCGACGCAGCCACCTGCATCGACGACCTTGACGACGAGCTCGACGACCTCCACGTCACGCTGACGGCGGAGCTCGTGGCGGGCACCATGCCCCTTCCGGTCGCGATCGAGCTGGCCATGGTGGCGCGGTTCTACGAGCGCTTCGGCGACCACGCGGTCAACCTGGCCCGACGCATGGCGACGATGGTCGCCGGGGGACCCGAGCCGGTCTCACCCGGGCCGGACTGAGGGCGAGGGCGAACCCGCCGCGGGCGGGACGTCAGCGCCGCAGGGCAACGAGCTCCTCCGCGATCTGCACGACGTTGAGGGCGGCCCCCTTGCGGAGATTGTCACCCGACGCGAAGAGAGCCAGGGCGTTGGGTGCACCCTGGGCCCGCCGGATGCGGCCGACATAGGTGACGTCGCGGCCGGCCGCCAGGAGCGGCGTCGGGATGTCGGCGAGGGCGACGCCGGGCGCGGACGCCATCAGCTCGGTAGCGCGCTCGGGCGTGATGGGATCGGCGAACTCGGCGATGATGGCAGCCGAGTGGCCGGTGAAGACGGGCACCCGCACGCAGGTGCAGGTGACCGCGAGCTCCGGGATGCCGAGGATCTTGCGCGCCTCGTTGCGGTACTTCTGCTCCTCGTCGGTCTCGAGAGTGCCGTCGTCGACGATCCGGAACTGCAGCGGGATCACGTTGTGCGCGATCGGCACCGGGTAGACAGAACGGGGCGGATAGTCGACGGCGGTCCCGTCGAAGGTCAGGTCCGAGGCCCGGTCGGCCGTCTTGGCGAGCTGCTCGGCGAGCTCGCGCACCGCCTCGACGCCGCCGCCCGAGACGGCTTGGTATGTGGACACGACGAGCCGAGTCAGCCCCGCCTCGTCGTGGAGCGGCTTGAGCACTGGGATGGCCACCATGGTCGTGCAGTTCGGGTTGGCCACGATGCCCTTGGGGATGGAGCGCAGCGCGTCGGCGTTGGCCTCGGGCACCACGAGCGGCACGTCCGGGTCCATGCGCCACGCCGACGAGTTGTCGATGACGGTGGCGCCGGCCGCAGCTAGTCGGGGCGAGAGCGTCCTGGAGACCGACGCAGGGGCGGAGCACAGGGCGAGGTCGATGCCGGTGAGGTCGGCCGTGCCGGCGTCCTCGACGGGTATCTCCGAGCCGGCCCAGGGAAGGGTCGTGCCTGCCGATCTCGGGGAGGCCAGGTAGCGCATGGAGTCCACCGGGAAGTTGCGATCAGCCAACAGGGCGCGCAGGACCACCCCGACCTGGCCCGTGGCTCCGATGATCGCGATGCGCATCTGCTCAATTCTATTGAGTCTCTTGGTCTATTGGGTCTCTTGGGCGCAGCCAGGAGCCATCAGCCAGAAGCTCGACGGGTGAATGTGAGATGGGTGACGCCGCTCGGAGTGCTGAGTGCCTCCACGTCGAAGCGCCGCTCGAGCCCCTCCATCCCATCCCAGACGCGTTCCCCGCGCTCGAGGACGATGGGCACCAGCACGATGTGCATGTAGTCGACCAGGTCGGCGGCGAGGAACTGGCGGACCGTGGACGGCCCTCCGCCGATGCGGAAGTCCAGCCCGCCGGCCGCACCGCGCGCGGCGGCCAGGGCCTCGGCCGGGCTGGCATCGATGAAGTAAAAGGTCGTCCCGCCCTGCATCTCGATCAATGGCCTCGGGTGATGGGTCAACACGAACACGGGCGTGTGGAAAGGCGGGTCGTCGCCCCACCAGCCTTTCCACTCTTCGTCGGTCCACGGGCCGCGCTGTGGTCCGAACTTGTTGCGACCCATGATCTCGGCGCCGATGCCCGGACTCCAGTTGCTGGCGAACGCGTCGTCGGCTCCGGTGCTGCCCCCCGGCGCGCCCTGCATCCCGCGGAAGGTCTGGGTGGGGAAGAACCACTCGTGAAGCCGGTGCCCGGCGTGTCCGAACGGTGCATCGAGACTCTGTCCTTCGCCGGTGCCGAACCCGTCCAGCGAGACGGAGAAGTTGTGGACTCGAACACGGGACATAGAGCTCCCCTCCTTCGCCTCAGACCTCGAGCGGGCGCCGGCCCTCGAGGGCGCGCCCGAGCGTCAGCTCGTCGGCGTACTCGAGATCGCCGCCCACGGGCAGACCGCTGGCTAGCCGTGTGACGGTGACACCGAGGGGGATGAGCTCGCGGGCCACGAGCATCGCGGTGGCCTCGCCCTCGATCGTCGGGTTCGTGCACACGATCGCTTCGCGGATCACGCCTTCCTTGACGCGGTCGAGGAGCTCCCGCAGCTTGAGCTGCTCGCGGCCGATCCCGTCGAGTGGGCTCAGGGCACCACCGAGCACGTGGTAACGCCCCGTGAAGCCGGCGCGCTCAACGGCGACAATGTCGCGCGGGTCTTCGACCACGCAGACGACCTCGGCGTCGCGCCGGTCGTCGCTGCAGACCGCACAGAGCGCGCCCCCCTCGGCCACGTTGAAGCACACCTCGCACAGAGTGGTCTTCTCTTTCACGGCAACGATGGCGTCGGCGAGCCGGCGGGCGTCCTCGTCGGGGACCTTGAGGATATGGAACGCGATGCGCTGAGCCGACTTGGGGCCGATGCCGGGAAGGCGGCTCAGCTCGTCGATGAGCGAGCGCAACGGGCCGGTGTACATCTAGGTGACCACCTCGCTCGCGCCGGGGAACGCCTCCAGAAGGCGCGCCTCCGCGGCCGAGGTCGGATCGGCGTCCCCGCCGTCGTCCGCCAGGTCCGCCGGGTCGATGTCCCCGGTGTCGTCGTCGTGGCCCGCCTCGTCGCCGGTACTCCCGCTGCCCGAGGCCTCTCCGGGGGCGGCACCGGCCCGGGAGGACGGCGCCGCCGCCTCGTCGTCGACCACCAACACCAGCTTCACCTCGCTCCCGAAGTGCGCTGCCAGAGCGGCCTCCACGACGGGCAGCTGCTCGGCGCACTGGTCGCGGTGCGCGGCGTGGGGCAGCGCGAAGCGCGCGCCCTGGTCGTC
>JBPYFR010000363.1:0-2701 GCA_051985685.1 Acidimicrobiales bacterium
GGCGTGACGCGGATGCTGGAGGCGATGCGCGAAGTCTGCCCGGAGGCCCGCTTCTACCAGGCGTCCTCGAGCGAGATGTTCGGCAAGGTGCGCGAGGTCCCGCAAACGGAGACCACGCCCTTCTACCCACGCTCCCCCTACGGGGTCGCCAAGGTCTACGGCCACTTCATCACGGTCAACTACCGCGAGTCCTACGACCTGCACGCGACCTCCGGGATTCTGTTCAATCACGAGTCCAACCGGCGCGGCCTCGAGTTCGTGACCCGCAAGATCACTTGGCACGCAGCCGCGATCAGGCACGGGCTCGCGACGGAGCTCCGGCTGGGCAACCTCGACGCGGAACGCGACTGGGGCTATGCGAAGGATTACGTCGAGGCGATGTGGCTCATGCTCCAGCGCGACGTCGCTGAGGATTATGTGATCGCGACCGGGGTGGCGCACTCGGTGCGCGAGTGCTGCCAGATCGCCTTCGAAGAGGCTGGTTTGAAAGATTTCGAGCGGTACGTGAAGATCGATCCGGCTTTCGTGCGGCCCGCGGAGGTGGACCACCTGATCGGCAATTCGGCCAAGGCCGAGCGCGACCTCGGCTGGAAACCAGGGACGTCGTTTGAGGAGCTGATGAGACTGATGACCCGCTCCGATTTGGAGTTGCTGAGGCAGCGTTCAGCGGCTTGAGGCGGAGGCCGGCCCGATGGCAGTGCCACTGTTCGACACCGCCGCGCCGCTCGCCCCACTGCGGGCCGAGTTGCGCGCGGCGGTCGAGCGTGTGCTCGACAGCGAGCGCTACATCCTCGGACCGGAGGTGCAGGCGTTAGAGCGGGAGCTCGCCGCTTTCTGCGGCGCCGCCTACGGCGTGGGCGTGGCAAACGGCACCGATGCGATCACGATCGCTCTGCGGGCGCTGGGCGTCGGGCGCGGAGACGACGTGGTCGTCCCATCCTTCACTTTTTATGCGTCGGCCGAGGCGATCCCGCCGACGGGAGCCAGTCCGGTGTTCTGCGATATCGATCCGGACACCTACTGCGTGACGGCAGAGACGGTGAAGGCTGCGCTCACGCCGCGGACGAAGGCCGTGGTGGCGGTGGACCTTTTCGGTAACTTGGCTCCCGTAACGGAGATCGAAGCGTTGGGGGTGCCCGTCGTCGAGGACGCCGCCCAGGCGGCGGGGTCCAGTTCTGCGGCGGGACGATCGGGCGGGCTCGGCCGCCTCGCCACATTCTCGTTCTACCCGTCGAAGAACCTGCCTTGCTTCGGGGACGGCGGCATGATCACGACAACCGACGAGGCCATCGCCGAACGAGCGCGAACACTGCGCTTTCACGGCTCCCACGACAAGGTCGTCCACGAACAGGTGGGCTACAACTCCCGCCTGGACGAGGTGCAGGCGGCGATCCTGAGAGTGCAGCTCCCCCACCTCGACGCGTGGGCAAAGGGACGCCGCCGAGCGGGAGAACATTACGAGCAGGCGGGGCTCGGGGAGTTGGTGAGGTTGCCGAGCGCGGGCCCCGGCGTCTCGCCCGCCTGGCACCTGTACGTAATCGCAGATGCCCGGGTCGAGCGCGTCGAGGCCGCGCTCGCGCTCGCCTCAATCGGACACAGGGGCTACTATCGTGCGCCGGTCCACCGCCAGCCAGCCATGCGCCAGTGGGGAAGCGGGGTGCAGTTGCCGGCCACCGAAGAGGCCGCCCGCAACAATCTGGCGATCCCCATGAGCCCGCTCCTCACGCCCGAGCAGGCACGGGAGGTGGCTGCCGCCGTCGCGACCGCGTGAGGTCGGGTCAGGCGCGAACGCCCGGCGGTGTGCCTCTCAGCGCCAGCGCTCGAGCAGGTCCTCCTGGGGCACCTCCCGCACGACCCGAGCGGGAACGCCCATGGCCACCCCCCGTGCAGGAACGTCGCGCGTGACCAGCGCACCCGCGGATACGTAGGCCTCCTCTCCGATCTCCACCCCAGGCGTAAGCAGCGCGCCGGCACCCACCCGGCAGGCGCGGCGGAGGATCGCTCCGCGCAGCGGTGAGTCGGTCCCATGGCGGGCCATCGTGTTGTCGTTGGTCGTCACCGCCCCCGGGCCGACGAAGACGTCATCCTCGACGAGTGTGAAGGCGGTCAGATAGACGCCGGTCTGGACGCGCACCCGGGCGCCCACTTGGACGTCATTGTCCACGACGCTGCCTCGGCCGATCACCGAGTCGGTGCCCACCGACGTGCGCTCGCGCACGAACGATTGATCGCCGAGGATCGCACCGGCGCCGATGGTCGCGCCGGCGAAGACGATCGCCTGCTGGCAGACGGTAACGCGCTCAGCCAGCGTCAAGTGGCCCACCTCTCCCCCCGCCGAGGAGCCCACGGCCAGGCGCGGGCGCTTGGCGAGGATCGCGTGATCCTCGACCAGACAGCCGTCGCCGATGAGCGCATGGGCGTGGACGACCACATAGGCCCCGAAGCTGACCCCCGTGCCGACCTTCACGTCATCGTCCAACAAGAGCCCGGGCGCTCGTGAATCCGGGCTCAACATGGTGCTCCTCCACGCGGGTCGACGACGTGCCCGATGCTTGGCCGCGGCACTCGTGAGGCGATCACAGACGCACGACGTTCGCGGCCCGCCCGGAGTGGGTCACGCCCCGCAGGTCGACCACCAGACGGGCGCGCCTGGCGACGAGATCGTGGTCGACGCCGGGGTGGGCCGTGACGATCAGGGCCA
>JBPYFR010000364.1:0-15762 GCA_051985685.1 Acidimicrobiales bacterium
GAGGGAGGGCGGTGAGAGGGAAGAGCGAGCCCGCGAAGAAGAACGGCACGATGGCGATCGCCGGCACGACGCCCACATACTCTTCCGGCCGGGGCACCCGAACTGCCACGATCTCCGCCAACGAGTACATGAACACGGCGAAGAGAGCAGCGGCGGCCACGAACCACCACGTGCGGTTGGACGTGACATAGTGCGCGCCGCGAAGCGCCGACACGCCGATCAGAACAGCGAGTTGCAGCGCGGTCGTTGCGAGTGCCGCCATCAAGTTCCCGATCACGATGGAAGAGCGTCGAATCGGTGCCACTAGCAACTCCCGCATGGCACCCTTCTGGCGGTCCACGATCACTCCCAAACCGGAGAACATGCAATTGAGCGGGATCAGGAGTCCCGCCGTCGCGAGGGCAACGAAGGTCATGTACGTCGTGCGAGCTGAGGGCGCGGCGACCGTGTTCGCCAGTGCTGGTGCTATCACGAGCGCGAAAAGGACCGGGGTGAGCAGTGGCACCACGAGCGATCGTGGCGAGCGAACGGTGAGGGCGAGCCGCCGAGACGTCAGCGCTGGAACGGCGCGCACCTTTGGCGGTGCGGCCGTAGCAGCCCGGGTCGGGGCCGGCGTCTGGAGGGTCGTTGTGGTCATGAGAGTCTCCTTTCAGTCCGTCCGAGTCTCAATGCGGCCGCCGGTCAGACGCAGGTAGACGTCATCGAGCGTCGGGCGCCTGATCGTCGATGACCGCACAATGCGGTTTTCCGCCGCAAGTGCTTCTGTGACTTCGCGGCTGCTCTTCGACGTGGTCAGCACGGTGACCGTGCTGCCGATCGTCAGGATCTCGGATGACTCGACACCCGCGCGTCGCAATGATCGTGCGAGACCATCGGCCTCGTCGGTCCGGATCTCGACGATCTCCTGCCCCATCGTGGCAAGGAGGTTCTCGGGAGAGTCACAGGCGACCATGACGCCTGCCTCGATGACCGCGATCCGGTCGCACAGTTGCTCGGCCTCGTCGAGATAGTGGGTGGTCAGGATCACCGTGACGCCGGTCCGCTCACGGAGTGTGGCGATGACGTCGAACAGGTCGTGCCGGATACGAGTGTCCAGCCCAACGGTTGGCTCGTCCAGGAACAGCACATCAGGCTCGGAGAGAAGCGCCCGTGCGATTTCCGTCCGCCTCCGCTGACCTCCTGAATACGTCTCAACGGGGCGATCGAGAATGTCGTCGATGCCCACGACCGCGGCCAGTTCACGCAGCCTGGCGCGACCGACGGTCGGGTTGACACCCCACAGGCGGAGGTGCAGCTCGAGATTCTGCCGACCAGTCAAAGGGCGGTCGACCACGCTGTCCTGAAAGACGACGCTACTCACAGCCCTTGCTCGGCGGGGCTGCCGGGCCACATCGAATCCGCTCAGCACGGCCCGGCCCGACGTCGGGACAACCGTCGTTGTCAGCATCCCGATCGTCGTGGACTTTCCGGCTCCATTCGGTCCGAGGAGGCCGAAGGCCTCCCCACGCGCCACTTCGAAATTCAGATCCTTGACCGCCTGGACCTCCCCGGAATATGTCTTCGAGAGTCCGATCGCCTCCACTACCGCCGGTACCGATGTCATGAACCAACTCCTTCTCTCTTGGAGAACACATTGATGAGGTGGGACTCGGTATCGCGGAAGCTCATCGCTCGCCTCCCCCATGGCTGCAGCGTCGGCGGCATCACCCACTCCACGCCAAGCGCGTCAATGCGGGCGTACTCGGCGTCGATGTCCTCGACTGCGAAGTCGAGGATTACTTCGCCACAGTGTGCTCCGCCGCTCGGGCCGCACCCCCGCGCACCGAATTCACAGAACTGCACGCGGGAGACCCCTATTCGTTGGGCCTTCGTGGGCACCTCCACGTAGTACTCGTTGACGACCACGCGGACACCGACGAGCGCGGCGTAGAAACGGGCGAGCTGTGGGACATCGCGGGTGACGATGCGGCTTTGCACGAGTTCCATCGGGTCCCAAGGACGAAGCCGCCCCTTGGAACGTGACACGCTGCACCGGGCCGGCGCGCGACCATGGGTGCCAGTCACTTTTCTCGCCCGTCTTTCGTCCTAGTGACGAGAACCGATCAGCCAGACACTTTCGGCTGGGCAGACGGGAGGACGCATATGCCGACCGAACAGCAGTTCAACGCCGCGTGGACCGACCACCGTCCCTACCTGGTCGATCTTGCTTTCCGCATGCTCGGCGACATCGGCCAGGCGGAGGACGTGGTCCAGGAGGCCTTCTACCGGCTGTCCAGAAGCGATTTTGACAGCATCGAGGACGAGAGGGGCTGGCTGATCGTCGTGACCAGCCGCCTCTGCCTCGATTTGATCGGGTCGGCCCGTGTGCGGCGGGAGCGTTCCGCCGGGGGCTCCGAACTCGATGTCGTGGGCCGTACGCTCGTCGAGCGCCCCGTCGACCCAGCGGACCGGATCACGCTCGATGACAGCGTCCGGCTGGCACTACTCATCGTGCTGGAGCGACTCACTCCACCGGAGCGCGTCGCGTATGTCCTGCATGACATCTTCCAGGTCCCGTTCGACACGATTGCCGAGACGGTCGGACGCCCGGCCGCCACGTGCCGCCAGCTGGCCCGCCGAGCTCGGATCAAGTTGGAGCAGCCCGACGGCGTGGGCCGGTTCGAAGTGACGGTGCCCGAGCACCAAGCCGTGACCGAGCGTTTCATTGAGGCATGTGTCAACGCGGACTTCGACGCGCTGGTGCGGGTGCTGGACTCCGAGGTCACCGGGGGAGTCGACCTCCGACCAGGGCTGGTGGTGCACGGGGCCCGCAACGTCGCCCGCAACATCATCACCTTCTGGGGCGGAGGGGCGAGCCTCGTGTCCTTGCCCGTCGGCGCCGAACCCTGCGTCCTCGCTTTCATCGATCGTGACCTCGCCGGAGTGATTGAGCTGACCATCGCAAACGATGTCGTGCGGGAGATCCACGTCACCGCCCGGCCCGATGCGCTCGGAGCGTTGCGCGCCCAGTTGGGCAGAGGTACGTAGGACGGCCAACGGCCCTGCGCCGCCCATTGTCGATCGAACGAGCACTCCTATTAGGGTGCGCCCTCGTGGACGCACGCACCTTCCTCGGCATGGAGCCCGAGGACGACGAGCTGCATTGGCGCATGCGGGTGGCACCACAGCTCACGACCCCCGGCAACTTCCTCTTCGGAGGTTGCGGACTCGGCGCGGCCCTGGTCGCGCTCGAGGTGGCGGCGGGCCGGCCGACCGTCTGGGCGACGGGGCAATATCTGTCCTACGCCTTGACGGAGTCGGTGCTGCAGTGGGAGATCACGCTTGCGGCCGTCGGGGGACACGTGACGCAGGGGCGCGCCGTTGGAAGGGTCGAGGGCCGGGAGATCCTGACGGTCAATGCGGCGCTTGGCAAGAACGAGCTCGATGTGGGCGGGATCTGGGTCGAAGCCCCAAAGGTCCCCGCGCCCGAGGACTGTCCGCCCCGGTTCCTGCCCGAGATGTTCCGCAACACCATCATGGACAGCATCGAGGTGCGGACCGCCAAGGGGCGCACTTTCGAAGAGATGGACGGGAGCGAGGGCAGCCCCGATTCCGCCCTGTGGGCCAGGGTGCCCGGCCATCTGACACCGTCCGCAGCGACACTGGCCATCATGGGTGACTACGTCTCGGGGGCTGTCTCACAGCCACTTGGGAGACGTGCCATGGGACGGAGCCTGGACAACACTCTTCGCATGGTTCAGCTCAAACCCACCGAGTGGGTGCTGTGCGACATCCGCATCCACGCACTAATCGGCGGGTACGGCCAAGGGGATGCCTTCCTCTGGTCTGAAAGCGGCGAACTCCTGGCGACAGCCAGTCAGTCCATAGCGGTGCGGCTCTGGCCTGAGGACGGTTCGCCGCGATAGCCCCGGGGTCGTCACCCACGGCTGGCTCGGTGGTCGTGGGAACGCTCGCGCACGGGTGACTCCGCCGAGGGAACCGGTGCAGGAGTGTGGTGTAACCTCGATCCTCCTCCGGGACCACGGCTGTCCGGGGCTATAGCTCAGTCGGTTAGAGCGCAGCACTGATAATGCTGAGGTCGCTGGTTCGATTCCAGCTAGCCCCACTCCTTGAGTTCCCAGGTCAGACCAATTCGATGCTACGGCTCTGTCAGAAATCCGTAACGCACCGTAGAAAGCTCGGTCTCTGGTTGACCAGGGATGCTTCTCGCGGTTGATCCCTTACCGCTTCGACTCCACGCCGGTCACCCTCCCATCGGCGTCGGTCGTGTACTCACCTTTGCTGTTATCGAGAATGACGAGCTGGTTGTCCCAGGGATCGGCGATCACAGCGCACCGGCCGATTGGGATGTCGAACTCCTCGACGACAATGCGGCCCCCAGCAGCGACAAAGGTTGAAATGGCCTCACGGACAGAATCAACCATCAGGTCCGTCTCTGGGTTCGATCGCTCGGTCTGGAGCACCAGCTCTGCCTCGCAGTTCGGAAGGCGTAGAGCAACAGCCGTCCCGGTCCGCCAGATGACGCTGTGACCGAGTGATCCATAGAAGGTTACAGCGGCCTCGAGGTCAGAGACGGGAAGAGCAAGGCAGTCGACCTTGCGAAACAGAGGCTCGGATTCGTCAGGGTCCATGGTCACACCGTTGCACGACCCTCGGTAGGTTCGCTATTGGCCGCTAGCTCAAGCCGTTGGATCCCGCTCAGTCCCTTAGTGGCGCCGTCGTACCTGGGAAGGTCTTGACCTATTCCTGACCGGATAGTCGCCAGATGGCCGTATGGCGCGCGTTCGCGACCAGCTTCAGTGCGCCCGGACGGTCAACCGCCATCCACGCCACGTCGATCGCGATGAAGCGATGACCCTTGCGCTCGAAGGCCTCGGCAACGATTCCCCTTACCTGGACCGATTCTCCGATCGTGACCGGGCGCCTGTGCTGGACCCGGGACTCAACGTGGAGCCATGCGGGCATAACAACATTGGCGACCAGGATCGAGTTTGCCCCGTTGAGAAGCCACCCTGGATGGACGATCCCGCGGCGAGAGTAAAGGGGGGAGGGCTCTTCGATGCTCTGCAGGTAAGCCGACATCCGTTCTTGATCAGTCGGCAGCTGGATCGTTCCTAGCAACGTGCCTGGGGCGAATACCTCCTCGCTCGCGGGCGGGCGCTCCTCGGGGAGCGGTGCCCATCCGATGTCCTCGGGCATACCAGGGTTGCGCGGGGTCGAGGCGGTTCCAGTCGCGGACGTCCGCCCACCCGCCTGCACGGTGATCGAGTGAAGTTGTCCGCGGTCGCCTCCGCCGGCTGGCGCCACCATGGCAGTCAGCGACTCGCCGTCGTAGCTGGGGGCCGAGAAGCGCATTGAAGTAGAACCTCTTTCCAACCATTCCTCGCCCAGAGCCTCGAGGATCGGCGCGCACGCATAGGCGTAGACGGTCACGCCCGGCACCAAGCCGCCCTTGAAGCCGTACCTGAGCGCCACCTCGTCGCCGTGGATGCGATTCTCGCTCTCGGTCGCTGGATTGCGGGCGACCAGCCGGTGCTCAAAAGTCTCGCTCATTCCGGTGAACGATAGGGTCTTCGCGACTTCACTGACGCCCGAGCCCGAGGAGGTCGCCCGCGCTCTGCTGCCCGCCGTTCCGGCGCTTGAACCTATGCCGACAGGCGGGCCGGATCCACAGGGACGCCCATCATGCGACTTAAGCAACAGGCCCTTCCAGAGCTCTTCCCACAGCCAAGCCCTGATCTGTATCCTCGAACGAGACCGCTCACCTTTCGACCGTCAGCTGAGAAGTTCCTTCACATATTTATCTCCCAAGACGCCAACACGAGCAAGGCGGTGTGAAGCACGTAATCATGAGGGCATGGAGTTAGCCGTGACCAATTTCGAGCGATTAGACGAGTTTCCGAAAGCTCTACTTTCATCCGTACTTGAACTGCTCGCTGAACGGAAGGTCAATCATCCAGGGAAGGCACTGACACTGTCACCGGACGACCTCGCTTCTTCTTGGGATCTGGTCGCTGAGTCCGCTGCGTTGCCCGAACCTCCGGGACAGCCAGATGCGAGGGAAGAAGTCGCGAGCGCATATTGGTATGAGCAAGCGCTAGGCGATCTCCTCGGCGGAGGATTTCTGTTGGAACTTGAGAACGACACGTTTCGTGTGTCAGACCTTGAGAGCTTGTTGCGATTTAGGGATACCTACTGAGCAAAGGGCACCACGTCGAGCGTCCCGCGTTCCCGTCGCGGGCGGCGCCCGGCGCCTGGGGATACGCTCACTTTGCCAGGTGCAGCTCACGCGGTCACGGTCGGGCGTTACGCCAACCGACAACGTGCTAGTCATAGGACAGCGCAGCCGAAATCGGTCCCAACTTCGTCCCAACCATTGGTCCCGATTAGTCCCGCCAAGTCCCGTTTAGTCCCACGGCAAAACTGAACGGCCCCGGTAAGCGTCGAAATCGGTACCCTGCGGCATATCTCAGGACGGAGCGAGATTTCTGCTGACCTCCCTGGTAATGCCGAGGTCGCTGGTTCGATTGCAGCCCAACCCCTGAACCTCTCAGGTCAGACGATTTGGCTCATACGGGGGTTCACCGTGCGGTGGCGGAGTTGGAAGTGGGCGAGCATCCCGCAGAATCAAGCGAACCAGACGAAACCTGCCGGAAAGCCGACTGGAGCCCGTTTCGGACCACGATCAGCCTCAACATTTATGCGACGAAGGCGAACTTCACCTGCTGCCCTTCGGGCCGCGCATCGAGTGTAGAACCGTCCACCAAGGGCGCTACTTGCTCGTCCAGGAACACGTGGCACCCGGATTGCTCGACCACTTCGTCTGTGGGCTCCGGCCCGTCCGATATAGATAGGCCCAGCTGCAACTGGTCACTGTCGGTGTTTTGGGGGAAGATCCGCAGGCCTGCGCCCGAACGATCCCCTACCAGTCCCTGGATCGCCTGGGTCGCGTCTTCGGTCAACGTGAGCATGGCATCCTCCTAGCTGAAATCACCTTTGTACCCAAGGTGGGGGCTGTGAAACCTTGGGGGCAATTCTCGCTAGGCATCAGGCCCGGATCCGCCCCGTTTGGCTGGGCCACCGACCTCATGACTGTTGTCCCGCCACAGGATGCGGTCAGTGCGCAATAACGCTGAGAGGTCCTTGGATCTCGGGTACGCCGACATTGAATTGGCTCACGACGACGTCAGACCACTACACGTCGTAGGTACAACGAAGGCCAGGTACAGCGGCCGTCGCTGATTGGGACTCGACGTACATGCAGAGGAATAGTCAAACGGCCTTTCAGCGCCGCTGTCGTCTTTCGGGCGACCTGCACTGACAATTATGAGGTCGCTGGCTCGATTGCAGCTAGCCGCACCATTTCATTCGAACGGTTCGACTCCGTCCGTCAGCTCTCGCCAACCTCTAGCTGGTAGCCGATTACGACCTGAAGCTCAGCGTCCACCAAGGGACCGGAGTGCTCCATGTGGAAGCCGAGGTAGTCACCTCGGTCTAACCGCATGTTCGTCGTCGCCCGGACATGGCGAGACAGAGAGGACGCCGACCCGTCAGCGGGTGACCACGCCTTTAACGTGATGCGGAGGAATCCGTCCTGTGCAACTGTCGAGGGATCGAGGGTCACGCCGAGGTCCGACGGGTTGTAGACGGTAAGGGCTCCGACGTTGCTGGAGGCCGGTTGATTGAGCGCGGCCTCGGGCGGTGGTCCGAAAGAGGGAGGTGCGCCGCGACCGACGGCACCGGTACAGAGCACTTGGAGTGGCCCCGGCCCGAACGGGGCGGGACCCAAAAAAAGCATGGTGGCGATGTCGACCTCCACAGCAATCATGTGCATGTCGACTTCGACCGGAAGGTAGAGGTCGGCGCCGTTGTTAAAGAGATCGACGAGTTCCCACCCGAAGGAGACGACGCGACGATTGAGCGGAGAGCGTACCCCCGCCCCCGCCGCCATCATCCGCCGCCTCCGAGTTCATAGGTCAGGACCACCTGCATCTCACCTTTGACCTCGACACCGGAGTGGTCCATGTGGAACATCAGGTAATCGCCTTGTTGGACAGCCATGTTGGGCTCGGTATGAACGTGCCGCGACGCCGACGACGCCGTTCCATCCAGCGGAACCCACGATTTCAGGATGATGGACACGAACTTGTCCTGCAGGGGTGCGGAGTCGCTAACAGTGACGATGTTGCTCGGGTTGTAGAACGCCACCTTCCCGAAGTCGGCGGTGATCGGGGACTGCAGGTAGGCCGTCGGCGCTGGTCCATAGGCAGGAGGTGCTTGACGGGAGATCGCTGCCTGGCACAAGACCTCCTGGAATCCAGCCGTCGATGGCAGTGAGATCAACACAGTGGCCACCTCCACATTGGCGGCAACGAGGACCATGTCTTCGAGGATCTCGAAGGACACGTCAGCACCGTTGTCGTGAAGATCGTCTACCTCCCAACCGAACGATATCGACTGGGATTTGCCGGGCGGAGTTGGGATGGGCACGGCGGCCGCAGACGCCACACCCGACGTCCCGACGACTGCGCCCCCGGACAGCCCGGCGAGGGCCAACGCTCCACCACCGAGTAGCTGACGTCGCTCGATAGGTTTCTGCATCCGGTTACCCCGCAGTTCGGCACGATGGGAACTCATGTCAGCCCGACGTCTTCGCGCCAGTCATCACCCAACCAGGTTGACGAACGCGAACGATACCACCGCTCGTCGTCACCTCATTGGTGCGCCGACCCCCGCGCGCCGCCTCCGCTGCGAAGGAGTGGCTGCACAGAGCTGACGGGATCGTGCGTTACCCGAGTGGGTGATCTTCGAGCCGACACCCACGACTCACTGTTGGCCAGTCTCGCATCAAGAGACTCAACCCGAGATGGGTCTCCCGCCAACGCACCACCTGTTCGCCGGCACTCCTTGGCACGGATTGGGCATGGTTGGAAGGTTCGTCGGTACCGTCGTCATGATCGGGGGCGTTGACGGTTTCGGGTAGGTGATCCCGGTGCATGAAACCCCAAAGCTGGAGGCGAATCCGGTGGCACACAACACTTGGGTGAGAAGAGCGCTCCCAGTGTTGGCAGCGGTGGTCGTCACGCCGCAGGAACCGGAGGGCTGGGTCTGCTCGAGGTCAGAGGGTGCCGAGCCGTCCGGGGCAACGTTTCCTCCGTAACAGTTTTGTGGCTCTCCGCCAAAGAACGTGATCTGCCCGAAGTCACCATTCGTCGGATTGCCGTAGCCACCGTTGCCGGAGAACGTGTTGTTGAGCAGCGCGTCGCCCTCGGGGTCGTAGATGCAAAACCCAGCCACCAGATTCCCACCCGAGCCCGTGCACACCCCGGTGGACCCGGGATCGCTGTCGGGAAAGGGCACGATCAAGGTGCCCCAGGCGTCATTGTTGGCAAAGGTGTTGTCCATGACGGTGTCGTTGGTAGCTCCCGACACGGTCATCCCGGTCCCGGGGGGCTCTCCGGACAATCCGGCGCCCGGAACCCGCGTGTTGTTGTTGTCGTGCGAGTAGTTGTCCATAAAGACCCAGCACGAGTGGGTACCGGTCAAGCCGCTGACTCCGTCGTATGGACAGGCTCCGTTCTGCGGTGGCGGTGGATCACCGGCGCTCTGGGTGTTGGTGTCGAGTCCATCCATGTTGTTGTCGAACTGGGAGTGCTCGACGACAAGGGTTCCTCCCGAATTGGTGCCTGAATAGCCGAGGGCGTTGTTCTCCATCCACGCGTTGTCCACCCACGCGTCGCACAATTGCTGGCAAGCTCCGATGTACATTCCCGAGTCGGCGAAGTTGTTTGCGTAGATCTGGTTCCACACTCCGGGCCCCTGCGACCCCGCGGAAAAAATGCCGTAGTTTCCGTAGGCGGAGCCACTACTGACCGTGCCGTTGAAGGTATCGGTGGCCGTCAAATCGCTACCCTCGTAGCCCTGGAGCCCGATCTTGCCGGTGCCGTCCCCGCCATCCCACCAAATCTCGTTTCCACCGTTTCCCGCCTGGTTGCCTGCGCTGTTCTGGACGAGTTGGAAGTTGCATACGGTGAGGTTCTGGACCGAGACGCCGTTGGCCCAGATGTCGATCCCGTTCCGCCCGAGCGGGGCGTTGGCCGAGTTCAATGCCCCAAGGTCCTGGTCGGCGGCGTTACTGCTGCACTGCGGTGCACCCGGCCGGGTGCCGTCCACCACGACCGAGCTCCGGTTCAAGCCGCGCAGATGGATGTCGTTGGTATGGATCTCGACGCCGCCATACCATCCGAGCGATACGTCGGCAGCGGACGGTGGATTGAGGTGGTCGGCCTGCTCGTGGTAGTCGCCCGGAGCGATGAGGATCCAGTCGCCGGGTTGGGCGGCATTCACGGCATCCTGGATGGTCTGATATTGCCCAGGTATTCCGTCGAAGGTTCCGACCAGCAGAGCGCGACCCCCAATCGCCGGACCGACTGTCGCCACAGCGACGATAGGCCTGTTCTGCTTCACCGCGCCGAGCGATCCCATGAAGGCGGGGGTCCCGAAGTTGAATACCCGACCGTCCGCCGCCACCAGCCAGTAGCCGTTCCCTTGCGCGGTGGCGGCCATGCCCACGATCGGAGCATGCAACGGCCTGCCCGACAATGATCCTTCGAAAGTGGCCGACCCGAAGTCGAAAACGCCGCCGTCCGACGACACAAGCCGGTACCCATCACCGGCCGGAGTCCCACTGATTCCAACGATCGTCGAGTTCAGAGGCGTCTTAGCCATTGAACCCTGAAACGTCGCGTCCCCAAAGTTGAAGACTCCGCCGTCGGAAGCGACGAGCCAGTAACCGTTCCCGGTTGGTGACGCAGTCATTCCGACGATTGGTGCGTTGAGCGGTTTGTCACCTACTGAGCCACGGAACGTTGCGTCACCAAAGCTGAAAACTCCGCCGTCGGAAGCGACGAGCCAATAACCGTTCCCGGTCGGCGACGCGGCCATTCCGACGATGGGGGCATTCAACCGTCTGCCACCCAGTGACCCGAAGAAGGACGCATCACCGAAACTGAAGACTCCACCGTCCGACGCAACAAGCCAATAGCCGGTGCTCGAGGGTGTGACGGCCATTCCTACGATGGGGGCATCCAGGTGTTTGCCACCAAGAGAGCCTTCGAAGGGAGCAGCACCCTTGGCGAACACACCGCCGTCAGAGGCTGCCATCCAGTAGCCGGCGGGACTAGGCGACGCTTGCGCCCGTTCGGACGGCGGCGCCGCTGCAGTAAGCGCACCTTCCGACAACGCCGTCACTCCGACTAGTCCCCCGACCAGCAAGGCCATCGTCAATACCAAATGCGCCGTTTGAGACGCGAAACGACTTCTCACGTGCGTACCCCCCGACCGCATGACCACGACTCGTGCAATTGCGAAATTGGGCTTACTACTCGTGTGATGCTTCGTCAATCACATCTCGAGGAGACCTGATCGCGGTCGCCAGCGGACCCAACCGGCTGACCCGACTGGCACTTGGCGGGGCGCACTGAACGATCGCTCAGTTTCCCTCCATGCCAAGGAAGGCCGGCGGGTTCGGGGCGGCGTTGACAGGCAATCGATCTCGTGCGCGACGATGTGCGCCATGGCAATCACCGTGGAGCCCCTCTCGGGCACCGTTGGAGCGGAGGTGCGAGGCGTGGACCTCTCGGCGGCACTCGACGAGGGCGCGGTGGCCGAGATCCGGCGGGCCTTCCTCGATCACCACGTCCTGTTCTTCCGTGACCAAGACCTGAACCCGGAGACCCAGATGCGGTTCGGCCGCTGCTTCGGCGAGCTCGACACCCACCCGTTCGTCGAAGGCATGGCCACGTATCCCGAGGTGATAGAGGTCATCACCGAGCCCGACGACTGGTTCAACTTCGGCGGCGGCTGGCATAGCGACGTCACGTTCCTCGAGGAGCCGGATCTCGGCTCCATCCTCTATGCGGTCGACGTGCCCGCGTTTGGCGGTGACACGTTGTTCGCCAACCAACACGCGGCATACGACGCACTGTCCGACACGATGAAAGGCCTGCTCGATGGGCTCGTCGCGCAGCACTCGGCCGGCCCACAGTACGCCAAAGGTGGGTACTCGACTCTGTCGAAGTCGATGAAGACGAAATCGGCCGACAATGCACAAGGCGTCGTACGTCACCCGCTCGTCCGAACTCACCCGGAGACGGGCAGAAGGGCGCTGTACGTCAACCTCGCCTTCACAGTCGGCATCGAAGGAATGCGTCCGGACGAGTCGGCGGCGCTGCTCCAGTTCCTCTTCAACCATGCCGTACGTGAGCCGTTCACGTGCCGTTTCCGATGGTCACCGGGGTCGGTTGCGATGTGGGACAACCGGAGCGTCGAGCACTACGCGCTCTACGACTACCGAGGCCATCGCCGCTACATGCGCCGCATCACCATCAAGGGCGACCGGCCTTTCTGAGGCTGGGGGCACCCGGGTCCTCACGCCATGGCGAGGACGACCAGTCTTCGGCTGTCCAGAGTGACTGGCTCGCCCTGACGTGACTGGAACCGGACAGATTGGAATCCAGCCTTCGTCAACCAATCTCGGAATTCGGTGAGCGCGGGCAGGCGGATGTTGTAATTCGACGTCGATACCTTGCCGCCCCGGACGATGATCCTCTGGGTCACGAGTCTTCCAGACATGCCGTCGAAGGTGGACGAGTCAACCATGAGGTCATCACCGGTTGGTCCAGCACGTTCTACGTGAGTCGAGCCGGCTGCGGGAAAGGCCCGGACGATCCCGTCCCGATACATCGTCTCGATGAGGAGCATTCCCCCGGGTCGCAACACCCGATGGAACTCCCGGAGGACCTGTTCGTTCTCGTCGTCCCCGAAGTAACCGAAGGAGGTGAACCAGTTGATGACCGCGTCGAACCCGTCGTCGCCGACGGGAAGGTCACGAAGGTCACCCTGGCGGTACTCGGTGCCGGTCCCAGCCTCGCCCGAGTCTGAGCGAGCCTTGTCCAGGAAGTCGGCCGAAGAGTCCACCCCGGTGACGAGGATGCCGACGGCGGCCAGGAGGTTGGAGAGACGCCCATGGCCGCACGGCGCGTCGAGTACACGATCACCGGGCTTCAGCCCAAGTGTGTCGATGATCTCGGCGGCCTCTGCTTGATTCCGAGCCTCCGTGAGGCGCGGGAGGTAAAAGTGCAGGTAGCTCTCTCCGAACACATCGTCGAAGTCGAACTCGACCATGCTCCAGGGTACGGCTGCGGGAAGGCACCCCTGCCGGGAAACATGGGTTGACGCCACCACCTGACGCTCGTCTTGGCCTGCGCGGCGCAGGTCCGGCGGCGGCGCCCTCGCGACTGAGACAGGCGCCCCCGTGCATCGTCGGGCTCGACCCCGAGCGCGATCGTCCGATACGCAGTCACCTCGGCTACCCTTACCGCCGCAAGCCAGATCGTTCTGGTTGAACACGGTTTTCGGGGGGTGTCTGATGACCGGTTTGTGGAGGAGCATTCGCCTCACAGTTCCGCTTGTCGCTGCGTTGGTGGTGGCGCCGACGGCAGTCGTCTTCTCGTCTGGTTCGGCGGGGGCCAGCACGAGCAGCTCGAGCAACGTCTTGAAGAGCGCGACGAGCGCTGTCCAGCAGGAGTACAAGGGCACGAGCAGGAACGTCAGTTCGGTGTCACGACCCGCGGCGAAGAGCAAGACCATCGCCGTGATCTCGGCCGGGCAAGCAGCCAGCAGCAGCGCGGTACCTGCAAATGGGGCCGTCGAGGCGGCGCAGGCCGCGGGCTGGCACGTGACTCTCTACGACGCCAAGCTCAACCCCTCCAACTATGCGCCGCTCGTGCGCCAGGCCGTCGCCGCCCACGTGAACGGGATCATCCTGGTCGCCATCGACTGCGACACGGTGCGAGCACCACTCCAAGAGGCACGTGCGGCGGGGATCGTTGTCACCAGCGTCTACGCCTTCGACTGCAACGACCCCCACGCCGGCGGCGCCAAGCAGAGCTTGTTCAGCGCCATCACCAATTTCGGTGCCAAGGCCCAGGCAAACATTGATGCGTTCACCGAGTCGTACGGGGCTGACCAGGCGAACTACGTCATCTCAAAGTCCCACAACGCGGCGCAGATCATCGCCGTGCAGGATCCCGAGTTCACCGTCTTGTACTGGACGTACAAGGGGTTCGCCAACACCATCAAAGCCTCAGGGGGCTCAAAGATCGTCGACACGGTGGACATCACTCAGTCCGACCTCGTCAGCGGCCAGTGCGTGAACAAGATCCAGTCGGCCGTGCTGAGCCACCCCACCGCCACCTGGATCAAGAGCCCCTACACCTACGCCACGACCCTGTGTATCGTGCCGGCGCTCAAGAACAACTCCAATCCTCCCAAAGTCATGGGTGGCGAGGGCTTCCACGACGAGATCGACCTGATACGCCAGGGCAAGGTGGCCGCCACGAACGCCATCTCGTCGACGTGGAGCGGATGGGCCGCCGTGGACACCATGAACAGCGTCTTCATCCACCAAAAGCCTGTGGACAGTGGCATCGGATGGACGATCGTGGACGCGTCTCACAACATGCCGGCTCCCGGCGTGGACTACACCCCGCCGATCAACTTCAAGGCGGAGTACAAGAAGGCCTGGGGCGTAGGCTGATGGACGCTGCCGGGCGCGCGGGCTCGGCTATCACAAACGCGAACTCTTCAAAAGGTGGCGGTCCAACGACACCGTTCGAGGACGAGCGATCCGTTCCCGCTTTGCGGATACGCAACCTGTCGAAGACCTTTCCCGGGACTCTGGCTCTCCGCGACGTGTGGTTCGACGTTGCAGCCGGCAAGATTCACGGGCTCGTCGGCGCGAACGGATCGGGAAAGTCCACGCTGATCAAGATCCTCGCGGGCGTCTACCACGGTGACCCAGGTGGAACGATCACTGTCAGCGGTACAGAGGTGCCCTCCGAGAACACCAGCCCGGCCAAGGCCAGAGCCCTCGGACTGCACTTCGTCCACCAAAACCCGGCCGTGTTCCCCACGCTGACCGTGGCCGAGAACCTGGCCATCGGCCAGGGGTTCGAGACAACCCGCCTCGGCTCCATCCGCTGGCGCGCCTTGCGACGCCGCACGCAGACACTGCTCGACCGCTTCGAGATCCCCGCCCGGCCCGACACCCTGGTGCGGTCGCTGCGGCCCGCCGAGCGCGCCATGGTCACCATCGCCCGAGCTCTGCAGGACCAAGAGGAAAAGCACAGCGGGTTGCTTGTCCTCGACGAGCCGACCGCCTCGCTGCCTCGTGCCGAGGTCGAACGACTGCTCGGTGCGCTCCGACGCTTTGCAGCAGCGGGACAGACGATCATCCTCGCCAACCACCACTTGGAGGAGATCATCGACGTGGCCTCAGCAGTCACCGTGTTACGCGATGGATACGTGGCGGGCAACCTCAGGGGTGACCAGATATCCGAAGACCGCTTGATTGAGCTGATCGTGGGCCGGGCGCTCGAACAGATGTACCCCGATATGCCCGCCGTCGAGACCGAGGCGGTCACGCTGCAGGCGAGACGCCTCTCCGGCGGACCGGTCCGAGGGGTCGACTTCGAACTGAGGCAAGGTGAGGTCCTGGGAATCGCGGGACTGCTCGGATCCGGCCGTTCCGAGATTTTGAAGATGATCTTCGGTGCTTACCCGATCCGCTCCGGAACGCTCGAGCTCGACGGTCGTCCCGTGCGGTTCCGCGACATCGGCGACGCGATGGCAGCGGGCGTCGCCTACGTTCCCGAGGACCGGGGAGAAGGCGCCTTCATCGACCTGACGCTGTCCGACAAC
>JBPYFR010000365.1:0-3996 GCA_051985685.1 Acidimicrobiales bacterium
TACGCGACTGATGTCACTTGCGTTCCCTCTCAGTCCGGTTGCAAAGCTATGTTCTCAAGCTCCCTGGAAAGCGAGGGACTTCGATCACAGTCGCAACATCAGTACTTGGTCGGGGATAGTCGTACCCTTTCGCTTCCGACGGGAAACTCATTTCTTCTGCAGGGGTAACGCACGTACACGCAGGCGAGTGAACTTCACGCGACTGATGTTGGAAATGTTCGCGAACCAGCGTTGGGTAGGAATGACTCGGCGTCACTGGTTATGGGAGAAACCTCTCGACTCCGCCGGGTCGGAATCGAGAAGAAACTCGGAGCACGTTGAGGAACGGAAGCTCTACCGCCGACGTGGAAGACGTGCACCCCGGCGGGCCAATCACGACTGCATGCCAGTGAGAGGGAAGGATCCGGCGACGCGCGTGCTCATTGGCATCCGAGCGCGTTCACCGTTCCTCGCTACTGGGCACGGTCTGACATGCCGGTTTGGCCCATCGCTGTACTGGATTGCCCCATTGCGACCTTAGGTTCAGGGGTCGCGGCGTTCTCGAGGACCGGACGGTCGACACCCTGTGGACGTGGGGCGAGGTTCCAACCCCCGGCGCACGGCTCCCCTCGAAAATCCACTCAATCCCTATTAAGTCTTCGTTCGTACGCCATAGAGCAAACCTGGAGAGGAGGCATTGCCATGTCCAAAATCCGACGCAGCCTCGGTTTGGGTGCCGTGACTCTTGTGGCCACCCTCGTGCCGGTCGGTGTTGCGGGTGCAGTCCAGACACCGACGACCGGTCAGCCCGGTACGACGGCCGGATTCAACTGTGGCACGGGCACAGCACCGACGGAGCCGGGAAATGCGGCGAACTCACCTGGAGCCCCGTTCAACGAGACGACTCCGGGAAACGCCGGCACCCGCTACGCAGGGAATGGGCCGGGTTCGACGCAACATGCCGGGAGCACGGCAGCGGTGTCGCAGTACGACACGGCCTGCCGTCGACTGAGCTCGCCCTGATTTCCGCCAATCCCTGCTGACGCAGGGCACTCGGTGGTGCGACCGCGCCCGTGCCACGCCTCGCCCGCCTGTGTCACCCAGGTTGTGGCACGGTGATGGAGGAAGGCCGGTAACCACAACCGGCAAGCCACACGCGATCGACTCTCGGCCGCCGCCCGGGTGAGCGCGCTTTCCGAGCAACAAACCAGGGAGCTCCTACTCCCGACATTCGAGCCACGGCAACGCTCTCACCCAGGCGCGGCCAAGTCGGGCCGATCGATGGGCCTCCGTGGGCGGAGCCCTAGCCCGCTGACATCTCCGTTCCGCGATCCTTCACAGCGCGCCTGGGAGTTCGACCACGAGCGCCTCGTTGGCGAAGACCATCCGCCTGCGTGAACCAGCGCACACGCGCGCCGCGTCTGCGGATCCTCACCGACGCCGAAGGACACTGCCCCGCTGCTGAGTGGATGCATGAAGTGAGAGGCTTCGCTGACCCGGGCTGCCGGGGCTGCCGGGACGCGATCGGGCGGACTTCAGGATGGCGAGAGTCCTGTGCCAGCATCCTGACGCTGGCATGACCGAGGAGGTCTCCTGCACGACTACGCGTGGGATGCGACGATGACGACGGGGACCGGAGGGTCAACTAGGTGATGCGGACGATGAAGTTTCTGGTAGGGCGGCTGAGGCCAACGCTCGAAGAGCGGGGATTGCGGTTCGAGGCGTCGGTGCCGATCCGATGATCGATCTTGATCTGCGTGGCAAGGGAGCCGTCGTGTCGGGCGCAGGATGGATCAAGGAGCGGGCCGGTCACGGCCGGATGTGCTCGCTCAAACTGGCCGAGGCAGGCGCGAGGCTGGCGTGCATCGACATCGACCGCGGCCGGGCACACGGCGTCGTCGACGAGGTGATCTCGACGGGTGGCGAGGCCTTCCCAGTGGTCGCCGACATGACCGAGCCGACTCAGGTGCAGCGGGCCCTCGACAAGGCGGCTGACGGCCTCGGATCGATCGACGTGTGTGTCGACATCATCGGCGGCGCTCGCTGGGACCGCGTCGAAGACTTCTCCACGGCCGACTGGGACTGGACCATCGCAAACAACCTGAGCCACGTCTTCTACCTCTTCCAGGTGGCTGGGAAGAAGATGATCGAGCAGGGGCGAGGCGGCTCCCTGGTTGCTATCGCCTCGGTGGACGGCATCAACGCAGCGGCCATGCACGCCCCCTACGGCGCAGCGAAGGCGGGAGTTATCTCCCTGGCCCGGACCTTCGCCCAAGAACTAGGGCGATACGGCATCCGCGTCAACGCGGTCGCTCCGGGCAACGTCGGCACGGGAAATGAGGACTGGCCAGACGGTCAGTGGGCGGTTGACCGCGTCAATCCACTCGCACCCCCCCGATCGAGGGACATTGCCAACGCAGTGCTCTTTCTCTCGTCCGCGCTCTCGGAGCGAGTGACGGGGCAGACATTGGTCGTGGACGGCGGCGCGATCATCCGGGACCTGTGGGGCATGGACGAGGCGGTCCTCTCCCGTTTCCGTCGCGGTGAGTACTGATTGGCCTTCACGAGCCGTAATGCACGCCGCTCCGCTCACGCGTTCAATCCACACCTCTTCACACTTGCAGAGGGAATCGCGTGGTCAAGGTTCGCGAGAGTTCGGTTCTCGACCGCACTCCGAGCTTGCGGTAGATGCGGGACAGATGGGATTCGACGGTCCTTTGGCTCATAAACAGTTCGGCGGCCACCTCGGCATTGGTACGGCCTGCGGCGACCAGTTCGGCGACGCACCGTTCGGTGCTGGTCAAGTTCGTGCTGGTCGAACGGCTCATGGATGTGCGCAGCCCGACTCGGGCAAGCTCGGCGCGGGCGAGGGCGCCCCATGGGGGGCAGCCGAGCCGCTCGAAGGTCTCAGCCGCAGCCCGAAGGCACCGGCCGGCTTGGCCCTTGTGCCTGGCTCGGCGATACACCTGCCCGGCAGCGAGCAGGGTGCGGGCCTCATCGAAGGGGAAGGGGATTTCGCGGTGCGCGATCAACGCCTCTTCGAGGGCGGCCTCAGCACCGGCTAGGTCTCCTCGAGCTGCGAGCAGGAGGCCCCGACAACGGCGTGTGGCAGCCATGTCTCGCCGCCGCCCCAGCTGCTGGGAGCGTGACTCGAACAGTTCGAGCAGCGAGCCCGCCTGGTCGAGTTCTCCCAGTCGCACCAGCGCTTCGATCTCGTCGGGCAGGAAGGACCACAGGCCCGGTTCGGCGACGCTTGCGGAGATGGCCATCTGGGCGAAGGGGGCGAGGACCTCGTGAGCGGCCTGAGCGTCGCCGACGGACAGCTCGGCAAGTCCGGATACTTCGGCTGAGAACATCGCCGCCCAGATTGAGCCCGACGTGTTGGCCAATTCGACCGCCCGCCGTAGTCTCTGGCGAGCAAGCTCGAGGCGGCCCCGATGGACGTGCACCCTCGCCTCTGCCGCTGCCATGATCGACATTCCCGCCGCACCGTTGGACTCGGGGGCCAGTTCGGCGCCGTGATCAGCCAGCTCTTCCGCCCGGTCCCAGTTGCCGGCCCACAGTTCGGTCTCGACCATCGCCCACAGCAGCCAGGGGAGACCGGTTTCGATTCCTACGTCCAGCGCGCGGGCGTACTCCTCCTCGAAGAGAGCGCGGGCACCGTCTAGGTCATCGTTCATTTTGAGCACGAACCCGACCATGAGCGCCGGGTGCTGGTCCATAGGCAGGCTGGCGGACGGTGGCGGTCCCGTCAATGCGGCGTCGAGGAGATCCTGGCGGACGCCACCGCCCTCGAGAAAAGTGACCATTGCCTGGAAGCTGCTCGCCTGGGCGACCACCGCCTGGTCTCCGGATTGTTTGGCGTCGGCGAGTGCGGCCTCAATGTGACTCGAGGCGACGACCGGGTCACTGCCGGCGAGAAGTGCTGCGCCCATGTCGCAGTGGATGGCGGCTCGGAGGGCCACCTCGTCGCCGGCCTCCCGCAGCGCGGCGTCCCACTGACCGAGGGCACCGGCG
>JBPYFR010000366.1:0-16412 GCA_051985685.1 Acidimicrobiales bacterium
CGCCGGCGGCTACTGGCTGGTGGCGTCCGACGGCGGCATCTTCAGCTTCGGTGACGCGCGCTTCTACGGGTCGACCGGTGCGCTGCGTCTGAACGCGCCGATCGTCGGCATGGCGACCACACCGGACGGTGGTGGCTACTGGCTGGTGGCGTCCGACGGCGGCATCTTCAGCTTCGGAGACGCGCGCTTCTACGGGTCGCTCGGCGGTACGGGTGCCACCGTGGTGGCCATGGAGGTGAACACCGTCCAGCCCGGCTACGAGCTTCTGCAGTCCGACCTGGCGATGCGCGCGTTCGGGCCGACCAACCCGACCACGAACCCGTCCGTGCTCGGGGTCTACGCCGGCCCGGGGGATCCGGCTGCCGCGGCTGACTTCACGACGACCCTGGGAGGGCGGCCTCACGACGCGATGGACTTTCTCGACCCGACGAGCTGGGCCTCGCTGACCCAAGCGTCCTGGCCCTACAGCGCCTGGCAGGGATCGGGCTACACGATGATCTGGGGCGTCGGCATGCTGCCCAACACCTTCACCCCCGACAGCAACCCGGCGGTGGTGAACGGATCGTGTTGGGGACTGACCCAGGAGGCGAACGGCGCCTACGACTCCGACTTCCAGACGATCGCGCGCAACATGGTGAACACCGGCTTCGGCTCCTCCATCGTTCGCATCGGGTGGGAGTTCAACCTGGACTGGCCCGCCTGGGCGGCGCGGGGCTGTCCCGCCGCCTTCGTGGGAGCGTTCCGGCAGATCGTGACGACGATGCGGGCCGTGTCCGGGTCGAACTTCAAATTCGAGTGGAACCCTAACCGCGGGGACTCCTCGGTGGGCAACCTCACGGCCTACTACCCGGGCCAGAACTACGTCGACTACGTGGGGCTCGACGTCTACGACGTCGAGTGGCAGAACTATCCCGGCGTGAGCCAGGAGTTCTCGAACATGCAGACGCAGGCCTACGGATTGAACTGGCTGAATTCCCTGTCGCAGCTCACCGGCAAGCCGATGGTCTTCCCCGAGTGGGGTCTCGGATGGGGGACGTGCAGCGCCGGCGGCCAGCCGATCACCGGCTCGGCCGAGGCGTGCGGCGGGGACGACGCGTCCTTCATACAGGACATGAGCCAGTGGTTCGCCACGCACAACGTCGTGGAGGCGAACTACTGGGACTATGGGACGAGCAGCGTCGACCACGGGTCGAATCCCAACACCGCCGCCGCCTTGAGAGCTGCGTTCGGGTAGTCGCTCAGGGCACACCGAGAGAAGGGACTTCTCGTTCCGCGTCCAGGTCGCGCTCATGCCGTCTCCGCAGCCCGAACCGGCCGTGGTGCGGTCGGGCGACCCGCTCTCGGCCGCCCGACGCGTCAGGTCGGGCGAAGCGGCTGCTGGCCGGCCCACAGAGCGCGAACAGGACCCAGACCACCTGTGGGAACCCGCCGTTGCTCAGGAACGGCCAGGTGATGCCCAAGAAGAGCAGGCTCACGACGACCACCGCCAGCGAGCGACCCAGTGCCTGCTCGACCGGGTCCCGGGACCGGGAGGCCCGCCGGGCGTGGTCGAACATCCCCCAGAGCAGGCAGAGGTACATGATCAGGAGCGGATAACCGCCCTCGACGAGGAGGGCGATGTACTGGGATTCGGGGTACTGCCACTGGACGGTGTCGGGAAGCTGTACCCCGTAGCCATCGAGGGGTCGTTGCGCGATCGCCGGCAGGTATTGCTGGGTCCAGATGTCCTGGCGGAACGACACGGTCTGCGGTACGAGGGTGCCCTTGTTCGAGCCGGCGACGAATCCGAATTCGTTGTTGAGGCGCTGTCCGAGCACGGGACCGAGGATGCTCAAGGAGACGGCGGCCGCAATCCCGAACCACAGCAACATCTTGCGTGACCGTCCATACTGAACGCCGAGCACGATCACGCCGATGATCAGGCAGATGAGCACGGAGAGCTCTGCGGTCAAGAGGAGCGCGATCACCATGAGAGCACACAGACCCAGGACCACCACCTTTCCTCGCTTGACACGCCCGGCCAACGACAACGCCACCAATGCCAGGAGGATCGGCAGGACGAATCCCGCCAGGGCGGCCCAGTTCGCAAACAGTCCGGTGGCACGAATGATGCCGGAGTTCACAACTGGACTGGTGTTGCCCGTGATGTCGCCGAGCGAGGTCCGGAGCCCCCCCACGTTGGCTTCTTGGAGGATGGCCAAGATCCCCAACGGCACCGTCGTGCACGCCAGGACGCCGAGCCCGATCCGCTTCTGCTTGGGGGTGCGAACCGTGATCCGCACCGATCGGTACAGCAGAAGGAACTGAAGCTGGCCGAACGCGCTTCCCCATTGGGAGAGGCCGAGATGCTGGCCGAGGGACACGGAGTCGAAGACGGCGAGGAGGGCCCAGAGAACCCCGTAGGCCAGGAGCAACCATTCGAGCATTCCCCAGCGCGGCGCGGCCAACCGTCGGGTGCCGAGCAGGACGGTCAGGGAGATCACCCCGATGAGCGCTTCGGAGAAGCGCACGCTCGGCACCAAAATTCCGGGCGCGAGCCCAGAGAGGGGCGGAACGAGCGCGATCAGGAGGAGCCCCCCGAGTAGCGGCCACGCCAGCACCGCGCTGACGAGGGCCACGCAGGCGACGAAGCCGACGCCATAGCGAACGCTGTGGGTGCCGAGCATGGCCGCGACGACCGGGAGCACGACGACGCAGCACAGGAGGATCACCTCCGTCAGGTGGGATCCCAGCCAGCCTTTCGAGGTCAGGCGCGCACAGCGCGTCCGAGTGGGAAGACTGATGGATGTGAGCGAACTCCCGACCTCAATCGTAGAGGTCATGACGATCTAGGAGGGCGATCCATGCCGGCGCGCGACCGGTGAGCCGCAGCCGTTCCAACGTGTCCCCGAGGGCTCGCATCCGCTCACCCGATCTGATGACCAGCACCAGCTCAGCGTTCGCGCTCAGCCGGTGTGCCTTGCCCTCTTCAACGGCGCGGCTGACCGAGATAGTGGTGTCCGGATAGTCGGCGGCGAGCGTTCGCTCAATGGAGTACGCGGCGGGAACCTCCCGCCGGCGTAGCGGTGCAAGCAACATCGTCCTCTTCTGTCCCGACGCAAAGAGGACGGCGTGCCCGAATTCCGGGACGGAGAGCTCACTGGGCACCGCGGCAACCTGGTGTCCGAACACTTCGGCCACGTCGCTCGACTTGTCCGCCCGGGGATCGACCCGTTCCGCGATCAGAACCATGATCAGTCCGATGAGCAGACCAAGCAACAGTCCGATCTCCAAACCGTGCTTCGCGAAGACCCCGGTCGCACCGGCGGAGGTGGCCAACTGCACCGCCTCGACCGTGTTGAGGGGCACGACGGTGCTGCGATTCTTCTGGCTCACGATGGCGGTGGCGACGGCGTTGACCCCGCGTATCGCCTGCGAGCTCGTGGGCGCGGTGTAGCGCACGACCAACACGGACGTGCCCGTCTGCACGGAGACGGCAAGGTGGTGCTTGAGCGAGTCGAGCGACACCCCGAGCGAACGAGCCGCCGGCGAGAGGAGTTCGGCGTCGTTGGGGAGCACCGCCGCATAGGTGATGGCCAGTGACTGCGCCTCGTTCGCGCTGCCCGGTGAGATCGCGGTGGCACCAGCCGGCACGGCCAGAGTCGCCTGTGCTGCGTAGGACGTGTGCGTGTGCGAGCCGTAGTAGTAACCCCCGGCGGATCCCGCCAGAAGAGCCACCACGAGCAACCAGGCGCGCCGCCGCAACCAGCCCGGGACCAGACGCCCGGGGAGGCGACTGACCTTCATGATCAAGGCCCGCTTGCGTTGCGGCCGCTCTGGTGCGGAAGGCCGGTCCGAGGCGGCATCCTGCTGGAACAGGAGCTCGAGCGACTGCTCGAGGGACTCCTGGGACGGGGCGTGCCCCTGGGATGTGGAAGTTGTCGACATGGGACGGGCGCTCATCCGAGGTCAGGATCCGGTGCCGGCAGACGGCGGATCTCGGCGGAGTGGCCCCGCGCCCGAAGACTGGAAGCAGCCTTCGAGGGCCGGCGCAGAGTGGGGCGGTGGTCCACTTCCCGGGGCATTCGGGCAGGCTATTCCCGCCCAGTCTCACCACGGTGTGACGGCTGTCTCACGGAGATAGCGGTCCGGACCAGGGAATTCGGCTGTCCCGTGAGACAGCCCACGGACGTTGGCCCGGTACCGTCCGCTCAATGTTGGTGTCTTATGTGGTGCGGCTGCACACGGATCGGATCGGGCGCGAGGAATTCGCGGGTCAAGTCGAGGCGGTGGCCTCGGGTCGCAAGTGCGGCATCAGTTCGCTGCACGACCTCATGAGCTTCGTCCAGGCGACGATCGAAGGTGAGACCTCTGTCGTCCGCGAGGCTCGGGTGGCGAGCGCGAGGGGGGATTTGGTGTGACGGTCGACGCGCTGCCCCACACGCATCGCCCCGTTGACCGGGCGACCCGGAGAGCGTCCATCGCCTGGTGCGACGCCGTCGTGTCCCTGCTCGTGACCACAGCGGTCGTGGCCTTGGTGACCCGCGTCCACGCATCGGGGGGAACGGCTGGACCGGTCGTGACGGCCGCAGTGCTCTGGTCCGCCCTGACAGTGGCTCTGTGGTCGTCCGACGTCTATCGGGCCCGCCGGAGCACGGGCGAATCGCTTCTCAGGATCGGCAAGGTGTCGATCGTCGTCATCGCGGCCGTTCTCGTGGTGGAGGCGCTGGCGGGACAGTGGATCCGGGACCAGGTGCCGCCGCTGATGGTCGTGGTGGCCCTGACCGCTTGTGCTCTGAGCATGATGGCGTTCCGGATCGCGGTCGCGCGTTGGCACCGACACGACGAGGCGAACGCCGACCGTGTCCTGGTGGTCGGGACCGGGACCGTCGCCCAGGACGTGGTGAGCCGTTTGGACCGGACCGGACGCTCGGTCGTGGTGGGTCTCGTCGACGACGACCCGTCGGGGGACGAGGTCATTGGGTCGGTTGGGCAGTTGCCGGAGTTGTGCCGCTCCTACCGTGTGAGTCGGGTCATCGTCGGCTTCACCAGATCCCATCCGGAGCAGCTGATGCCGATCCTGCGCGCGCTGCCCAGTCCGGTGGCGGTCGACTTCGTCCCGAGGTATTTCGAGCTGATGGGGTGGGGCACGAGGATCGAGGACTTTTCCGGGCTTTCGCTGGTCAGCTTGCGGCAGCGTTGTGATCCCTCTCGGAGGGACCGGATCAAGCGGGCATTCGACCTCGTTGTCGCCCCGATCGCGCTCTTGCTCCTCTCGCCGGTCCTGCTCGCGGCGGCTCTCGCCGTCCTCTGCACCAGCGGGAGGCCGATCCTCTTCCGCCAGCAGCGGCTGGGCCGAGGGCGCAGCACGTTCGAGATCGCGAAGTTCCGGACGCTGAAGAACTCCGGTCCAGGCGATCCGGTCGACCCGACCGGGCCGCGACCGAAGCTCCAGTCGGAGCTCGTGGCCGGCCGGACCACGGGCGTCGGGAAGCTGCTGCGCCGGACCGGGATCGACGAGCTCCCGCAGCTCCTCAACGTCCTGGTCGGACACATGTCGCTGGTCGGGCCCCGGCCCTTCATCTCCGAAGAGTGCTGGGCGCTGAGCGGGCTGGCCGAGCGGCGCTTCGACGTTCGGCCCGGACTGACCGGCCTGTGGCAGGTCAGCGGTCAGCACGATCTCAGCCTGGAGGAGCTGATTCGGCTCGACACCTACTACGTGGACACGTGGACCTTCTGGAGCGACTTGCGAATCCTCGCCATGACGCCCTCGCGGCTGCGGCGCGGCGGAGGAGACGGTGTCGCCAAGCCCGTCTTGGCCCCGTCGTTGGAGCCGTCCTCTTCGTGAGGCCCGAGGCCGAGCATCACGCGGAGCCGGGGCAGCTGGGCGTTCCAGCGCTCGAGCTGCAGGGTGCGCGCCGGCTCTGTGTCCCTGGCCAAAGCCGTGAACTGGTCCCGGGCCCGCCGAACGCCACCTGCGATGCCGGGCGCGTCGTTGGGGACGTGCACCGCGTACGGAAAGACCTCGCGGCCCACCGGCCAATCCGTGACGATGAGGGGTCGGCGGGCGTAGACGGCCTCGCAGGCCGCACGCATGACCGAGGTCGGCTCGGTCGTCAACGTCATGACCACATCGGCTTCGCGAAGAGCGCGGTCGTAGGCGTCGCGGTCGAGGAAGCCGGTGAACGTCACGTTGTCCGTCGCCAGGCTGGGCAGCTCGGGAGCTCCGGCGACGTCCCCCGTCACCAAGAACTCGCAGTCCGGCACGAGGGCGGCGGCCCTCACCATTTCCTCGAACGGCTCGTCCCGCGCCAGACGGCCGACGCAGAGCACTCTGAGGGTGCCCGACACCGGTTCGGGTCGGGCCGGCGCGTCGAGCCCACGGGGTGCCTCATGCAGTTCGACCGCGTCTCCGCCCCAGTCGCGGACGACCTCGACCCAAGGCCGGGACGCCACGATGCAGCCGTCCGCGTGTCGCACCAGCCATCGATGAAGCGCCTGGAGCCGGGCGGAGACGGTGTCGCCCTGGGCACCGAAGGCGCCGGGGTGGCTGTCGAGCACCACGGGCCGGCCGAACACCCGGCCACACGCCAGCACGACCAAGCCCGCCACGACCGGGGGATTGGTCACCACGAGGCTGGCCGGGCGCCGTCGCGCCACATAAGCGATCGTGTCGAACGTGCACAGCACGTATCTGATGGCAGGGTGGGGTCTCCAGCCGGACCCGGGAGGGAATAGGCAATGAGCCTCGCCCCCGAGTTCCTCGGCGATCTCCCGGGAACGACCGCTCACCGCGCCCCAGGCGACGAAGGACACCGCGGGTCGGTTGCGCTTCCCACCATGTCGGTGGTCGTCGCGTCCCGAGGCCGAGGTCACCTGCTCCGCCAGTTCGTCGGTGCGGTGGCCGGTGATCCGGCGGCCACGGAGGTGCTGATCGTGCTGGACGGTGACGTCGACGGCTCGTACGAGGTCCTGAGCGGGCTCCAGCGGGAGTTTCCGAACGTGCGCCCCCTCACGGCGCAGGCGGGGGGGCAGATGGCTGCCTTGGAGCTCGGGGTGCGCTCGAGCACGGGAGACGTCGTGCTGATGATGGACGATGACGTCATTGCCGGTCCCGGTCTGGTGTCGGCGCACGCCGAACGCCACGCCGGCACGAAGGGTCTCGTCGTCCTGGGCTCCATGCCCATTCGACTCCATTCCGGTACGTCGTCGGTGACGCGACTCTACGCAGCGGAATACGAGGCCCACTGCGAGAAGCTCGAGTCGGGGGCACTCGAGGTGCTCGACGGGCTGTGGCTGGGCAACGTATCGGCCCGGCGTGGCGACCTGATTCGAGTCGGTGTCCGCTCCGACCGGTTCTCCGTGCGCTGGCACGCGGACACGGATCTCGGTCTCCGGTTGCGTGAGGCGGGTTGTCGCGGCGTGTTCGATCGCCGGTGTCAGGCGACGCACATGCACGCGCAGTCAGCGGCATCGTTTCTGCGCAGCGCGCACGAGCGGGGAGAGGGCACGTGGTTGCTCCGGGCAGACCACGCAGACCGGTTCTCCGCCGTCCGCCCGGCTCCGGTGTTCGACGGACTCTCGAGCCCGGTGCGGGGCCTCGTCTCGTTCCTGGGGCGGGAGGGCAGGTCCGGATGGAGCAGCCGGCTCCTGATGAGCGTTGCCGAAGGGGTCGAACGTCTGGGTTGGAACACGGTGTCCGCGCGAGCGGCACAGCTCGCGCGGAGGATACAAATCGCCTGCGGCTTCCGTTGTGCCGAGCGATCGGGAAGGTCAAGGCCGCCTGCGAACGAGGCCCGCCCGGCGGATCACGACCCGTGGAGCACGAAGTCGGCCAGGTGAGGGCTGGCGCTGATGCCGCGCCCACCGGCCCCGCACAGGACGTCGAGCGAGAGCTCCTCGGGCTTGCAGAGCGTCGCCAGGCCGCGCCGGGAGAGCTCCGCGGCGACTTGGAACTGATGGTCGTCGACGTGCTCACCGAGATCCGCCCGCCGGGGCACGAGCACCGGGCAGTGGCCGGACTCCATCGCCTGGAGCGCCGTCCCAACGCCGGCGTGAGCGATCACCAGGTCGGCCTCACGCATCGCGGCCGAGAGATCGTGCTGGGACATGTGGCTGTGCGCCTGCAAGCCCGTGTCGTCCAGCGTGGTGGAGCCGATCTGCCAGGTCACCTCGACGGACTTTGGCAGCACGGCGCGGAGGGCGGAGACGAGGCGTGGGAACCCGTACCGGCTCGTTCCCAGTGTCACGACGACCTTGCGGAGCTCCCGGGTAGCGCGGGGTTCCGGCGTGAAGGCGTCGAAGACCGAGCCGCGGTAGTCCCACGACCCACGGCGCGACGCCCATTCGCGCGACTGCGCGTAGCAGTGCACGCCGGGGACCCTCTCGAGGATCCGGGCCGAAAGCGACGGACCGGTCATCCTGGCCGCGCTCTCGATGTAGTGGCAGGCCAGTCCATAGCACCGGGCCACCGTGAGGAACGGCACGGCCACGAGCGAACCGGTCGAGATGACCCGATCCCATTTGCGGCTGCTGAGGATGCGCCGGGCGACGAAGGTGTCCCCGATGGCCCGGCGGGCGTCCCGCGGCCGCGAGCGCTTGATGGAGATCCAGTCCTCCGAACCCAGCACGGACCGGGTCTGGGGGGTCTCCCAGGTGACCCAGGTCGACTCGCCGGGCGTGACGCCCAGTCGATCTCGCAGGAGGCGGAGTTCTTCGAAGTGTCCGCCAGCACTGGCAACCAGGAGGGTCCGCATACCTCCGTTGTGACAGGCGGGCATCTCGTGAGCGTCCAAGCACGGTCCCGCCCCCGAGAGGCAGGCCACGCTGGACGGCGGGCGTTGCGGGGGGAGCCTCCGAGCCCCGCCTCCGAGCCCGTGCCGGACACAGGGTTCATGAGCTTGAGCGTCGGGGAATGGCTGCCTCAGGCATCCTCGAGCTCGCGCACGAACGTGCGGAAATGCCTCGAGGGCTCGACGCCGAGATCCTCAAGCATTCGTTCACATCGGGCTATCGAGGCACGCACGCGGCTGCGGTTGCCCGCGTCGAGGTGCAGTGAGGCGAGCTGCGTGTAGTAACGCTCCTCGTAGGGGTCGGCGTCGATCAGATCCTCCAGCAGCGCCAGGGCCTCCTGTCGGTTCCCGGAGTCCGACGCGTGGGCGAGCATGAGGTCGAGGAGCTGGAGACGGAGTTGCACCAGCGCCTCGCGGGGTCCGGTGGCCCAGTCTGCGTAGCGATCGGAGGGCAACAATTCGCCGCCGTAGAGTGCGATCGCTTCGCGCGCCAGGCGATGGGCCGAGTCTGACGAGAGGTCCTCTTTGAAGGCCCGGGTGGCCGCCTCTTCGAAGGCCGCCATGTCGGTCACGACGCCCTCCTCCAGACAGATGAAGTTGTCATTGCGACGAAGCACGTCTCCGCTCGAAGACTTGATGCGCCACAGGATGTTGCGAAGTCTCCTGGTCCCCACCCCGGGCTCGGCTTCGGGCCAGAGGACCTCGGCGAGCTCGTCGACCGAGATCCGGCCGAAGAGCGCGACCACCTTGAGGGCCTGCGCCGCGTGTCCCAGAGGGACAGGCGCCGGAGTGCCATTGCAGACAACCGAGAACTGGCCGAGAAGGCGGATCTCGTACGAAGGCGGGAGCCCGTTGTCGTGCGCGTCGGTGCCTCCGGGCGGCTGCGCCTCCGTTGGCAGTGCCTGATCGGCCTGCGGTCCAGGCGAAGGCGCGGCAGGGGCGGGGCGACCCGGACCGAGAAGGTTTGATCCGCTCGCATGAACGTCGCTGCTGTCGAGGTGGGTCGTCGCCAACGCGCTCCATCCGTGTGCGCTGAAGCGCTGGAACTCCTCGCTCGCTTGTGTGAAGTTGAACCGCGCCACCTCGACGAACCCGAGTTCACGCTGACGCAGCGCCGAGGTCAGCTTCATGTGCGCGGTGACGAGTGGTTGACGGGCCGGACCCGACAGGAGGCCAAGGTCGAGAGAGCGAAGCGAGGCCTCCGGGTCGGTTTCACGCAGCGCCGCACTCCACGCCGTGAGGTGGTCGATCGACTCTCCCTCAGGGCCGGAGGCGGCAGAGGCCACGTCGTGCAGCAGCTGCGGCTCATAGCCCGCCAGAAGAGCGAGCTGCAGGTAGACGGGCAGCAGCGGCCAGTCGACGCATCCCCAGTATCCCTGCCGTGTGACGGACTCGCTTTCGACCGCTCTCAGCCACGCGACAGCCCGATGGGTGTGGCCCCTTTGGAGCTCGCAGTGGGCGAGTGCCGTGAGCACCTGCAGTCGGGCCGAATGGGCCATGGCCGGTTCGAGCGAGAAGAACCGGGCCGCTGACTCGAAGGCCTGGGTCACTTCTCCAGCCGAGGCGTGGGCCCACGCGCACCACCCCAGGGCACGGACGAGCAAAGGCCGGTCCGACAGGTCGTCGAAGATCGCGACTGCCTGCTCTGCCGCCGCCACCGCCTCTGCCACGTGGCCCGTGGAGAGCAGCTCCTTGGCGCGAACCAACGTCACCGCACCCTCGTCGAGGCGGTTCGGCGCCGGCCCCGCCGCACTCCCCATGGAGGAGAACCAACGGCGGACGAGCACGGGTGACCCGTTCTGGACCAGTGCAGTCCCGACGAGGTACGCCAGCTGCGCAGAGCCTCGAAAGCGCCCGGACGCCTCCATAACACGGATGATGTGGTCCTCGTGGTCGGCCGTCGTCTCACCGCGCCCGCTGAGCGCAGCCACCGAGTCCAGAGCGACGACGGCCAGGTCCGTCTCTGCGCTGCGCGCCGGTCCGGCGAGTTCAACCGCCCGTTGCGCATAGTGCAGCGCGTCCTCCACCTGGTCGGTGAGTACGGCGCTGGCTGCGGCATTGGCCAACATCACGATCGCGTCACCGGACGAGTCAGCCGCACAGGCTTCGGCGCCCGCGGCCATCTGGGCGGCGGATTGCGGTGCAGCCTCCGTCGCAAAGGCGATGCGACCCGCGCGGTACGTCGCGTAGCCCATGATCGAAGACGACGAGTTGACCGCCGTGACTCGTGCGAGGCAGTCCATGGCCCGATCGGGCCGACCCGCGGTTTGCCAGAGCGAGGAGGCACGGATGAGATGCCGTGCGGCCTGCTCCGGGTTCTGGGCGAAACGAGCGGCGAACACTTCGAAGCGGGCGGCCGAGTCGGGATCAGCGTGATCCAAGGCGCTCTCCGATGCTTTCGTGCACACGCGCGCCACTTCGTCGTCCCGCTGGGAGCTGCCGAGCCCGGCGTAGAGTGCGGCGCGCTCGATCAGCCCGGCGCGGGCGAAGGCGTGGGCGACCGCTCGCCGAGCCGTCGACTGAAACTTCGGGCTCGATCGACGGAAGGCGGCCGCCCGGGTCAGGGGATGGGTGAAGTCGACCCTGTCTCCCACGATCGTGATCGCACCAAGGTCGACGGCCTCGCGCAGCGCGTGGAGGTCGAGTTCCGCCTGTGCCAGCGCGTCTTCCAGGACCGGTCGGGACATGGAGGCTGTGGCGGCGATGGTCGTGGCGGCGCGCGCGTCACTGTCGAGACCTTCAACCCATTGCCCATATGCATCGACGGTCTCTGCGCCGACCGGCAGCGGATCGGGCAACGGGATCAAGCCATGAAGTTCTTCATGGGTGAGGTGGGACGAGGCCGACAGCAGTGCGGCCGGGTTCCCGCCGGTGGATCTCCAGAGCTCTGACACCACCAAGGGTTCTGGGAGCATCCCGATGTTCCGCTCCAGGTGGTCGGCCGCCTGCTCCAGAGTCAGCGGTTGCAGCTCATGGGAGGGGAACGCCGATGGGGCAAACGTAAGCGTCGTACCCTCGGGGCTGTCACCCCAGGTCACCACCATGACGGCCGGGACGCCTAGATCGGGATCGAGCACGGCGCGGGCGATCGAGTCCGCCAGCGGCTTCTCGGCAACGGTGCAGTCCTCGAGGACGAGCAGCACCGGGGACCCGTTCCGACGGCACGTCGTTCGTATCGCCTGCAACAGAGCTTGTCGGAGTCCGTCCGGCTCGGCGTCTCGACCACTCGACGGCCGGGAATCCCCAAGGTGCGCGTCGGCGTACTCGAACGCCTCGCTCCAAGCCGGGTTGCCGATGTCGTCCTCGACCGGCAACGGCAGCTGCACGACAGCGAAATCCGGAGCCTGGGCGATCATGGCCTCAATGAGAGAGCTCTTGCCCGAGCCGGGCAATCCATGGATCCCGGTGACTGCGCAGTGCCCGTCCCGAGCGTCCCTGATCATCTTCTGAAGATGTGCCCATTCTCGGCCGAGCCCGATCGGAGGCTCGAACTGAGAACGGTGCGCGTTCGGAGCGGTGTTCGGCCGCCGCTGCGAGGTGATGACGTCGTTCCGTCGCGGGGTCGACGACCCGGGGGGGTCATTGTCCGGCCAACGCTCCCGACCCCACAGGCGCGGCGCGTGTTGATCGGCCGGATCGCGTCGACCTGCGGCCGTCACGTGTCCGAGTTCCTGCTTCAACTCTCTTCGCCCGTCATGCCCGACAACCGTTCCCTTCGGCATTGTCTGTTCGGTCGCGGCTGATGAATCGACGCGCTCCGGCTCTGACGGTCTCATGGCAAGCACTACGAGCAATCCGTGTGAACGGATGCTTCGCAACGACCCGGGGACCGACCGACTGCGCACATTCGCGCTCGCGCTCTTTGCCGGGCACACCTGTGTGCGCCATGTTGAAGCTTCTTCCTGACCGCCTGCGGACGCGCCTCGCCCGCCTGAAAATTCCCCCTGCTACTCGCCTCGAGGTCCCCCTGCTACTTGCCTCGAGAACGCAAGGTACCAACCCCGGTGTACGTCGTCAAGGCACCTTTCGTAAGAAGACACCCGCTTTTTCTTAAAGAGACACGCACTCGCGAGCTCATGTCATGTCGACGCGTCGCTCTCGTTCGTGTCTTGTCCAGACCGCCGTGCCGCGGCGCGAGCCGGCTTTGTCGATGCGTTCCACCCGCATAAAAGCACTTCACGCAGCGTTTGGCACCGGTCGAGATGGCCGACAACGAAGCACGTGTCACGCGGTGTCACGCGGTGTCACGGGGTATCGCGACGAGTCCTGCCGTTGTTTGGCGCGCGTCGTTCGGTGCGTCGTCCCTTCATCGCGGCTCCGCGAAGGCAACCCGCCGGCAACGCGCCGACAACGGATGAGCGACCTTTATCGGTTGAACCTCCAGGTTTGACGCTCGGGCTCGCGCTCGCTCACCGGGTCTCCCTACGGGATATCCCGCTCCCGGGGGTCGAGTGCAACATGGCCGCACCACTGGGCGAAGGCGGAGGCGAGGGCGGCCAGGCGCCGGCGCCTGCGGGCGATCCGCGCCCTCACGTTCTTGTCGACGTACTCAGAGCACGCCTATGACGATGATGATCAAGGTGGGCAGTGCGATGAAGACCGTGATGAGGTAGACGGCGATGACCCATTTCCGCTCTGACGCGATATTGGAGAGCGCGCTTCTCGCTTGTTTCGAGAGCCAGTCGAGGGCCACGCTTCGTAGACTTAAGGAAGGGCTTGCTCGAATCGAAGGAGGTGGTCATGAAGACCACTGCCGCTATACAGGTCGAACCTCGAGGGCCATTGGTGGTCGACGAAATAGACCTCCCGAGTCCTGGTCCTAACCAGGTCACCGTCCGCAACTTTGCGAGCGGTGTCTGCTACTCCCAGGTGCACCAACTGCGCAACCCTCGGCTGCCCAGACCCATGGGTCTCGGGCATGAGGGCAGCGGCGTCGTTACAGAGGTGGGGAAGGGAGTCACCCATGTGAAAGAAGGTGACCACGTCATTTCGACGTGGGTTTCACGTGTTCCCATCCGTGGTCTGCCCGTTTCGACGCCTACGGGTGCCACCTTTCAGGGGCAGCCCCTGATCGCTGACGGGGATGTGTACACCTGGAGCGAGCACATGGTGACGTTCGCCGACAAGGTCGTTCCTATGTCACCGTCAGATCCAAGTGATATCAGCTGCCTGATCGGTTGCGCCGTCTTGACGGGCGCCGGTGCCGTGCTGAATACGGCGAAGGTCGAGCGGGGCCAGTCTGTGGCGGTCTTCGGCGCTGGAGGCGTCGGTCTGTCGGCGATTGGCGCCGCTGCAATCGCTGGCGCCCATCCGATCATCGCGGTGGATCTCGAGAACCGAAAGTTGCAATTTGCCAGGGAGTTCGGAGCGACCCACGGCATCAACGCGTCGGATGGTGACGCCGTCAACGCGATTTGGGAGATCAACTCGGGCGGAGTCGACTACGCCCTCGACGCAGTCGGAGTACCGGAAACCGCGCTCGAGATACTTCGGGCCGTCAGGCAAGGAGGGCCACGGGCGGACAACCAGGGTGGCACAGCCGTGCTGCTTGGGATTCCCGTGGCCGACGTCACGTTCGACCTGAACGACATTCTGCTGTACCAACGCCACTACTGCGGGAGTCTCGGTTCCACCGAGCCCGATGTCGACTTCCCGCTCTTCCTGGAGTGGATGCGTGAGGGCAAGTTTCCCCTAGAGAAGCTGGTGACCGACCGATATTCCCTCGAACAGATCGAGGAGGCCCGGGCTGCGTTGGAGGAGGGACGGATTCTGGGTCGTGCCATTATTGAGTTCTGAAGCTGGTGAGCCACCGATCCGTCTGGGATAAGCGGTGCCCCGTCGTGCCGCACTCTCACCCCTAGCCATTGCTTTCGCGCACCCCTGTCCCGACCAGTACCGGCACATCCACGGTGATCAGCGAGCGGCGTAGATCTGCCAGTCTTCCGGGACACCTTTCAGTTCGTGCGCGCCGCGGTCTTCAAAGTCGAGGCCTGATCCCACAACGAGATCGCGCACCGTGCGCGACACGAGGACCTCTCCCTCTTCGGCCAACGACGCGACCCGGGCGGCGATGTGGACCGCGATCCCCCCGAGGTCGTCATGTCGAAGCTCAACTTCACCGGTGTGTAAGCCGGCGCGTATCGGCATGCCCGCGTCTACGAGTGTGTCCCGAATGTTCTGCGCGCACTGCACCGCGCGGGCCGGACCGTCGAACGTCGCCATCATGCCGTCGCCAGTATGTTTCACGAAGCGTCCACCGAACCGCGCGATGAGCTGTTGCGACCTGAAGTCATGTTGATCGAGCAGCACACTCCAGCGGCGATCCCCCATCTGGGCGGCTCGCCGAGTTGATTCGACGATATCGGTGAACATCACTGTCGCAAGCACACGCTCACTTGTGAAGCGCGAGCGGGAGCCCGTGACAAACTCAAGAACCGAGTCGAGCAGAATCTCGTAGTCCTCGGCGCGCCAGCTTGTATGCATGACGATCGGGAGCTCTACATAGTGAGCTCCATCGATATGTTCAGCCAGATGCCGGCCATAGACCACGTCCACGACGGGGTCACCCCTTGCGTGTACGACCAATGTGGGCACGTGCACAGCCGACAAAATCGGCCGGACGTCGATTTCAAAGTTCCGGCGCATGATCTCAGCGATCATGTGCGGCGTACACGCGTTCCGCTCAAAGCGCGCACCCAACCCTTCGGGTGCTTCGTCGGCGTGGGCGACAAGGCCGGAGTCTCGAAGCGCCACGCCCTCTCCCCATAGGTCCGGCAACAGTGCGAGCAACGCCTCCCGGTCGGGATCGATGGTCGGAGCAGCCGCGCTATCAGGCTCCGCACCTCCACCGACTGCGTACGTTCCGTACAACGAGAGGCTTTCCACGCGTTCTGGACAGGTGGTTGCGAGCAAGATCGCCATCGGACCACCCTCCGACATCCCAAAGAGGTGGGCTCGATTCCAGCCAGCGGCGTCCATGACAGCCAGCGCGTCGTCCGCGCGCTCGGCGAGGCTTCCGAATCCGAGGTCGCGGCTGGACAGACCTGTTCCTCGTTTGTCGAACACGATGACTCGACATGCACTCCCCAAACCTCGAAAGAGGTTCGCGTAGGAGGCCGCTTCCCAGTTGAGTTCAAGGTGCGAGATGAAGCCCGGGATGAAGACCAGCCGCGGGCCCTTGATCTGACCGAACTCCTGCCACGCGATGTCGATTCCACCAGGACCGGTCGCGTACCGAATCTGAGACCGCTCCACCGTGAGCCATCATGAACCGCAGAGGAGTCCGCCGTCCAGGACCGAGGGTCCACTGTTCATCGCCATCCTCAAGTCATCGCCATCTTCGAGCAAGGCTTCGACGGCGTCGCTGAAGACGAAATCGTCGTCAATGTGATTGTGTTGTTGATCAGTCCTCGCATTGCCCGGCGCCTCTTGTGATCTGTTGCGATCATTTGGGCGCTTTGAGGTGTCTCGAGCCCGGTACCCGACACCTTCTGACTGCGCAACCATCTCCGAAAGGTCGGTGCCCGGAGCGGGATTTGAACCCGCACGTCCTTGCGGACAACGGCTTTTGAGGCCGCCGCGTCTGCCGATTCCGCCATCCGGGCGGGAACGTCCGAGCGTACAAGCTGGGCCCTAACGTGA
>JBPYFR010000367.1:0-2191 GCA_051985685.1 Acidimicrobiales bacterium
GGGCCATCGGCCGCAGTGGCGAAGTCCTCGTTCTGGACATGGGCACGCCGGTTCGCATTGCGGACGTGGCGAGACGCTTCGCAGAGAGGGCTGCCCAACCGGTCGAGATCGTCTTCACCGGTCTGCGACCCGGGGAGAAGCTCCATGAGGCGCTTCTGACCTCAGACGAGGTCGACGAGCGCCCCTTCCATCCGCTCATCTCTCAAGTGCCGGTGCCGCCGCTCGATCCTGCTCTGGCACCAGCCTTTGACCGCAGGCTTCCAGCCGCCGAGTGCCGGGCTGAATTGCTGGCCCTCTGTGCCAGTCCACAGTTGCTTGACGCCGCGAAGGGAGCAGTCGGTTCGCATCGGTGAACGCCCCGATGCTCATCGCACGGCGGCAGGGACTATCCGATGGATCCACAGCGGCGACGCCTCGCGCCCGCCCGACAGTGCGCGGCGTGCCAATCGCATCCTGATCGGCGCGGGATTGGCGCTCATCGGGGCCCTTGTCGTGGTCGGAGCCTTCGCGCTCAACCGGGCGGAGCGAGCCGCTCGCTCTGCAGCGCAGGGCAAGCGCGCCCTGTTGCAGGCCGAGAAGGATTTGGGCGCTCATCAGGTTGTCGCAACCCGGCGGGATCTCGACCTGGCATCATCGGCCTTTGCACGGGTGCGCGCCGAGATCCGCTCTCTGGGACCCGTTCGAGCAGTGGCGCAGCACATCCCTCTCGTCCGGGTGCAGTTGCAGGGTGCCGAAGCCTATGCCGACGCAGGCGACCTGTTGACGACTGGGGCGCGCAACGTCACCGACGCCGCGGCCGAGGTCCTGAACCCACCTGACCAGCACCTGCCGCTGTCCGAAGCAGTCGACGCCCTGCGGCGGATACGGGTGACATTGGACCAAGGCGTGAAGGCCATGAACGCGGCCAACACCCGTGTCGCGACATTGAACGGAAAACGCCTCATCGGCCCGCTCGATTCGGCCAGACGGCAGCTGGCCAAGGAGCTGCCCGTGGCCCAAAGGCGTGCCCAAGCAGCCGACGAGGGGCTGGCAGCTCTCATCGACTTCGCGGGGGGAAACGGCCCCCGACGTTATCTAGTCCTTTCTCAGAACCCGGACGAGCCCCGGCCCACCGGCGGCTTTATCGGCACGTACGGGGTGATCTCCGCCGCGTCCGGCCATGTTTCGCTCGAGCGGTACGCATCGATCGAGAGCTGGTATCCCGCCCATCCCGACACGGCCGTCCCGGCGGACCAGGCCCCGAGCCCGTTCAAGCTCGCAGACGTGCACCAAACGTTTGCCAACGTCAACGCCACAGCAGACTGGCCGACCGCGGCCCGCCTGGCCATGACCATGTGGCAGCGCGGGGGGGAGGTACCGGTAGACGGGGTGCTAGCGGTTACCCCCGAGTTTCTTGGCCGGATCCTCGGGGTGCTGGGACCAGTCGTGCTCCCCGACTATGGCGAGACCATCACCTCCTCGAACGTGGTCGAGCGGGTCGAATACCACACCCACGTCGAAGCCACCGCGCCGGGCACGGACCGCAAGAGGTTCATCGTGGACCTCGCCTCGGCGGTAATGCAGAAAGCGCTGGACGCGCCAGCGGCAGCCTGGGATCCTCTGGGCCGAGCCGTGAGCGCCGCCTTCGACGACCGCGAAGCCATGGCGTGGTCGAATGACGATCCCGTTAGCACCGCACTGGCCGACCGAAGGTGGGACGGGACGCTCCCGGCTACACCAGGAGACTTCTTTTACGATAGCGAGTTCGCCTACGCGACGAAGAACGGCCGTGGCTTGCACCGAGTGTTCGACCATGCGGTCACCCTGGAGCCGGACGGCTCGGCCCGGGTGACCACGACCGTGACCATCACGGACACGGAGCCACCCGGCGCCATCAACAGCGACTCCCTCAGTTACCTGACCTTCTACGGGCCCACGGGGGCCAGGTTCGTTAACTCGTCGTTGCCTCCCGACGCGTGGGAACCATCCCTGTCGGATCATCCGGCTGCTGGGTGGGACCTGGCTGCTCTCCCGCTCGAGACGACGTCGGTGACCTTCACCTGGTCCGTACCCCATCTGCTTGTGCGAGAGAGCGATGGCACATGGCGATTCCAGCTCTGGTGGATGCACGTGCCGGACCACGACAGCGACACGTTGCAGCTGCGCGTGTACATCCCCCCAGGCTGGCGCTGGCAGGGCACCCCACCCCCGG
>JBPYFR010000368.1:0-7340 GCA_051985685.1 Acidimicrobiales bacterium
GGGGATCGGTGGCGTGAGGTGAGTTCCTCGGCGACCTCGGACTTGCCGGAGCGAGCACCCCCCAAGACGAGCGTGATCACGACCGTTCCGCCTCCGTCCCTGATCGCACGGCCTCGTAGACACACCGCGCCACGGGCGCGCCGTGAGCCGAGCGTGGACCGCCAAACGGCTCGACCGGTCCCTCGAGCGGGCACACGACCGTCATCGCGTCGGACGCCGTCCCCGTACCAGGAACGCCACCATCGAGCAGGGCCTGAACCTTCGCTTCGGTCATCGTGCACAGGAGATTCGCCAACGCCGCTTCGGTGTGGCGGACCGGGAGGATTGTCACGAGGTTGACCGTCCCCGGCCCAAGTCCGTCCGAGCTCACACGCTCCTCGCGAGGAGCGGCCGCCCAGATGGGCCATGTTAGACCGACCGTGGCCTCGACATGAAGATCGTCCTCGTCGAAGGTGGTCGCACGCGCCACGTCGGCCGCCGTGAGCATCCCGACACCGGGGCTATCGAGTCCGAGGGCGCCGACGACCTCGGAGATGTGTGAACCCAGGTCCTGGCGAACATAGCCAGACGGCACCTGGACGTTGACGACCCACTTCCGCACGCCGATCCCTCCTCCGACCGGAGCCGTCGATGCGGCGAGCATGGGTCTTTCCAATCGCCAGGCCAAGCACGCCTGGGCCGGGGCACCCCCGAACGTTCGCAGCTCCGACGCGATCAATACTCGATGCCTTTGATCGCGCGCACGCCACGCTCGTATGCGTGCTTGACCATTCTCATCTCGGTCACCGTGTCGGCGAGCTCTACCAGCTCGCGCGGTGCGTCCCGGCCCGTGATCACGACATTGGTCTTCGGCGCGCGCCGGCGGATCCCGTCCACGACCTCATCCGCCGAGACCCACCCGTAGTTGATGACATAGGTCAGCTCGTCGAGTACGAGGAGTTCATAGTCGCCCGACTCCAGCTTCTTCCGTGCCACTTGCCACGCGTGCACGTTTTTCGCAGCCGACTCGTCGAGGTCAGTTGACTCCCAGGTGAATCCATCGCCCAGCGTCCACCAGTCGACTCCGAGATGCACCGCGAGCTTCTGCTCGCCCACCTTCCAGTCGCCACTCTTCATGAATTGGACGACGCCGACCCTCCAGCCACGTGCCCAGGCTCTACCCATGACGCCGAATGCAGCCGTCGACTTTCCCTTGCCGTCCCCAGTGTTCACCACCACGACCGAGTCGACCCGCCGACGCTGTGGCGGCACGTCGGGCTCCGGGAGGGGAACACGTTGGACCGGGTCGCTGCCTTCGCCAACCGAGCGGGACACGCCCAAATCGTTCATTGTCTGACCTCCCTCTGGTCGCTGCCGTCGTCCATACGAGCTTCCACTTCCACCCGATGGATCTGCCTTCGCCAATCGGGGGCCGCCGTCGTGCCACCCGTCGATGACCGTCGAGGTGCGACGACCAGTTCTCCGTCGTCGGTTCGAACGATGCGCACCGCACAGTCGAATGCATTCTGCAGCAGCGATTCCTCCAACACCTCTGGGGGCGGCCCGAAGGCGCAGACCGAGCCGGATGACAACAGGAGCAACCGGTCCGCGAATTGGCCTGCCAACGTGAGGTCGTGCATCGCACTGATCACGGTCAGCCCCCACTCGCGCCGGAGTTCGTCGACGATCTCCAGCGCATCCACACGATGACCCAGGTCGAGCGCGCTCGTCGGCTCGTCCATCAGCAGGATCGGCGCCTCTTGCGCCAAGGCGCGAGCAAGAACCACCCGCTGGCGCTCGCCCCCCGACAACGTCGACAGTGGCCGGCTGGCCAGCTCGGCGAGGCCGAGGCGCTCGAGTAGGACGGCGCAATGGGCAAGATCCGCCGCCGATTCAACCGACAGGTAAGCGATATGAGGTGTGCGACCGAGCAGCGTGTAGTCCGAGACGGACATGTCGTCGGGGAGCTCCGGCGACTGCGGCACGTACGCGAGGGCACGCGCGCGCTCGCGACGGCCCATCCCGGCGGTCTCCCGCCCTCCGAGAACGACGACGCCCTCGTGAGCCGTCAGCCCGGCCATTGCACGCAGCAAGGTTGTCTTGCCGGCCCCGTTTGCCCCTATCAGGCCGACCCACTCGCCCTTCCCGACGGTCACGGTCAGGTCGCGCACGGCAATCCGGCCGTCGTAGCGCACCGTCACCGAAGACAAATCCACCATCGCGGCCACGGATTTGGGCGTGGCTCTCCGAGAACGGCGAACGCCAACACGATCCGACAGACGGATGACTGTGCCGAGTCGACTCATCCGGACGCCCCCGCCCCCGCCTCGGCCCCGGCTCCGACTCCGCGTCCCGCCCGGCGGGACACGAGAACGACCAAAAAGAAAGGAGCGCCGACGCAGGCCGTCACGACCCCGATCGGAACCTCGGTCGGCGCCTGTACGGTGCGTGCCACCAGGTCGGCGCTGATCAGGAACGCCGCTCCGGCGACCATCGAGACGGGCACGACGATCCGATAGCTCGCACCGGCCGTCAGCCGAACGGAATGAGCCACGATGATCCCGACGAACCCGATGAGCCCGCTGACCGACACGGCGGCCGCCGTTCCTAGCGTCGCGGCCGCAACGACGATCAGCCGCGTGCGAGCGGGGTGGATGCCCAGTGTGCCGGCCTCGTCTTCGCCCACTCGCAAGACGTCGAGCATGCGCCGGTGTGCCAGCAGCACCGCCCCGCTCACCACGACGTAGGGCAGGATCAGGGTCACGTTCGACCACGATGCCACCGAAAAGCTGCCCAGGATCCAGTTGTAGATCTGACGGATCTGCTCGGAGTCACGTTGTTGCAGGTAGGTCTGGATCGCAGTCAGCAGAGCGGCCACCGCCACGCCAGCGAGCACGATGGAGCGGCCCCACGCCCGACGTCCCCCGGCCACCCCGATCAGATAGGTCGCCGCCACCGCGAGGGAGCCACCGACGAAGGCGAAGATCGGCAACCACGTCGATGAGTCTCCGCCGTAGACGATCTCGATCGTCGCACCCAGTCCCGCACCCGCAGCCACACCCAGAAGGTATGGGTCCGCCAACGGGTTGCGGAAGATGCCCTGGTACGCGGCGCCACCCGTTGCGAGCATCGCACCGACGAGACCCGCGAGCACCACCCGCGGCAGACGCAGCTGCCACACGATCGCCTGATTGATGGCGGGTGTGCTCGTATGGAAGTGGAGCAGGGGCACGTGGGCAAGCAGCGTGCCCAACACCTGCGACGGTGGTATCGCCTCGGGACCGATGGAGACCGCGACGATGGCGACGAGGATCATGATGACCGCCGAGACGGCCAACGGCAGCCCAGTCCGGCGGGCACCCGGCCCTCTGACATCCGGCAAAGGAGAAAGAAGGGACTTCGCGGTGCCCTCCGTCCCCTCCGCCCGTTTCGGGGCTGGGTTGCGGCCGATCGTTGGCCTGGTCGGCACGGTCACCGGGTCCGTCTCATGAGGTCGAACTTCGAGCTGGATGCTGACGAAGCTCGGCCGCGACCTCGCTGAGCAGCGTCACGATCCTCGGACCCCACCGAGATGCGATGTCGTCATTCAGGCCGAGCACGCGACCGTTCTTCACGGCGGAGAGGTTGGACCAGCCGGGCCGCCCGGCCACGGTGGCCGCTGATTGTGCGCAGCAGATGGTGTCGGCAAGGAGGATGTAGTCAGGGTTGGACCTGAGCACGAACTCACCGCTGAGTTGCGGGTATCCCCCGGTCGACGCCGCGCCCTTGGCCGCGTCGGCAATGGAGTGGAGCCCGAGCAGCGAGAGCACCTGTCCGACGAAAGTGCTCGATGTCGCGGAGTAGTAGGTCTGGTCGAGCTCGTAGTAGTACTTCTCGGGATGAGTCGGCTTGTGAACGGAACGGACGATGTGATCGATTTGGTTCTTGATCTGGGACACTTCCGCCACTGCCTGCGCTGAGTGGCCAGTCGCCTTGCCGAGCTGGACAAACTGGCCGTACGCCTGTGACAGGTTGGACGCGGGTGGGTTATCCAAGACCGGGATTCCGAGGACGGACAATTGCTTGGCCAGGCTCGGCGACTCGCCCGCCTCGACGACTAGGTCCGGTTTGTATGTGGCAATTGCCTCGACATTCGGATCGTTGCCATCGAGCTGTGTTCGCGGCGCACTCTTTGGGTAGTCAGAGAATTCGTCGACGGCCTTCACCTGTGAGCCCGCGCCGATTGCATAGAGCATCTCGGTCGCGGTCGGCGAAAGCGAGACGATCGCAGTCGGTCGCGCCTGAATCTTGACGCTGCCGTTGGCGGCATGGACCGTGAGCGGATATTGCGATCCGGGCGCTCCCGCGGCCTGCGCGGACAGGACTCCACCCGACTGGGCTCCACCAGACAAGAGTCCGGCGGACAAGGGTGAGACCGCCAGAATCGGGCCGGCGCAGAAAAGCGCGGCGGACAGCACCATGAGCTTCCGCCGGAGCCTGGTGACCATGTCGATCATCCTCCATCGGTTCGCGGAGAACGAAATGCGCTCGCTGCGACACCCGACGGGGCACCGGAACGAACCGCCCTTCGTCCGAGGACTGGTTGCGTTGACCCAAGTCAGGCGGCTGGGCTCGTCTCCCTCGTGGGGAGCCTCACCATTGCGGGACAGCACCGGATTCCGACCGGACTTCGCTGATCCTGGGCCACTCCGACACATGGCCGGAGCAGCCGCACAGTAGCGCACCGGGGCGGAGCAAGTGGAGACCGAGGCCGTGGCCTCTGGGGGGTCTGGAACGCCGGGAGCCTGAATCGAGGGGGCGTGGCTCCCGTACCATGGGTCGGGTGACGCCCGAGTCAGCAAATCGACCCGAGCGCCAAGAGGCTGAACAGAGCGGGAACACCGGCAGACCGGACGTGGTGTCCACTGTCTCCATTGAGGAGATCGAGGACGCCCTCGTCGATGGGGACACTCCGCTCCCAGCCCACTCCGGGACGGCCCGGGCAGCGCTGTCCCACCGCACGTTCCGCATCGTGTTCCTCGGTGCCTTCGCGTCCAACATCGGCACCTGGATGCAGAACGTGGTCCTCGGCGCGTACGCGTACGACCTGACCCACTCGAGCACGTTCGTCGGCGTCATCATCTTCGCTCAACTGGGGCCGACCTTGCTCTTGCCTATGGTCGGCGGGTGGCTCGCCGACAAGGTCGACCGCAAGCGCTTTCTGATCGTCCTGGCGCTCGAGCAGCTGGTGTTCTCGTTCGGCGTGGCTCTCGTTGTCCTCACCCCCGAGCCGTCGCGTGTCCTGCTCGTCGTCATGGTTCTGGGGGTCGGATGCGGCAGCGCGATGTTCGGTCCGGCTTACTCGGCCGTCCTTCCTGGGCTCGTGGGCAAGGCGGACCTGACTGGGGCGATCTCGCTCAACTCGGCCCAGATGAACGCTTCCCGCGTGATCGGGCCGGCCATCGGCGGGATCCTCTACTCGCTGGTCGGGCCGGCCTGGATCTTTGCTGGCAACGCCGTGACCTACCTGTTCGTCGTGGGTGCCCTCTTGATGGTCACACTGCCGATCGTGCCGCAACCGCCGACCAAGGCGAGCCGCTGGCGCGAGCTCACGGCGGGCATCACAGTGGCGCGCCATGACCCGGTCGTCGGACGGTCCCTGGTCACGGTGTTCGTGTTCTCCCTCCTCGCCCTCGCCTTCATCGGTCAAATGCCCGTCCTGGCCGTGCACAACCTCGGCATCGACCTCTCCAAGTCGCCCGACTACGGCATCCTCTACGCCTGCTTCGGGGCAGGGGCCCTCAGCGGCGCCATCTCCATCGGGACCGTCTTCGCCCGAACGTCCAAGCCTCTTCTCGTGCGGGTCTGTCTGGCGGGGTACTCACTCACTCTTTGCGCGTTCGCCCTCGAACGGAGCCCGTGGCCTGCTTATGTGAACGTCGCCGTCGTTGGCGCCTTCTATTTCGCCTTCATCACTGCGCTGAACACCACGCTGCAAGCTCGTTTGGAGGAGAACATCCGGGGCCGAGTGCTGGCGTTGTGGATGATGGGCTTCGGTGGGACGGTCGGCATCGGCAACCTGCTCGTCGGACCGGTCGTGGCCGCAGTCGGCATCACGAATGTGCTGCTCTTCGGCGCTGGTGTCGCCTTGGTGCTGGCGTGGTACGCCGATGTGCGCAGCCCTCCCGAGGTTCAGGTCGCGCTGGGCGCAGGGCTCGTCCAGTAGGCGTCGCGCAAGACCCTCTTGTAGAGCTTCCCGTTCTCCCCTCGCGGCAGCTCGTCTACGAAGTCGACCGAGCGCGGGCACTTGTAGTGGGACAGGTGGGCGCGGCAATACGCGATCAGCTCCGCTTCGAGCTCGGGGCCTGGGACCGCACCGGGGGCGGGCTGGACGACTGCTTTGACCTCTTCTCCCATCTCGGGCTCGGGTATGCCGAAGACGGCGACGTCGGCAACCGCCGGATGCAGCACCAGGACGTCCTCGATCTCCTGGGGGTAGATGTTCACGCCGCCCGACACGATCATGAACAACTTGCGGTCGGTCAGGTACAGGTATCCCTCTTCATCGAGGTGCCCGACGTCCCAGAGCGTGGCCCAGCCCTTGTCGTTGAACGTCTGACGAGTCTTCTCGGGGTCGTGGTTGTACTCGAAGGTGGCGTCTGGGCGCCCGCCGAAATAGACGACACCGTCCTCGCCCCGGGGCAGCTCCTCACCGTCGTCGCCACAGACGTGCGCCTCGCCCCAGACGGCCCGCCCAACCGAGCCGGGATGGGTCAGCGCCTCCTCGGAGGTGATCCAGGTCATGCCCATTCCCTCCGTGCCCGAGTAGTACTCGTGGATGATCGGGCCCCACCACTCGATCATGCGCCGCTTGACTTCGGGCGCACAAGGGGCGGCGGCGTGCACCACCGAACGCATCGAGGACACGTCGTAGGCCATCCGAACCTCGTCGGGCAGCTTGAGCATGCGTACGAACATTGTGGGGACGAACTGCGCGTGCGTCACCCGATGCTCATGGATCAGCGAGAGGCACGCCTCCGGGTCGAAGTGCTCCATCACCACCACCGTCCCCCCCATGCGCTGCGCCGTTATCGACCACACCAACGGTGCCGAGTGGTACAGCGGGGCGGGACTGAGGTACACGTCGCCCTCTGCGAACCCCATGATGCCCCCGAGCATGGGAGCCAAGGTGGCGTAGGTCCCGAAGGGCTCACCGGTCAGCGGCCGACGAACCCCTTTGGGATGACCGGTGGTCCCCGACGAGTACAGCATCGGGAAACCCTCGACCTCCACTGCCAAAGGCTCGCCCGGAAACGGTGCGACGAACTCGTCATACGAGATGTGTCCCTCGCCGACAGGCTCTCCCACCATGAGTCGCAGCT
>JBPYFR010000369.1:0-45122 GCA_051985685.1 Acidimicrobiales bacterium
GTCGTAGGCGACATCCGGGTGGATGTAGGCGGTGTACAGATTGCCGCTGTTCGGCATGACGTTGGCTCCCACGAGCTGCGCCCGGGCCTGCCGGACTCGAGCCGCCGTCATGGTGTGACCAGCTGCAACCGTCACGCGCGACGTGGCGGCACCGGCGTAGAACACGTTGGTGCCGGCCTGGAGCACGTTACGGATGATGGTGTCCATCGAGATGCCGGCGTTGAAACCGACGGCGTTGGCCACCAGGTTGTCGATGACGACGTAGCTCGTGCCACGCACCAGGGCGGTGGTGTTCACGGCGTTGCCGTACTCCGCCAGGCTGACTGTCACCTGGCTCGCCGAGAGGGCCACAGCGTCGACGTCGACCGCTTCTGAGAGCGGCGTGATCGCTGCAGCCATGTCGTTCTGAATGGAGAAGATGACCGAGGACCCGTTCATCGACTGGTTCGTGCTGCGAACGTCGGCGACGGTGTCGTAGTACAGCTGCGGACGCAGAGACCAATAGGCCAGCTGGTCGTAGGCCGCCTGGTCGTAGGGGAGTGACGCCGTAGTCGTAAAGGCGTCGGCCAAGTGGACTCACCTTCTTTCGGTTCGACGCCCTTTGGCGTCACTCGGTTACTGCATGTCTTCGGACAGGCGGAACGGTGCGCCGGGGCCGGCGGCCCGCAGCATCTGCATCAGTTCCTCCTGCGTCTTGCTGCCTCTCGGCCCCATCGCTTCGACAAGGTCGATCGGCTTGTTGCCGCCGGCGCCGTCGGACGCTGCAGCCATACGGGCCTGTGCTGCCATCTCGGCACTGGTCGGCTGATTCGGTTCGTTGTCGGGCGTGCCCTGGGTCTCCCTGGCGGCGAACAGGCCGGCATCCTTCGCTGCGGTGCGGATGGCGTCGGGGGTCAGCTCCCCGTCGTACCCCTTCTCGAAGTACGTACGGGCGGGATGATCCGCGTTACCCAGCGCCTTGGCGAAGGCGTTCTCCCGCTGCATCGCCACCAGCTGCGCTTCGAGGTCCTTGGCCTGCTTGGCCCTCTCTTCGAGCTGGCGGATGTGCGCACGGGGTACGAGGTCGGTCTGGTCGCTGTCGAGGTCGTCGTCGGGCATGCGTTCCTCCTGTGGTCGCACCCAGAACCCGTACGCGCGCCTGCGGGTGGGACAGGCGTGGCGGGGGCCTCAACCGCTGCCAGCGGGAGGCGAGCATGAGGTGGACCTCTGGCCGACTGGCTGGACGGCGCACAGAGGAAACCTCTATTTCGAGGGTATCACCTATTGACTCTCAGTCAACACCCTGCTACCCCAGAGGAATGAAGTCCTCCGAGCAACAGCACGCCGAGTTAGTGCGGGAGCTTCTCTCTCACGGCCCGACCACCAGCGACCGGGACGGCTGGTACTGGTGCTTCTACTGCGGCGGTGATGGCGACTGGGACCCGATGAAGATCGGCCACGAGGACGGATGCGTCTGGGTCAGAGCTACGGCACTGATCGACGGAGACGATCGTGCCGAAGCGTGACCCCATCTGGGTCCGTTGCGAAGGATCGGGATGTCCGCCGGTCGGTCCTCGACACATCTGCTCGATGTGCGGCGGAGGTTACCGCCTCACCAAGGAATGGACCCTCACCGAGCATCAACGCCAGGACATCCTGGCCATGATCGACCGAGGCGACTTCGATGCATAACGACGGTTGCGGATCAACCGAGTCCGGTCCTGCCCCCACCGCCTGACGCCGCTCCCCCGCCGCCCTGGAAGTTGGCCTGCCGGCGCGCCCGCCGGTTCTCGATCTCCTGCCGATTGACGGTGTTGTTGCCGAACTGGGCGCCGATCTGCTCGGCCTGAGTGATGTCCTCGCCGATCATCGTGTCCTCGGCCGTGTTCGAGAACAGGGCGTGCTGGCCGGCGAGCTGACCGAAACCCTGTATCGCCTGAGCCTCGGTGACGCCCATCTTCTCCAGGTCGCTGGCTGTCCCGTAGTCGATGCTGCCGAAGTCGGTGCGCTGCGCCGCGGCGCCGATGCCGGCCCGCACGTACTGGGCCTTCTTCTCCACGAACGGGGTGGCCTTGTCGGGGTCGAGGAAGAAAGCGGTCAGGTCCCCGTCGGAGAGGCCGAAGTCCCGCATCTTCTGGACGATCATCGGGTCGGCGCGGTGCACGGCCTGACCAGCGAGATCGATGCGCTGGCTCAGCTCGTCGGCGGAGACCCGGTTCACGAGGAGCTTGCCGATGTCGTCCCGGTCCAAGAACCCTGACGGCAGGCCGTACTTCGACGCCTGCTCCTGGGCGGCGTTGTAGTAGTGCATCCACTGGCCTTCGTTCCAGGCCTCGCCCCGCTGGGCCATCTCCTTGAGACCCGGGAACAGCTGCTGGTACTGGTCGGTGGTGCGCAGGTAGTCGAGCGTCACTCCGGCGTCACCGCCGCCGGCGCCCTTGTAGTACTTCCAGGCGTCGTCGAAGAGCCCCTCGAGCCCGACGGCGCGCAGCTGCGTGCGGAGCTGGTTCTCCTGGGCGCCGAGGTCGGGGGCGGGAGCGCCGGGCGGGGCGGCCTGGGTGACCGACTGGGTGGCGGTGGTGTTGTAGCGCCCGTCGCCCCGGAAGTTGTAGGTCTGGCCGGCGATGTTCGACACCAGCGTGTAGCCGCCCGTGGCGGGGTCGGCGACGATGTTCGTGAAGTAGCGGCTGCCCTGGCGGTTCTCCGGGGCAAGGGCGGTGTAGGCGCCAAAGAACGGGGTCTGGCCCGAGGGGTTGCCGTTCATATCGAGGGAGAACACGCCGCCGTCGCGCCCGACCGCCCAGATCCCCTTGCCGTCGGGGGTGGCGATCGCGTCCTGGATGTTCCACTCGGGGTGCTGGCGCTGCAGTGCCCCTACGTCCACGCCGGCCATCAGCTACCTCCCGCCATGAAGCCCATCTGCTGAAGCAGGGACCGGGTCAGGTTGTTCTTCGTCTGCTTGCCGTTGACGGTCTGGTCGAAGCCGTACTGGTCGTCGGCCATGAGCGTGCGGCCCATGTCGGCCAGGTTCATCACCGTGCGCTGCCCGGTCTTCGGGTCGACCTGGTTGACGAACCGGCTCCACTTCTGGTCGGTCCAGTCGATGTCGTCGGGGTTGAGCCCGAGGATCTTGCCGGCCTGCTGGCCGTACGGGTCGAGGTAGTGGCGCACGGTCATGTTCGGGTCGCTGTCGAGCGCGCCGGCGAGGGCGGGGAACATGCTCTTGGCCTGGTCGCGCAGGTAGGCGCTGAAGTCCTCTTCGGTCTTCGTACCGCCGATGATGCTCTGCGCCCAGGCGGTCATCGTCTGATCGGAGATCGGCACGAGGCTGTCGCGCTGCATCCCCTTGATCTTGGCCAACATCCCGGTCTTGGCCCCGGTGGGGTCGTAGTGGACCTCGCTGGCGATGGCCTGGTTGACCATCTGGTCGGTCCAGTTGTACTTCAGGTCGTTGAGGGCGATCTCCTGGATGCGGGCCGGGTCGAGCACGGCGCCGGTCGCCCGGGCCAGGTTGGTGACCTTCTCGACGTTGAGCCGCAGGTTCTCCTTGGCGTCCTCCGGCTCGGTCTTCTCCATTTCCAGCCAGTTCCGCTCGGCGGAGGAGGTCGTCTTGTAGAAGTCGGTGCCCCGGTAGCGGCGATCCAGCTCATCGAGGGAGATGTCGCCGTTGGCGTACTGGTTGATCAGATTCGCTACTTCGGGGATGTCGACGAACGCCGCCGCCCATCCGTACCGTGCGCTGGCCTGGTCGCGTAGCTGCTGGGGCGTGAGCTTGACCGGTTGCGGGATTCCCGCAGGTCCCCCGCCGGGTCCTCCCGCCCCGGGGGCTCCGGGCGCGCCGGGAGTCTGGCCGGAGATCGTTGGAGCGCCGGGCGTCTTCGGCGGGGTGGCCTTGATGCTGGCCGGCGGGGTGGGCACGCCAGAGGTGGCGGTGTTCTGGACGGCCGGGCCGACGGCCGGCTGGGCGTACTTGTTCTGCGGCTCGGTGGCCGTCATTCCCGCCGGCAGGTTGGCCACCATCACGCCGTTGGTGCCGTAGTTGACGTTGGCGTTCTTTGGCGGGTTGTCGGTGCGGAACGGGTTCCAGACGGCACCGGCCACGTCCTGGCCACCGGTGGCCTTGTAGATCATGGCGCCGGCGGTGCGGTCGTTGAACAGCTCGGCGAGGATCCGGGTGATCGAGCCCGGATTGGTCTCCTCCATGACCATGCCGCCGGCGGTCGTTCCACCAGCTGCCTTGGTCTTCGTGCGGGCCCGGAAGGCATCGATCTCGTCCTGGCGGTAACCCGAGGCCTGGAGGAGGTTGGCCACCTTGTCGACGAGGGACCCACCCGAGCTACTGGCTCGCCAGTCGACACCGGCGATGGCCCGGCGGATGAAGTCGTCGTTGACGCCGTTGCGGTGCAGCGCGTCGAGGAAGGCGTTGCCGTCGAGGCCCGGGTCGACAGCGAGCTGGGGCGGTTCGATGCCGATGAGCCACAAGCCCTCGAGGATGCGCTGGCGTCCTGCCCGGTCGCCAATACCGGTTGCCATCAGCCCTGCCCTCCGTAGAGGTCGACCTTCGGGACGCTGCGGTGGGCGCTCAGGATCTTGTCGACGCCCTCGGCGTAGCGGACGGCGGCCACATCGGCGGAGTGCGTGCCTTCGATCTGCCCCTGGGCGAACTGCTGGGCGCTCATCGGGTCGACGACCGACCCGCCGCCGGCGCCGGCGTTGTACTCCGAGGCCTGGGCTCCGAGCTGATAGCTCTTGTAGGCCTCCATGATCCGGCGCTCCTCGTCATCGGAGAGGCGCATGCCGGTGAGATCGAGGGCGGTGGAGCGGATCACCTGGCGGACCGCCTCGGGGTCGGAGTAGCGGGAGACCAGCGGCGCCCGCGGGCCCTGGACCCGGGGACTCTTCTTGGCGGACTCGGCCAGGTTGTCGATGACGACGTTGGCGTCGCGCACCCCCATGGCGTTGGCCGACTCGAGCACGGTCTTGTAGGCGTTGGCGTCCTGGTTGGTCCAGCTCCCCGAGGAGTAGCCACTCGTGCCGTAGAGGCCGGCGGCATTCATGCGGGCCTTGAGCCGGTCGCGGTCCTCGGTGCTCATGGAGTAGGCCGGCATCCACTCGTCGTCGGTCAGGTACGGCGTGAAGTTGGGATCGCGGGGGCGGCCCTGGGCCTGGAGATAGGCACCCTGTTCGGCGAGGGCCTGGTTCCCTGGACCGAGGGGTTGGCGCTGATTGCCGGCCGCGATCGTCGGCACGGGCGGAAGGGCGATCCCGAGATCCGACAGGTCAGTGGTGGCGGGCTTCTTCTTGTCGGCCATCAGCTATCTCCTCCCGTGGGCGGAATGGGCGGATCGGCAGGGCCGCGCCCTCGGTACCGTGAACTCATGGCTATGCCCTCCGAGATCTCCCCCGAAGAACTCCGCCGCCTCGACGTGCTCGCAGAGCAGGGCCGGGCCGAGCGGGCCAAGCACGAGCGGGACTCCCAGCGGCTCTTCTGGATCGCCTTCTGGGTGTTCGCCGCCGTCGTCGTGGTCTGGTTGGCCACCGGCATCGACCTCACGACGTAGCTCACGCCGCCGCCTCCCCGGCGTCGGCCACATCGTCCGAGACCATCTCACGGTCAAAAACACGGTCGTACATGACGGCGAAGTCCGGCACCCGCTGGCCGAGCGCCTCGCCGATCTGGCGCAGCCACTCCCGCAGCGGGGCGGCGGCCTTGGCCTGGGCGAAGCTGGTGTAACCGGCGGCCTCGGCCGACGCTTGGGCCTGGGCCCGGGCAGCCAGGTAGATGCGGGCCATCTGGGCGATGTCGCTGTCGGCGAGGCTCTCGTCCTGGACGGCCCTCTCGATGGCCGGGATGTACTGCTGCTTCACGGTCTCCTGGTCGGGCTTGCCGGGCAGGGCCACGTCGAAGCCTGGGAACTTCTCCCGCAGCTGGGTGCGCAGGTCGGACAGCCAGGCCCGCTGCTCCTTCGAGGGGGTCGGGCCGAAGCGGTCCTTGTAGTTGTAGAAGATCATCTTCGCCACCCGGTCGTTGCTCTGCTGGGCGAACTGCTCGGGGGTGAGCGACACGGTGGCGCCGGAGCGGATGTTGCGCAGGTACTGCTGGTAGTCGAAGCCTTCGCCCTGGGGGCCGAAGAGGTTGGCCACGTCGCCGTACTTCTTCTGCAGAGCCGCGGCCTGATCGCCCCGCACCCAGTTCGAAAAATCGGCGGTCGACGGCGTGCTCGGAGTGGTGGAGTAGGACTTGCCCTGCATGAACGCCGCAGCGTTGGCGCCGTACTTCTCGACGAAAGCGGCGGTCGCGCCGTCCGGGCCGATCTGGCCGTAGTCCTCGTGCTTGTCGTTGGCGGCCTCGCCCTTCTGCATCGCCCGGTAGTCCTCGGCCAGGATCTTGGCGACGTGCCACTTGCCGTCCTTGTCCATGGCCATGAACTCCGGCGACGGCGGCGTGGGGGCGCCGGCCACGCTCGACAGGCCCCGGATGAAGTAGAGCCAGCGGGCCTGGGTCTTGGCGTGCTCGAGCCCGTCCTTGATGTCCTCGGGGGTGTCGGTGCGGTAGCGGCCGGCGGAGACACCCTGAGCCCACACGTCCTTGATGGTGTTGGCGAAGGTGCGGTCCGACTCCGGTGCGGTCCAGGCGGTGCGGATCTTGGTCATCCAGCCGGGGAGCTGCTGCTCGATGATCCCCTGCTGCTCGGTGGCGCTCGTCCCGAACGGGTCGAGGAACTTGTTGAGGTTGTCGAACTGGGGCTTGTCGGGGAGCATCCAGCGCGCCGGGATCTGCACCGCCGGGCCGACGCCGGGCATGATGCCGGAACCGAAGGTGTTCAGACCGGCCACCCGCCCGGTGAGCGGGATAGGCATGCCGAGGGTCTTTTCGGTGAGGAACTCCGAGCCGGGAAAGGTGAACATTTCCTCGCCGGTCGTCGGATCTTTGTAGAAGGCGCCGGAGCCGCGGGCGGCGGTGAGGAACTGCTGGGCCCGGCGAACGACGGCGGGGTTGTCGAGCCCAACCTGAGCCCAGACCTTCATGACCTCCTTCTGCGCCTCCATGAACGGCATGACGACCCGCATCACGTCGGAGAGCTGGCCCTTGCGGGCGGCGTCGTAGAGAAGATCCTGGGTGGCGTCAAGCGCCCGGCCCTTGAGCAGGGTGTCCGCCTCATGCAGGGTCAGATCGCCGGTGCTGGCCGCGGCCCGGTCGCGCAGCCGTTTGATGGCCGCCTTGTCGAGCTTGGCCGCCTCGGCCGACTCGAGGATCTTGAGCTGGCCGGCGCGATCCACTTCGGTGATCAGGTTCTCGGCCTCGCCCCAGTAGGACTGGCGGAACATCGGGGAACGGGACAGCTTGGCCGAAGGTCGCGACATGAGGTTGGTGAACATCCACTGCACGGCGTTGTCCCGGGCGGTGGCGTAGCGGGAGCCGGGCGGCATGATGGCGGTGCCGACGGCCTTCTCCGGCTTCCACTCGAGCTTGCGGACCTCTTCGACAAAGTCCGGGTTGATCTGGCCCTTGGCGTTGCGGATCGACACGCCGTTCAGTTCGCCAGTGGCGATCACGTCGCGCAGCACCGGGTTACCCGCCGAGCCGGTGGCCATCGGCGCGACCGTCCTGACACCGCCGTAGTCGCCTCGGGCGACGGCGCTCTGCATGCCCGGGCGCTGCGCTTCGACCCGGCCGATCGCCTCGTCGAGGTTGGCTCTGGCCCTGGCCAGGTGGCGGTCCACGTCGGCGTTGGAGCGCAGCGGCGCCCCGTGACGCTTCACCAGGTTCTGGCGGATCTCGTTGCCTTCGCCGGTGGTGAACCACTGGCGGACCTCATCGGTGCGCTGACTGGCGAGGCGCTGGATGACCGGGTCGTGGTGGAGCTTGTCGAGGTGCTCGGCCAAGGCCTCGTCGAATCCCTCCTGGCCGTTGACGTAGGTCGCCTCATGCTTGGCCTTGACGAAGCTGCCGTCCGCCCATGCCTCCGCCTGCTGACGCATGCCGATGCCGGCCCGGTGGTCGTCGGCGATCCCCCGCAGCTCTGCCTCCATGGCGTCCTGCGCTGAGACGGTGGTGCTGCCCTTGACGGCGAAGCGCTCGCCGGTCACGTCGACCGCGCCGCGACCGCCGGCTTCGAGGTGGGCGTACTTCTTCAGCACCTGGGCGATGCGGGAGTCGTCGTCCATGGCCCAGGCCAGATACGAGATCGGGTGGTTGAACACCGACAGGTTCCCCGAGGCGGCCATGCGGATCTGCTCTTCGCCGACCACCCGGACGGTCCACGCTCCGCGGAGGAGGGCCATGGGCTTCCATAGGTCGTTCGTGATGTGGTCGGCCGCCGACACGCCGAGCTGCAGCTTCGGGTTGTTGAAGAGCCGCTCGTACTTCGAGGTGACGGCCCGGATGTTGCGCAGCGTCGTGCGGTCGATGTCGAAGCCGGTGTCGAGGTGGGCGGTGAGGTAGCCGGCCGGGGCCAGGGCGTGGGTCTCCCCTCCGATAGAGGTGGCCTTGACGCCGGTCTTCGTCACGTCCTCGTTGATGAGCGCCTGGAGCGTGTCCATGTCGTTGGCCGACGCCCGCCTGGCCGCCTTGCGCATGAAGTCACCGGCCACCTTCGACTGGGCGATCTTGCCTCCCTCCCCGCCGAGGGATTCGTAGATGATGCGATCCGCAGCCCGGTTCCCCTCGAAGGTGTCCTGCAGCAATGCCTGGGCGAACTCGCTGGATCGCCGGCCGATCTCGTCAGCGGGAACGTTGGCGTCGTGGAGCAGCAGGTTGAACTGGTCGACGGCCTCGGTGGGCTTCGAGTAGTCGATGCGCCCTGACGGCAGGTCGCTCCACAGGCGGGACTTGCCGATGCGGCTCTCGCCGAACCAGCGCTTGACCTTCATGCCGTTCGAGCCGACACGGGGCTTGAGTTCGAGGCCGGCGTCGATGCCGAGCTTCGGCTTGAGGATGGCGGTCACCTCGTCAGGGGTCCTGGCGTTGGTCAGGTCCATGACCGTTTCCACGTCGATCTTGCGTCCGCCGAGCTGCTTGCGGATCGTCTCGAAGTCGGTCTGCTCGGCCAGCCACTGGATGGCGGTCTGGCCCTTCTTGGACGACATCCACTGGTCGACCTTCTCGCCGATGACCGTCTTGCGGGCGCCGTTGACCAGCCCGGCGTCGACTTTCTCCAGGTCGGAGATGCCGCGCCCGATGTTGGCTGCGGCCTTGATCTCCTTGTCGGTGGCAGCGAAGGTCTGCTGCGCCTTGCGCCACCGCCCGGCGGCCTTGCCGGCTTTGGCCATCGGGTCGAGTTCCCAGGTGACCGCGGCGTCCATCAGACCGGACAGCAGGTTGTACGGGCTCGAGCCGGGCTCGACGATGCTGGTGGCGAGGAATCGGCCGGGGGTGAGGGCGTGGCCGTCGATGCTGGCCGCCTTGCGCGCCGCTTCGGCTGCCTTCTCGTGGGCGGTGCCGCCCGGCATGTAGCCCGAACCGAGACCGGCGTCCCCGAAGGACTGGAAGAGGGCGCTCTGGCTGAGCGGGTTGACGAAGCCCTCCGAGGCGATGTCGACGCCCTTCATCTGAGCGCCGGCCCCGGCGATGCCGCCGATGACCGCTCCGCCGATCGCACCCGGAACGGCGCCGATGCCCCCGAAGATCCCCCCCACACCGGCCCCGGCCGCCGCACCGGAGACGATCCCCGCACCGATGTCGCCGGTGGCGGCGGCAACGTTGCGCAGCGCGCCCATGCCAACCTCGAGCGGAGCGGCAGCCACGGCCAGGGTGTCACGCACCACGGGCTTCGCAACGGTGAGAGCTGCGTTGCCGAGGGGGTTGAGCACGTCGCCGACGACGGCCTCACCGGCCTTGGCCGGCAGCCAGGTGATGCCCTTGACGATGTCGCCGACGTTGCCCCAGAACCCCTTCTTCTTCTTGTTCGACTTCGCCGCCTCGGTAGCGACGTGCTGGGCGAGAGGGTCGTCGGGTGCGACGCCGGCCTGCGCGAGCGGCACGGCCAGGCCGGGCGACATGTGGGGGTAGTTGGCGGCCATGGTGGAGACGGCCTGGGCGTCCGCCTGGGTCGACTGCCTGCGGATGGCGAGGATCTGGTCCCACGCCTGGTTGGCCCGCTGGCGCGACGCCGCTTCGGCAGCCGGGTCGGTCCACGGCTGGACGGGGCTCATCCGCCCATCAGATCCTGCTGGCGGATCAGCTCACGCAGTTCCTGGGTCGGGTGGATGGCGTACAGCGCCCGCAGCCGGGCGGACACGTCCGACATCGCCGGGCCACCGAGCACCTCGGGGCCGGCGCCGGCGCCGAAGGGCATGCCGTGCGTGACCGGCTCGTCGGGCCGGTGCGTCGGGTCGTGGAGCATCGGCGTGTCGTTCGGAGTCATGAACTGGGCCATGGGACCGGCGCCCGCGCCCGGCTGGGGTACGGGCGGGGCGCCGGCCATCGGCACCGCCCGCTGGGCTTGACGCAGCTTCTCCCCCTGTCCGTATTCGGCGGACGGCGGTACCGACACCTTCTGGGTCCGTAGATCTGACCTGTTGCTATAGGCCTGGCCGGGCGTGCCCTGGCGAGCCCCGCCGTTTCCGGCGCGACCGTCGGGGGCCGGCTTACGCGCTCGAACCACGCTTCCTCCTCCGGTAGCGGTCGTTGGCCTGCACTCGGCAAGCCCTGCAAACCCGGGAGCCCTTGGTGTTCACGTAGGTGTTCGTCACCGAGTATTCGTGGCCCCGGGGGCAGTGCGTCTTGACTGCGTTGTGCAGGCCGGCGTCGCCTCGTCGCACGTTTTCGAGGTGCGTCACCGGCTCGAGGTGGTCCGGCCGCAGGCAGCTCGTGTTGCGGCAGAGGTGATCCAGCTCCAGCCCTTCGGGGACCGGACCGCGTAGCGCCTCCCACAGAACGAGGTGGGGGTCACGGGGGGTGCCGTTGTCCCCTCGGATCTGGCCGTACCCTCGAGTGTCCTTGGCGCCGGTGAACTCCCAGCACCCGTCATCGGAGACGAGGAAGAACTTCCACAAACGCCGGAAGGCCGGAACTGGCTCAGGCCAGGTTGTGCGAGACATCAGCCGCCGCTCCTGCGCAACGCCCCCATAAGGTCAGCCAAGTTGGCCTGGCCCTGCGTCGGGCCCTGCACCGCTGCGGCAGCACCGTCCGGCCCGGCAGCCAGCCCGGGTTGAGTCTCGGGCGAACCCTCGGGCAGCGCCGCCGGGGTTTCCGCTGGCCCCGCCGAGGGCGCCGTCGCCTGCCTTTGCTGTGCCCTCTTCTGAGCCCTCTGTACGGCCTCGAACAAAGGGACCCGCTTGGCTACCACCTGCTGGACGATGAACGCAGCATCGTCCGGCGGGATCTGCCCCTGCGCCACCTGGGTCTGCAGCCCTTGCATAAAGGCCCGCTCGAGCCCCTCCGCCGTGATCCGATCCCGCTCCAGGTGCGGGTCGTCAATCAGGGGGTCCAGCTCCATGGCCCGGTAGTGCGAGATCGTTTCCATGCCCATCCTCTGCCCCATGCCGACGGTGAGTTCATTCAAGTCCGCCCCCGGCATTGCGAACCGGACGTAATTCTCATCCGACACCCAGAGTTCTTCAGGCACATACGAACCCCGGCCTCGTTCACCGTTCCAGCTGAAATAGAACGAACGCTGCTCCTTGCCGAAGTAGGCCTTGTCGATGGCGATGGCCCGGGCGTTCTCCTCCTCGAGCGCCGCTTCGAAGATCTCCTGGCATTCCTGGACCGTGTAGTCGATGGCGCTCGACAGCAGCTGCGCACCGCGCCGTGCCGTGCGGATATTCGAGGCCGACTCGCCGGTCAGCTCGGAAGGGATCCCTGCGCTCAACCGGATGGCCCGCTCGAGCCGGTCCATGAGCGGCATGGTCTGCACGCCGGGCTGAAGGGACAGATCCTGGATGATGCCGCCCTGCAGCTCGCCGACGATCCCACTCATCCCGTCGGCTTCGACGATCGTCTGGATCGTCTCGTTGGGCCGGGCCATCTTCCAGCGGTCGGGGAAGATGGCCTTCTTCACCGCGATGGCCTCGAGCGCCATGATCATGGCCTGGTTCCAGTACAGGCCGAGGACCCCGTCGTACTGACCCTGCGGTTCGTCCAGCCCGATGCGGCACGGGTACGTCGCCGGGCAGATGCCGGCCCGGTTCGGCCACTCCTCGAGCAGCACCCACGGCCGGCCGGAGCGCGGCGTCGCTGAGGGCCCGGTGCGGAACATCCCGGTAGTGATCGGCATGTAGGTCTTCTGGGTGCCCTCCTGCTGGGGGGCGGCGCCGAGCACGACGAGCATCGTGGTCTGGTAGTCGCAGTACTCGATCAGCGTGAACATCGTGTCCGGGCTGACCTCGTTGGGCTTCGGGCCGATGTCGAGCTGGGCGATCGACTCCGGGTAGATGCTGCGCAGCCAGGCCAGCGACTTCTGGTACGAGAACAGCATGTCGGTCGGGCACATGTCGTCGCCCGGCGGCGGCAGCGCCTGCAGGGGGCTGCGGGTCTGCCACATGGGGATGCGCCGCACCGGGTCGGGGCGGATGATCACTGGCGCGCAGGAGAAGGTGATGAGCCACCGGGCCCGCTTGCGCTGCACCAGGTTGAGGCGGTTCATGCCCCAGAAGCCGTAGAGGGCGTTGCGCCGGTCGTTGGCGTTGTCCTCGTGGATGTCGTAGCCGGCCCGGAGCGGCGGACAGGTCACGTTCGGCATGGTGGAGACGACCCGGGTGGCGGTCTGGTCGACGCCCTGGGCGATCAGGTTGGCGACGAGCGGCTTCTCGTTCTTGGCCAGCTCCGGCAGCGGCAGGTCGAGATCGCCGTTGTAGGCCCGGCGCACCTCCTCCATCTTCGCCAGGCGCTGCTGCATCGACTTGCGCCGGGAGTAGTAGAGGTTGGCGATCGCTTCAACGGTCGGCATCAGGCCACCTCGTCATTGGCTGGTCTCCTCGTCTGGCCGAACACCCGGTGCCACGCCGAGGGAACGGTGATCGGGTTGGCGTTCATCCACGACGGCCGGCGCTGCGTGGCCTTGCCGTGATCCGGCTTGCGGGGGGCGAGCTGCGGCAGCTTGAACTCGCCGAACCAGTGCGACATCACCTGGTCGTCGGTGGCGCCGTGCGGCCAGCGCAGCATCTCGTTGACCAACAGCAGCGACTGCTGCTTCGACCCGTCGGACACGTTGCCCGGCAGGCGGATCCGGCCGGTCTTCCAGTGGTTGCGCACCGCCGGAATGCCCATATCCTTGTCGGTCTTGTTGGCGCCGGTGGTGTGCTTGTGGGTCGTCACGCCCCGCAGCGTCTTCCAGCGGGTCACGTGGTTGTACTGGTCGAGCCACTTCTGGGCGACGTTGAACTCGAGGATGAGATCCCGCCACCGCAGATTGATCTCGTCGGCCTTGACCCACCAGTCCTCCAAGAACCCGGTGGGCCGGTTCACGGACAGGTCCCAGTCCAAGAACTCGGTGGCCGACATGCGCTTGCGCTCCAGGGCGATCAGGTAGCGCCGTTCGGTGGCCGGCTCGTAGATCCAGAACTGGCAGGCCCAGTAGTTCGACGGGGAAGGGTCCACCGCCACCCAGGCGAAGTACGGCACCTTGAGCCCAACGGGGCGTTCCCACATCCCCCGGTCGGTGTCCCAGCACCCCGGCAGCTGCGCCCCGGTCTTGCGGTCCTCACCGCCGTCGACCCACACCTTCTGGATGAGCGACGCCTCGGGGTCGAGGTCCTCCTGCTGGAACACGACCCGGAAGGTGTCGGGGTCCTTCGATGCCAGGCCGGTCTTGCCCAGCCACGGCAGCCGGCGGGGATCGAGCAGGCACCCGCCGCGCCCGTCGGGCCGCCACGGCGGGTCGGCCTTCTTGTGCAGCTCCCGGCAGTTCCCCTCGTCATGCGCCCGGTAGATGATGTGGTGGTACTTCGGCACCAGCTCCGGCATGTCGTCCTCGTCGTAGTCGGCGTCCTCGTCGGGGAGCACCTTCTTGTCGAGGCAGTAGCGGTACAGGTCGTTGTGGTTGAGCCGCTGACCCTGGAGCACGCACAGCCCGCCGGGGTCGATGCGGTTCTCGGCGATGTTGTCCCAGTCGGTCTGGAGGTTCTCGATGACCTCCGCATTGCGGATGTTGTCGTAGTCGACGAGGTCGTCCCAGATCGCCAGATCGACCCGCATCCCGAGATAGTCGGAGTCGAACCCGAAGGCGGTGACCGTCGCCTCCTTCTCACCGGTCCCCTCCCCTTCGACCTGCTCGACGGTGAAGCCGCCCTTCTGCCAGATCATCTCCCGGCTCTGCGGCTTGAACCGCCCGAAGTCCTGGGCCAGCACCCCCTCGGGCTTCACGGCCAGGCCGAAGTTGAGCTGACGCCAGTGCGGGATGACCAGCCCCCGCTGCTGCAACGTCAGCCGGATCCGCTGCGTGTACTTCATCGCCTGCCCGTTGGTGCGCGACCCGTACAAAATCCTGATGCGCCGGTCCCGGCAGATCATCCACACGCACACGTCGTGCCACAGCGTCGACTTCCCCGCCCCCGGCGGAGCGTTGAGCACCAGATACTCCTGCGACTGACGCTCCGACGCGAACGCCAGCAGCCGCACGATCTGATGCCCCGCATCCTCCTGCCACGGCGAAGGACCGCGTCCCAGATACCGCCGGCGGAACAACCCGAAATCCTCGAGCGAAGCTGCAGCCTCGTCGCACAGCTCGTCCCGGGCCAGCACCGGCGGCAACCCGTCCTTCTCGTCGAGGCCGTCGTAGCGGTTCGCCCACGGGTTCCCGTTCGAAGACCGTCCCGACGCCGTCGTCTGCTCCGACCGGTTCGCCCCGATCCGGTCATCCCCACTCTCGAGTGCCTGCCCCACCGCCCGGCTGATCCCGGCATGCTGCGCCGCAGCCGTCACCGACATCCCCAGCCGCCGCGCCTCCCGATACGCCCGCTTCACCTCGGCCGGGATCCCCCCACCCGTGGCAGGCATCAGATCCCCAGCAGCAGAACGAGGTACGCCATCGTTCCCAAACATACCAGCAGGTCAAAGGCACAAAATGACAAACGCACACCCCCCAGACCCCCGGTAGGGCGTGCGCCTCCAAGCCCCTTGAGGGGCGTACGGGTGCATAGTAGGCTCGCAGGCGACGCCGGTCAAGGGTTGCGGGAGAGTGGGCAGACACGGTGAGCACTAGCTGCGTCACGTGCAGGCAAGACCGTGGACCGCGCCTGGCCGGCGTCCGGTAGACATCCAGGGAGTGGGGGTTCGCCCCGTGGAGAGGGCACCCGGCCTCGGCACTCCCCCCGTCAATTTGCCTCCCGCGTAATCGGACATTTCCCCCTGCGTAAACGGACAAAGGGAACGCTGCAGTTGGGCGGTAAAACCGCAGGTCAGAGGCTATTTCTGCTGGGCAACCACGTACGCAGTGCTGCAATGGCGCAGCCATTGCTGCACGGTGGTGGGCGAAACCCTTGTGGGGCAAGGGTTTCTGTGCCGGCCGTCGAGGCCAACGCTGCAGCTGTCGCCGCAACGCCGTAAGTACCCTCCCGGGTAGGGAGGTGCGCCGGTTTCAGCGTTGACCTGGGCGTTTGGCCTTGCAGCGCTGCAGGTTTCGGGCCGATGGAGCGTACTTTCGGCAAACCGGTTTGCTTATTCGCGATCTCGTGGGGCGGTAGACAACGCCGACGGCTTTTCGGGTTTTGCCCCTTACCGATGGCTCGAGCGCCGAGCTGGGCCGCACCGCGATATTACGATCGGCCGGCGGTCGGCGCCGAAGTGTTACACCTCCGGCCGTCTGTAAGTCGGGCTCGATCCCGAAAAATCCGTTGCGTACTGGCAAAAAACCTGGCCAGAGGGTACCACCAGCGGTAACGTTCTGTTACCATGGTCGGTAGACCGAACGTGACTTGCCCCCACGGTGCGTGAACACCTGGGGGCGCGAGCCAGAGGAGTGCCCCTCATGACCGCTTCCGATCCTACCCCCCGGACCCGCGACCTCTACCGTCACCTCTCGACCTTCGACCTCTCCCGCGAGACCGTGATGGCCGTGTCCGTGCGGGATGCCCGGCGTCTCTGGGCGTCCGTGCGCTCTTCCATCGGGCTTCTGGGCGCCCCCCGGTTGACCACGGAGCCCACGGGCTCCGCCAAGGCCGAGCACGGCATCGCCGAGAAGGCCGCCGTGTGGATGCTGTACCTCTCCCCTGCCGATTCCTCAGGTGCGTGGCAGACCTGCCGCTACGCAACTCCTGGTTGCCGTGCGGCCTGCCTGAACACCTCTGGGCAGGCCGGTATGGAGGTTGCGTCCGGTCGCGCCGAAGTCGGGCACATCCTGCGGGCCCGGTTGGCGCGGACGCTCTTCCTGGCGTCTCACCCGGCCGCGTTCTTCCGTCTGCTGGCGCACGAGATCGCCGGGTTCTCCTCGTCGGTCTGGGCGCAGAAGGGATTCGCTCTGGGCGTCCGGTTCAACGGAACCTCTGACATCCCGTTCGAGACGCTCGCGCCGTGGCTGTTCTCCGACGCTCTGGCAGCTGGCGTGCAGCCGTACGACTACACCGCGTGGCCCACGTCGCGCCGTGACCGTGCGACCTCGCTCGTGTACATCGTCGATAGCGTCAAGGAGACGCATTCGGACCGTGCGACGGACCGCATGGCACGGCCGGTTGTCGTCTTCGACGTTCCTCGTGGCCGGGCGCTTCCTTCCGTCTGGCGTGGCCGTCCGGTGATCGACGCGGACCGCTCCGACGCCCGCTGGTTGGACCCCGAGGGGACCGTGCGCGGGCTCCGCTACAAGCATGTCGCCACGACCAAGCGGGCCGACGCGGTGGCATCCGGATTCGTGCGGAAGGTGTCGGCATGACGCGAGCGGCAGGAAAGCTCATCCCCCTCCGCTGCAGCTATTGCGGGGAGGTGTGGGAGGGATCCCCCTCTCTCATCGGCAAGTTCTGTGCCCTGAACACGCGTCGCCCGGCTCTGGCCCCTGGCGACGTCCGGCAATGCGACCCCGAAGAACTCTCGCGGGTCATCGACTGGGACCTGGAGGTCTTCTGATGTACGTACCTGGCAACGCTCGCGTCGGCGAACCTACCCCGCAGAGCGCCCCTGGACTGTTCACGCTGGCCGAACTCGAATCGGAGTTCCGGTACCTCGCCCGTCTGTGCAAGCGCTACGGGTGGCACGAGCTTCGCGCCGCCGCTCGTGTCCAGCTGCTGGCCGAGATCGGCGCACGTCGCGCCGCAGGGGAGGTGTCGAAATGAGCGCTCCCGAGATCTCGGCCGCGTGCGGGGTGTGGTCCCCCGCCCATGTGATGTGCACCGGGGAGGTGGCGCTCCCCGGTGGCCGCTGCGAATGCCCCTGTCATGGCGGCACCCCCTCGTCGGGTTGGGGTGGGCGTCTCACGAATCAGGTCCTGCTCGAGCCCTCGAGCGCTCCGATGGGGGAGGCACCGTGACCCCCGATCAGCAGCGGGAAGCAGCGATCGCTTCGGCCCGTCTGGCGAAAGCCCAGCGCATCGCACGGGTGCTCCTGGCCCACGGCGCCACCGGCGCGGAGGTTGGGCTGTTGCCTGCCTCGTCGCGCCGGACGGTCGAGGCGCTGGCCGCGGTGCACACCTCGTCGGATGCGACCTGGGCGATGGCGGCTGACCTCGTGTCCGCCCACCGGGCCCTCGCCGGCCGCCTCCCGGCGGACCCGTTCAGTGTGCTGGAGGCGTCGTGAACCCACGGTGCGATACCCCCGGGGCGGATTGGGGTACCGATCCACGGCTCGAGGCTCTGCGTCTCGCCGATGTCGCCCACGGCCAGGCGCTCGAGGCTGCCGCTGCCGCCGGGCGCGCCCGGGCGCAGGCGGTCCTCGACTGCCGCGCCGCCGGGATGACCACCCGGGCCATCGGCGCAGCCCTCGGGATCTCGCACGTCCGGGTGCAGGCGCTCGAGCGGGACGCCCGGGCCGCCGGCCTGTCGCCCACCCCTGGCCTGTCACGCCGGCGCGATACCCCCGGGGCGGGTTCGAGTCACCTGTCCGTCGTGCCGACCTCCGAACTCTCCCGCCTGCTTGAAGCGTCAGCCCGTCCGCAACCGGCGCCCGTCGTCGTCTACCAAGGCGGGTTCGGTGACCCCTGCCTGCGGGAAGGTTGCCCCGCCCCCAAGATGGAAGGCTCGCGCTTCTGTGCGGGCCACGCCTTCAACTGACGGTGAGATACCCCCTCGTCGGCTTGCCGTGCGCTAGTCTGCGGGGGTCCCTCTCGCCCTAGGGCTTGGGGCACTGCGCCTTTCAGGGGGACTGGGGGTCTACCAGACTCCGTGCAGTTCTTCGTCGATGAGGGACCGGAGAGCATGAGCTGCGGCCATCGCCTGCTCTCTGGTCCTGGCGTCGATGACCCGATTCAGCTGCAGCAGGGCCACCTCCAGCAGTTCCTTTCTGCGGTTGGCGGTGTCCTCCCAGAACCGGGCCAGGTCCCTGGTCTCGCCGGCGCAGACCTGCTCGGTGTGCAACTCTGACTCCAGCTCGGCCAGTCGCTCCTGAAGCGATACCCCCTTGGCGGATTGGGGTGCCGTCTGCTCCACGAGGCGCATCGTCTCGTTGGCGTTGAGCCTCTGCATCAGGCCTTCGGCATTGAGCGCGGCCAGCTTGTCCATGGCCTCGAGTTCCTCGTCGGTGTACAGCTCGTCGGGGATCCTGGTCTTGCCGTCCTCGGCGTACTTCCAGGTCTTCACGCGTCTCTTGGCTGCGTACTCCTCGGCCTCGGCCTGCTTCGCCTTCTGCGCCTCGCGCTCGAGGAGTTCGGGGTCGTCGGCCTGGAACAGCGGCGGGGTGGTGGCCGTGCCGTTCTGCTGGGCGTACCAGGCGGCGTGCGGCAGGCAGTACACGTCACCCTTCGCCGGCGGGTTCGTGCAGGTGTCGATGCAACAGGCCGGCGGTTGCTCACCCGGCTTGGTGACGGTCCATCCTCCGCCCATCACGCCCCCCCGTAGTCGAGTTCGCCGCCGGACGACACCGGCACCTCGGACATCCGCCGGCGCCGCAGTTCGTCGTTCACGACCATGCGCACCCTGCTGGTGAACTGCTCGGCCCGCCAGTACAGCTCGCGGGCGATCTGGTACAGCTCCTCGTCGTCGAGGTCGCGCAGCCACCTGGCCTGCGCCTGTCTGCGTCGCTCCTCCCGCTCGAGCATCACGACACGCCGCCGTCGTTGCGTGCGGCAGTGGTGGTCGTCGGTACCCACTCGATGAGGTGGTCGTCCCAGGCCCAGACGAGTCCGCACTTGGGGCAGATCCAACGGTTGCGGAAGTCGGTGACGAAGATGCCGCAGCAGTGTTCAGGCGAGGTCTGAGGCATCGTTCCCTCCTGATACGTGGCCGTCGATATGAGCGGCCCACCAGCGCTCGAACCAGCGGTGGTGCCACCAGCGCCAGAGTCGAAGCAGCATCACGCCTCCCCGTCGGAATGTGCGGCTGGAGCCTTGGGGCAGAGATGCTTGGTTCGCTGCTTCCTTCCGGTGAACACCTGGTTGCAGGTCGGGCACCGGATGAACCGCTTGATGTCCTTCTGGAACGTGAAGTGGCCGCCCTTCATCAGCCCTCCCCGCTTGCGATGGGACCGTCGATCAGTGCGTCGTCTTCCTCGGGGTCTTCGACCATCTCGCCGACCGTGACGTAGACCTGCCAGGTGTGGTGGCAGCAGTCCTCGTGACCGTCGAGCTGGAGGTAGTCACGGAACCAAGCCTTGCCCCGCAAGGTTCTCTCGCCGTCGTAGGTCCAGTAGTCGCTAAGCGTCCACTCACTGATCCACCGTCCCCGCTTGGGGGCAGGGCGGCGGGGCGGCCTGGTCAACGTGGCCCCCCAGGTGCGTACTTTCTCGGCGTCCCGTAGCGGCTGTTCAGCCATCGGTGCGCTCCCTCTTCATCTGCCACTCCTTGGCCCGGAGGATGGCGCAGTCGTCACAGAGGATGACCCCGTCTTCCCATGAGACGCCGGCCTCGCCGCAGTCCTCACAGACGAGGCCCGGCGTCCGGGGCAGCGCGACAGTCTCGGCGCCCCGAGCGGGCGTATCGCTCACGATGCCTCCCCGTCGATATGAGCGATCGCTGCGGGGCCATCGGCGGTCGCTCGGTAGATACCTAGGACGTTCCGCTTAGGGATTCGCTCAGTCAGACCGAACTGGCCGATCTTCCCTGCACGCCGCCCCGAGAGGACGATGCAGTCGTCGTTGTCGACCACGACCCAGCCGACGTTCTCGCAGATCCAGGCCCCATCGGAGGCGAACTCAACGACCTCCTGACGGCTCTGCCAGTCGGCCATGTTGGTCGTGTCCTCCCAGTGGACGACGACGAGGTAGCCGACCTTGTTGGTCCTGAACATGCCCTCTTCGCAGGTGCAGTCGATGGGGTGGCGTAGGTCGCACTCGGCGACACTCTCGGCGATAGGTACTGATTCATCGATTGAATCTGTAGTCACGAGACCTTCCTCCTCGCCCGTCGGCGCAGCTTCCTCGAACGCTCATCCATCCCGCCCCAAATTCCTAAGACCGGGTGACGCAGGGCGTAGGTGCGGCAGTAGGCCTGCACCACGCAGCCGGCACACACCCCACGCGCCTGACGCAGACTCCCGCCCCGCTCGGGGAAGAACGGGTTCGGGCTCACCCCGTCCGTCGGAGCCATCCCCCGGCAGGCCGCGTGCTCCGCCCAGTCGCCGGGGATCGGCGCCTTCTGGATCTCGGTCAGCGCAGCCCTCGTGGTCGGCAACCTCTTCCCGTCCTTGCTCAGGCCTGGCACGGGCAGTGCTCGGGACAGAACATGACGTGCATGTTGGGGCCGGCCGGGTGCACCACGATGTGGGCCTTGCCGGCCGGAACCGTGCGCTTGCACTTCCCGCACATGACAACTTCCCTGCCGTCGATGTGGTAGTCGGAATCCGGGTTCGCCGTCGGCGAAGTCGGCGGGAACCCCCGGTTGACGCTCATTCGATGTCCTCTCTCGTGCAGCACGGCTCCCCCCAGTAGGGGCCGGCCAGCGGGTCGTGCTCCGTGCAGGTCCAGTCGCCGGTGAGGCGCAGCAGGCGGGTGCCGGGCTTGCCGCAGATGCTGCGCTTAGCCTTCTCGCCCTCGAGCCCGCCGGTGGTGACGAACATCGAGCAGACCTTCCGGCCCGGGGTCACCTCGGCCAGCATCTTCGCCACCTTGGCCTTCGTGTCGACCTCGCTGTCGGCCAGCCGGCGCTGCGCCCACAGGTGCTGGCGAACGGCGAAGTCGTTGTAGGACTCCTCGTCCATGAACTCGGCGGGGTCATACGTCATGCCACAACCTCACGGCGAACTCGCAGGGATCGAACCCCTCGTCCCAGGCGATCGCCTCTTCGTCGCTGCTCGGCAGGCCTTCGTGAGTCACGCACACCGGCTTCGAGATCCAGCCGTTGTCGATGCCGATCTGGAGCCACTCGTCGACGGTCATCGGCGGGCCAGCGTCCACTCGATGATCACCAGCAGGATGGTGATGCACAGGAGCTGGAACTGGATGACGTTCATGCCGTCGGGTCGTGGTCGAGCACGTGACGGCCAGAACAGCGCGGCGTCATCCGGCACGGCCGGCCGTGGTCTTTGCGGTACTGCTCCTCCTCGAGGCGGGCCTGGTCCGGGGCGCGTCCGCCGACCCAGGTCCCGCACCCGCACCTGTCGCACAAAAGCCAGACGTACGTACGCCCGGTCTTCGTGGTCACCCTCCCGTCGGGGTGGGTCACCTTGCGACCGGCACCGTCCTTCACGGTGGCCCCGGGCTCGGGCTCCTCGAACAGGCCGAGCTGGCGGTAGAAGGTCACCGTCCGATCTCCCGGTACCACTGCGCCCAGATCTCGAGCGGCATGGTGACGTACGCCTGGCTGACGTTCTTGCCGCGCCTCTTGTGAACCACGGCGTAGAAGGGGGCGCCGTCGTTGGCCGCCTCCTTGTGGGCTTCGTCCATCCACTCGGCGAGGCACATGCGGACGCAGTTCTTGAACTCCAGGATCCAGCCCGGGAGCCCCGAGATGTCACCGCAGTCCCGGTTCCCCCGCAGGGCCCGGCGCTCGACAGGGAGGCCGTGCTCGTCGCGCATGTAGACGACACCCGCGGTCTCGAACGAGGTGCCCTTCTGCTTGTTGGCGCTCAACGCTGTCGCCTAATCGTGTTCGCCTGGCGCCATTCCTGGAAGGGAACGGGCTTGCCGCCGACCCAGACGTAGGTCCGGTCCGGTGTCGTGATCGGGAACGACTTCCCCATGTGGTGCACGAGGTAGGCACCACAGCGACAGCGACCCCGACCGTTGAAGGTCGTGGCGCGACCGCACTCAGGGCACTCCAGCGCGACGAAGCTCATTTGCACTCTCCGTGGTCAACGGCGGTTCGCATTTCGTGCACCTCTCTTTTTTCGCAAAGTCCTGTCTAGAGTCCTAGGGTCCTGGTCAGAGCACATTTCCGTTTCGGAGCTGCGAACCCGAAATAGCCTCTGACCTGCGGCCTAGGGTTCTAGACAGGACTTGTGTCGGAATCGGTACCTGCACGATTCGCATCGTCATCATCGTCACCCTCAGTGAGATTTACCTCGGCGGCGAGGTAGGTTTTCCAGACCTTCTCGAAGTCGGCGAGTCGATAGCCCTGGCGGTTCTCGCCGCTCTGAAAGACCTGCACCGAATGCAGGTCGAAGCCCCGCAGGTGCTTCGCCAACTGGTGGCCGTTGAGCTTCAGCTCGGCCCACGGGCCCTCCTCCATGCGGCAGAGATTGGCCACGATGTCCTTGGTCCACAGCGCCTTCGGCCAGCCGTAGAGCTGGTACAGATCACGGATGTCGGCGAGCAGCTCGAGTGCGTCGCCTTCGTTGGTGGCCACGTCGCGGTAGGCCGACAGGGCGATGGCTGCCTCGCGGGCCCGCCGGGGCCAGTCCCCGCCCGCCGTGTCAGCAACAACGAGGAGGGGCTCCCAGCAGTCCTCAGCGCGGGAGTCGAGGCCGGGAGGGAACTCCGGGGTGTCGTCCTCGGCCCGGTCAAGCAGGTGACCATGCTTCTTCATCCAGGCTGCGATGAGTGCCCGCAGCTCGCTCCCGATGCGCTTGACCCGGCGGGAGTTGTACCGCTCGACCTGGCCTTGGCCCTTCGGCTTAAGAGCCACGATGATGGCCCGGTCCTCAATCGTGTCCGGCAGCCGGCCGATGCCGGACAGGGCCATGGAGCAGAAGGCCGGGAACTTCTCGACGCGATACCCCTTCTTCTGGTCGGGCACGTTGCGCCGCACGATGCCGTCGGCCTCGAACCCGTGGTTGATGACGCCCCTTAGGTCTTCCCCGCCACTGGCCTTCGGTCCGAACAGGGCGTCGATCTCGTCCATCAGCAGCGTGAGCCGCTCCTCGGCCAGAGAGCGGAACACCGACGCCGCGGTGGTCAGAATCTCGATGCCGGGCGAGTTGAACACCACCCGGTTCAGCAACTTCAGGCCGGTGGTCTTGCCCGACCTCTTCGTGGGGGCCCTGAGGATAACCCGGGGCGAGTACTGAAACGCCTCGAGCCGGTAGGTGTGGACCGTCCAGAGGGCCAGCATCCGGGGGGCGTGCGGCCACGTCGGGAACCAGACCCAGCGCGAGAAGTAGGCCACCAGCTCGTCGAGCAGCGAAGCGAGATCGTTGATCTTGTCATCAGCGTCGCCCACGATCTGAGCCAGCTCGTCGAGGATCGCCTCTGCCGGGTCGATCTCGGGCTCGTCGCTCTCCGGGTAGCCGTTGAGCTTGGCCGCTCGCTTCCGTATCGTCTTCTTGAAGATGGTCAGCCCGACCACCTTGGGCTTCACCTGGTCGAGAGCGATGATCAGCTTTCCGTAGAGCCGGTCGTGGTAGTGCTCGATGGCAGCGAGGGCGTCGACCAGTTCCTCGTCGTCAAGCACCTGATCCACGAACGAGACGGGATCGGCTGTGGCCCGGCGCACGACTTCTGCCAGTAGCTCCTGGGGAGTCGGCTCGGTCATGCGGTCCTCAGAGCGCGAGCGAGACGGCTACACGCCCAGGCCTGGCTGACGACCTTCGTCGGCCGGTCGGCCGCCACGAGCTGGGCCAGGTGGTTCCCGTCGGCCAGGAAGTCGTCAACCCCGACCTTCGGACCGAGCGTCGGCGGGTGCAGGATCCTGGCCTTGCAGTCCCTCGAGCGCAGCCACGCAGCCAGGCGGAACATGGCCGTGGCCACTCTCGGGTTCGTATCGATGTCGGAGTCGCAGACGATGTGGAACCAGCGACCCCGCCAGGCCAGCGCTTCGAGCCCGAGCACCGTGTCGCCGCTCGAGCGCCACCCGTACACGCCGTCGATGGCCACCACCGGGAACCCGCTGGCCTTCGTCATGGCGTCGGCCTTGATGAATCCTTCGGCGGAGAGCCAGATGTCGCCGCCCTTGAGCCTCGTGCCGGGCAGCGCGTCGACGAAGTTCCACGAGGCGCCGGGGCTGGCGTACTTGATCTCCTTGCCGGCGGAGTTCGTCACCGGCCCGTTGCGGCGCTCGTCGTTGTCAGGGCGGAACTTCGGCCAGGACGGTTTGCCGTCGAGCCCGTAGCGAGGGATCAGCAGGCCCCGGCTGAGCTTCTTGGCCTGCGTCTCGGGGAAGCCGACGGCGCAGAGTTCACGCCAGTCGGTGATGGTGCGATAGCCCCGGCGCTCGATGATGTCGCCGGTCACCGCACGTTCTGCGAGGAAGGCCTCGTGGGCGGACGAGAGCATCGATCAAAAGTCGTGACGGATGGACTCGATCCAGGCGGTTTGCTTCTCGTCGTGATCGCTGAACTTCAACCTCGGCACGCCGTTGGCCTGGGCTTGCTCCCTGAACTGCTCGAAGACCTTGGCGTCCCGGGCTTTCAGCGCCTCGGCCCACACCTTGTTGGCCATCCGGCGGTCGTCGAGGCTGGGCTTCCCCGGCAGCGGCGGGTGCGGGTCATCTGCCGGAGGAGCGGCGGGCCGTGCTCCCGCCGCTCCACTCCGGCTCTCCGTCTGCGTGTCCCGAGCCGCAGAGGAGGTCCTGTGCTCCGTCTCGTTGCTGGTCGAGTCCGGGTCAGCCTCATCGCTGTAGGCAACGCAGAACGTCTGACCGAGCATCCACTTGTACGCCTGCGTGTTCGCCTTGCTCACGGCCTTGTCGCCGAAGTCGTGGCCTTCACCGAGGCCCTGCGCTTCTACGTACGAACCATCTTTGGCCGTCAGGTGATACGTGTTCAGCACAACGGCCGCGTAGCCCTTCGCCTTCGGATCCCAACGCAGCAGTTCGGAGTGGGCCAGTCTCGGCACGATGCCGTACTTCCCGAGGATCGGATTGAGCGCGTCGACCAGGCCTTCGATGCTGCGGAAGTTGAAGTTCTGCGCCTGATTCCTGCTGTCCTTGCCGACCGCTGGCAGCTCGAGCAGCACCGCGGCCATCGCAGCATGGATCTCGCCGACGGTCTTCGTCGCTGCTTCGCCATTGGTTGTGATAGTCATCGCTCACTCCTCAAAGAAACGGATTCCACCGGCCCGCACCACATGCGGGTCAGCGAGTCGTAGTGGCGGCGAACTCGGTCTTCGCCGATGACGGTGTTGCGCTCGTCGACGAACGCCCCGCACTTTCTGCACTGCCAGGCCCAGGGGTCGGTGATCACGACACTTCCCCATCGTGGTGTGTGCCGTACTCGTCGGCGTAGGCCTGGTAGAAGCGCCCCATTGATTCGAGCCAGACGGTGGCGATCTCGATGGCCTTCGGAGCGCCGACTCGCTGGATGAGCTTGCACATGTGCTCGTTGTAGAGCACCCATTCGGCTAGGCCACGGTGCTCGTGCGTCATGCGACACCGCCGTCGATCTGTGTGGCTTTCCAGCGGTCCTCTTCTTCGGCGCAGCGGCGGCAGAGGAGTTCTCCACTTCCGTACGGCCTGACGGCTACGTCGATGTTGTCGCAGGCGTCGCAGTCGCCCGTCTCGGGGTCTTCCCACTGCTCCGGCTCAACCATTGCTGGGTTCCATGATCTGATCGGTGTGGTGGCGGCAGTAGACGGAGAACCCAACAACACGCCTAGCGCAGAGGTACACCCGACATTCAGGATCAGGAATCAGGAGCGCCCAGATGGCTCGACGGAAGGGGTACGTGGCTTTCATCCAGAGCCAGTACCGCCACTCATAATCGGCGTCCTGGGCGGTTATATCGGGCCTGTCGTCCCGTTCTATGCGCTCAACCATCGGATTCCCCTGAAGAAATTTCGGGGACGAGCACCCAGAGCAAAAGTCGCTGGGTCACGTCGTCGGGTTCGGCCAGGGCGAGCATCGAACCAGGGGGCAGGACGAGCTTCTCGCCCACCTCGACCCACTGGCGGCGAAGTACATAGTCGGCGTCCTGGGCGACGTTGTCGGTCATCGGTGCGCCTTCTCATTGAACTGGTACGGGCCGTGTGGAGGGGCAGGTTCGGAGCGGTGGCCCTGATGCTCCTCTCCGCACCAGCAGCACCGCTCGACAGGGATCGGCGGCATCGAAAGGAGCTGCCGAACCCCATGCCAGCAGTGGACACAATCGGCGGGAGGTGGCGATTGAATCGTGTGGTCGGAGCGTTCTTTCATGAGGCGATCCCGACCGTCGGAATGTCGTTCGGCGATGTGGCCTACTCGCAGCTTCTGGGCCTCAACGAACGTGTCCCGAATCCCCAGCAGGACGCCGTCCGGGTCACACGTCCAGCAGGACACGGCGATCGTGATGTCCGTGGTGATCCGTACTTTCTCGGCGGGCAGTACGGGGTTATCGCTCATCGGATCGGTCCGTTCCATCGGGCGCCCCAGTAGGTGACGGCGATGAGGATGAAGCTCTCTCGGTGGTAGCCCTTCGTGTCCCAGATGAAGGCCGTGATGAGTCCCGAGAAAATCATCAGCAGGTCAACGAGGGACTTCCAGAGCGTCCTCTTGGCAGCGACTAACTCGGCGTTGAGTCGCTCGGTCATCGTTCCCACCACGGGCGCCAGCACAGTGGCGGAACGATGGCGTCGAACGCATCAGCGCACTCGACGTGAGCGATGCAGGTGTCGCCGTTGGGGTCGCGCCAGCGGACCAGCACCCCGGTGTAGTCGAGCGGCTTCCCGCACAGGCAGCAGGTGCGTGTGACCGTCGGCATTAGAACACCGTCACCGTCGGCCGACCGAGATCCCGACTGCAGTAATCTTCGTCGCTCAACCCGATCTCTTTGAGGTAGCCGACGCGCCACTCCGGCCGGCAAGCCTTGATGAAGGCGTCGACCACCTCGTCCATGCCCTCGACCATCTCCCCGCCGGTGGCCCGTAGCGCGACGTGGGTGGCGAGCTTCGAGTGTTCCCATTCGCTGCGGCGGTACGAGCGGCGCACGTCGATGACCGTGCCGTCGATGGTGTGCTTGCCGGTCTTCTCCCCCACCGCTGCAACGAGCATGTCCTCGGCGATGCGGTGGATGTCGGCGGCCATGCGCTTCATCTCGAGCGCCACCATGCAGAAGTTCAGCGCTTCGATGCGGCCGGGGTCTTTGATCTCCTCGGTGCATTCGAGGAGCTTCTCCTGCAAGGAGATGATGACCCGGCAGGTGTCGGCCAGCTCGTTGAGGTCCACGGCACTACAGCTCTTCGTCCAGGTCCACGTCCTGCTTCACTGCACCGTTGCCGTTGCTGCGCTCGGCCTTCTCCACCCGGGCGGTGGCCCACCGCAGCGACGGGGCGACCTCGTCGGCCACGACCTCGATGACGGTGCGCTTGTTGCCGTCCTTCTCGTAGCTGCGCTGCTCGAGCCGGCCGGTCACCACGACCCTGGCGCCCTTCTTGATCGACTCGCTCACGTTCTCGGCCAGCGTCTGCCAACACACGACATCGAAGAAGCTCGTGGCCTCTTCCCACTCGCTGGTCTGACGGTTCTGCCAGCGGCGGTTGACGGCAACGCCGAAGTTGCACGTCGCCTGGCCGTTGCCGACGTAGCGCAGATCGGGCTGGCGCGTGACGTTGCCAACAATGGAGACGGTGTTGTCGGGCATGTTGACCCTCGTTTCGGGACAGCTCCGCCCCGGAGGCGGCAGCGGGGACTCAGGCGGATTTACGGCAGACCGCTTCCAGCTCCGTGTGGTGGAGCCGGAGGACGGCGGCGAGACGGATGAGCTGGGGACCACTCGGGATGGACTTGCCCTGTTCCCAGCGCGACAGGTTCGACTTGTCGAAGTCGCCCTCCCGTGCGGTCTCCCCGATCGTCTTCCCCAGCGAGTGACGCTTGGTCTTGATCAGGTCGGCGAGCCCCGGGTAAGGATTGGGGTGGCGCCGTGACCGCCGGTTCCCAGAGGAAACACTGTTGCGCACCATCGGGTCTCACCGTAGGCCTACTCGCAACACCGGGTCAATACCGCACCAACTGGAAATTCCTGGCACTACCCGCCCATTACTGGTTCCACTACGCATTTCGCGCCTTGACGCCCGTGTGCCGGTCTGTCTCAGTTACTGTTTGGACAGTTGCGAGAATGCAACGCTGTCAAGACCGAGCTTGTCCCCAAGCAAGGGCGGACCATTGACCAGGGGGCTGTTGGTGACGCCGGAAGAAGAACGCGACGACGCGAACGAGACTCGCCGCGCCATGCGTGAAGCCTTCGTCAACGATCTGTACCGGCTGATGGATCAGAAGGGGATCGGGCAGCGGCGCCTGGCCGACCGTCTCGACCTAGCCGGGCACACCACCATTTCGCGCTGGCGCCACCTCGCCGGCGAGCCTCCGGCCGAGCTGGTGTTCCGCATCGAGAAGGCGCTGGGCGTCGACCCGGGCACCCTGTCCCGGCACCTCGGCTACCTGCCGCTCGACGCGGCCCCGCCCCCGAAGATCACCCTGCCGGAGATGATCGAGGCCGACCCCATCCTCCCCCCGTGGGGGAAGGAGATCCTCCTGACCGCCTATCGCGAGATCATGCGCTCTCTCGGTAAAGGCCGGCGTCGGTCATGAGCTGCTCCGGCTCCCCGGACCGCAGTAGGCAGGGGTACCCCGGACCGACCAGGCGCAGGATGCGCTCCTCGGCGTCACGTCTGATGCCAAGGAGCGCCCGTAGCTGGGCGAGGTCGTCAGGGGTGAGAGAGACGCCGGGAACATAAATGCCTGCCACGGTTTCGGGCTCCCTTCGGCACTGCACGGGGGTCGGCCGGAGCCCTCTCTCCTGACGCTTCGACCGACAAACTGTTGTTAAACAAGACCTAACCAATGGATACCGCCGGGCCGCGGGCCGGTCAATACCTGAACGTCCGCATTTCGCAACGAGCGGTTGCGACAGATGGACGACCGGTTACGACAGACGTTGCACCGTTCGCCTCCGTCCGGTCCAATCTGGGAGGAGTGACGTAAGTACGCTCCATCCTCGGCCGGTCAGCGTTGCGTATCGGCAACAGTGGTGGTAGCCTGGGGTGCAGAGCGGTGGGCGGGCGGCCCATCCTCGCAGGTCAGGGCGGTTCTACCGTGAGCACGTGCTCCGCCCTGACCTGCAGTGTTGCTCCCCCACAACACTGCATTGGTGTCAGGGAGGTGCTCATTCCTGGCTGAGCTAACCGCCCGTTTCACCCCGTCTGACCAGCACTTTTGCTAGCCCGCAACGGGGAGCGGGTCTAAAACTAGCCCGAAACAACACTCCGTGCGGGAATTCTGCGCTACCGTCCCGAAGCAGTACGCACCACCGGACACGCCCAGCGGTCCGAAGAAAGGAAGCCCTCCGATGGACCCGAAGCTGAACCCGAACGAAGACGGCCTCATCTTCAGCGAGTGGCTGGTCCTGGTGGACCGTGAACTCGTGCGGATGTGTGAGTTCCCGTCGTCCTGCCTGGCCGACGCCCCGCTCTACGACATGTGGAACGACAGCGTCCCCGCCCGCGAGGCGGCCGAGTGCGTGCTCGTCGAGTGGAACGACTTCCCCGGGGAGCTGATTGCGTGACCGCCACCGTCACCTCGATCAAGCAGGGCCGTCCCCGCCGGCAGGTCGCCTACCGGGCCGCCGTCTCCGATGAACTCCTCGGCCCCCTGTCGTCCTACCGGGCGGCGTACCTGCTCCACCTCCAGGCCAAGGGCCAGAGCGGCAAGACCATCGAGAAGAAGCTCCGCGCCCTTGACCAGCTCACCGCCTTCCTCGGTGACCCCGAGGTATCGAAGGTGAGCCGGACCGACATCGAGGCGTTCATGGTGGATTGCCTGGAGCGCACCGCCCGCTCGTCGGCCAACACCACCTTCAACGCGCTGCGGGCCTTCTTCGGTCCGCACAAGGGTCGCAGCGGTCAGGACCATCCGTTCCTCACGGTGGAGATCGGCCCGTCGTGGGTGTCGCCGATGGCGGACCTGTCGGCGCCGGGCTACGAGGAGCCGGAGATCACCCCGGTGTCGCCGGACTTCCTCGCCGGTCTGCTCCGCGGGATCGAGGGCAAGCGGGAGAAGACGTGGGAGGACGTACGCGACCTCGCCATCCTGCGCATCTTCATCGACACCGGGTGCCGCCTGTCAGAAGTGGCCAAGCTGACTATGGCCGACATCCTGCCGATGGACAACGGGCGCACCCTGCTGCGGGTGTGGGGCAAAGGCAAGGGCGGCGGCCCCCGGGAGCGCCACGTGCCCCTGGGTGAGAAGGCCGGCCTGGCGCTGCGCCGCTACCTGCGGGCCCGGGGCAACCACCCTCACGCTGCCTCGCCGAACCTGTGGCTGGGCACGAAAGGGCCGATCCTGGTGCAGGGCGTGCGGGACATGGTCTACCGCCGCACCGCCCGCGCCGGCCAGCGGGTGAACCCGCACAAGTTCCGCCACGCCTGGGCGGTGGCCGCCAAGCGCGACGCCCGCAATCGGGACGAGGACATCATGTACCGCGCCGGCTGGGTCGACCCGAAGATGCTGGCCCGGTACGGAAGGAAGGCCACAGCCGAGCGGGCGATTGACGCCTTCTACGACAACGGAGCGCCGGGGGACGCCCTGTAACAATCGGATCTCACGTGCGACAATGGTTGGCCCCGGCGGTGCGCAAACACCCCGGGGCGCGGCCAACCCTATCTGCGAGGGTTCGACGACACCACGGTACCCCGTGTCGATCTCTCGCCCGATTCAGAAAGAGAGACCATGGGACTCCGGAAAACCGACACCGTCTACGAGTGGCAGCTGACCGACGACGAACTCGAGATCGCCAGCCAGATCGGCAACGCTGATCTGAAGAAGATCCTCCGGCGCGAAGGCGTCGCCATCGGACGGCACACCGCCGCCTTCACCAAGCTGACGGCGCGGGTGCGGGCCGAGAGGATGCTCCACCAGGAACTGGCCATGCTGCGAGCGGTCAAGGACCAGCTCGTGACGGTGGAGCAGGCCGAGATCACAATCACGGCGCAGGCCCGCCAGATCAACCAGCTGGAGAGGGAACTCGAGAAGGAACGCAACAACCGGGTGAAGGAACTGGCCGCACCGGCGATGGCGCTCCACTCCGTTCCCGGGGAGCAGGACTGATGGGCGCCGCTGACATCTTCGGCACGGACCGCTTCGTCCGCTACCAGGCCGAGCTTCAGGTCCGGGAGCGTCTCACCGGCGGAGTGCCGAAAGACCCGGAGACCATCAAGAAGTGGCTCAAGTCCCGGCTCGAGATGGAAGACCGGGCGCTCATCGAGCTGGCCACGGAGACGCACGCCGCTATGGTCGGGGAAGACGGCGAGCGCCCGACCACCGACGAACTCCTCGACGCCCTGTCGGGCCAGGTCGAAGCCGGCAACGGATTCAAGCGGATGGACGGCCAGCTCGTGTACGAAGGCCGCTGCCTGAAGGCCGGGCTGAAGGAAGCCGCCAACGTCGCCTACCCCGGCACGAACTTCCCCGGGAAGCCGAAGGATGTCAGGAAGGGCCTGATGCGCTACCTGGCCGAGCGGGTGTTCGTCGAGGAGGACGGCATCCCGCTGGGGGTGGACGCTCCGACGCTGACCGAACAGCGGGTGAAGCACATCATGACCCCGCAGGGTCCGCGCTCGGCGATCAACGTCGTCGACATCGTCGAGAAGCCGAGGCTGACCGCCACCATCGCCGTGCTCGACGACTGTCTGCCGGCTGAGGTCTGGGGCTCGATCTGGGTCGCACTCGAGGAGATTGGCATCGGCGCAGACCGGGCCCGTAGCGACGGGAAGTTCGACCTCGTGCGCTGGGACCGTCTACCCGGGTAGCCCCCGGTAACGACCTGTCTAACCGATCCGACCTCCAACCCCGCCGACTTGCCTCGCCTTGCCAACTCATGCGCCAACCACGGCGACCAAGCTCGCCTCTCCAGCACTCGCCAAGCCGAACCGACACGCCAACTCGTGCCATGCCGTGCTCGGGCCTCGCCGCGCCAAGCCGGAGTCCGGCCCCGCCAGCCCTCGCCAGACCGACTAGCCATTTCGCTCCTCGCCGTCCCTGACCGTACCGACGAGCCTCGTCTGACCACGCCATGCCGGGTCGCGCCACGCCGGACCTTGCCGACTAGCCAAGGCCCAGTCAAGCCTTGCCCGGCCCAGCCCAGCCGACTGCCCTACGCCATGCCAATAAGGAGATCGGAGACGAACTTGACGGTCAAATCGGCGAAGGCCTGACCCAATGCGAGCCCGGCCTTCGTCGTGTTCACCACGAAGTCCCTAATTCCGACCGGCGTGGGCGGGAACAGGCTGGCCTTCTCCTTGCCCCCAGGTGTCGGGACGATGATGGTGTTCCCGCATGCGTTTCTGCAGTCGTCGCCGGGGCCGCCGTCGTAGTCACCGCTGCGTCCGCCACCGCCGCCGTAGCCCTGGTTGCCGCCGGAGTACCCGCCGTCGCCACCGTCTCCGCCGCAGTCCTCGTAGTAGCAGCGGTCGCGCTCGTGGCTGACCAGCACCACCCGGCCCATGCTGTGCTGGTTGTCGTCGTCATCGCCGCAGAACGCGCACGTGCCCGCCACGAAGACGAACAGCACGCAGAATCCGATGATGGCCAGGAACGTCTTCATGCCCCACCTCCGATTACGGAGCCGGCCAGGCCCCCCACCTCATCCAATACCCCGGACACCACTCCGCCTACGACTTGGCTGCCCTTCTCGGTGACCTTCCCGACGGTGCCCACGGTCTGGGAGTTGAGCGCCGCTGCCGTGTTGAGTGCCGCGGCGGTGGCCACGGCCGCTGTGGTGGCCGGGCTCACCACGAGCTGGCGGACCAGGGCGAAGCCGGCGGCGACGAGCCCACCGATGGCAGCGATCTGCGCTGCGCTCATGTCGAAGCCGAACGCCGCGGCGCAGGCGAGAGCGGCAGTGACCAGGCCCACGATGGTGGCCGGTTCGAGGGCCAGTAGTCGCTTCATCGCTTGAGCGTCGTGGTCGTCATCCGGCCGAGCGCCGGGTCGTCGGGCGGGTGCCGGTAGTAGGCCTCGATACCCCGCTCCGAGCAGTCCCGGTACGGGAGGGAAGCGTCCACCTTGCGCCCGTACTCGACGACGAAGCGGTCGAGGGCGGTCTGCTCCGCCGCCCCCCGCCTGGCGTCGGGCTGGGTGAGCACCGACACGCCGGACAGCAGCGCCTCTCTGGTGCGCTGGGTCTGCAGGTTCGACTGGATGCACGTCGCGACCCGGCCGTCCCTGCGGGCCTGCTTCAGGTCGTCGGCGGTGGCCCGGGCGGTGAGCCCGGCAAGGATGCCTCCGAGGCCGACGACGACCCCGAAGATGCCCACGGCCACCCCGATGGTGGCGACGTTCTGGGCCCGGGCGCTGCGCTTGTTGGTGGCCACGAGCTTCTCCTCGTGGACCCGCATCTCGAGGGTGAGGGTGTCCACCGTGGAGATGAAGCGGGCCAGTTCTTCAGGACTGAGCGGCATCGTCGCCTCCCTTGCCGATGAGGCGTTCCGCCGAGACCCTGATCGTCTTCAGCTGTTCCTCGACCGAGTCGAGCAGGGCGAGGATGTGGGCGGCCGTGCTGAGCACGTCGTCATCCTCGGTCTCGGGACCTGTCATCGTCATAGTCCTCCCTCCTCCGCCGCGTCTGGCGCATCTGCGATCCCATCTCATCGAGCATCAGCTCCATCCGGCGCTGCAGCAGGTCGAGCGATGCGGGCGTCGGCACCTGCCGGTCGAGTTGGTTGGTGAGCCCGGCCTGGACCTTCTCCAGGGTGTCGGTCGACTGCTCGAGCGCCGGAGCGAACTTCTGCATGAAGGCCAGCATCGTCTCCTGAAGCGACTGACGTTCCTTGCGCTCGGTCCAGTACAGCCACAGGAACACCGCAGACAGGCCGAGCTGGGTGACCAGCGTGGCGATGTTGGTGAGGTCCGCCCCACCGCCCGAGGTCTGCGCGACCCACACACGTCAGCCAGTCACCCAGACGCTGACCAGCACGTCCTGGTTGGCCGGGCCCTCGGTGAGGGTCACGATGGTCTTGCCGTCCCGGTTCTGGCGGGCCACCACCGGGGTGTTCCAGTAGCCATCGGCGGGCGGGTACGGGCCGTTGGGGATGATCGACACGATCTTCATCGGGTCGATGTCGAGGTCGAACCATCCGTTGCCCTGGGCGTCGAGCTTGCGGTTGATGTCGAAGCGGGTCAGCATCTCATCCCCCTGTGGGTAGGCGGTCGACGTGACGGTGAGGGCCTGCTTCTGCGCCCGGTCGAAGAGGCGGTCGGGCACCTTGCCTGGATCCCAGTGGCCGTTCTCCGGGACGTGCTGATGGCCACACCACCCGTCGAAGGTGTTCCAGGTGGCGGCGTTCATGCGGATGCGGCTCGAGGTGGTGGCGATGGTGAAGCCGGCGTCGTCACCGTAGAAGGTGGGATGCACCGGCCGGATCCCGGTCTGGGTCTCGATCCAGATCATGAGGCTGCGCACCGCTTCGGTGAGCTGGTCGGGCCAGCCGTCCCTGGCGAACTTGATGATCTCGATCTGGATCGACGAGAGCAGGTTGGTCTGCACCCCGCCGGGGGCGTTCTGCAGGGCCCGGGCCGCCCGGTCGAGGGCCACGTGCTGCCACAGCCCTTCAGCGCCGATGGTGAAGTGGGGCGCCACCTTGTTGGCGGCGTAGCTGCTGCGCGCCCCGGCGTAGCTCTTGCCTTCGGTGGTGTGCAGGATCCCGCGGTACGGGCCGGCGAGGAAGCCACCAGCGTCGTCGAATCGGTCGACCCTGGCCGTAGGGTGCCACTTCTCCACTAGCGCCGCCGCCAGGGCAGGAAGGCGAGGATGAAGAGGATCAGGGCTGCGATGGCGAGGAGGATGAGCAGGTCCCCCCAGGTGATGCTCTGGTTGGAGTTCAGGGCGAGGATCATTGGCGCGCCTTTCGCTGCTCGGCCATGACTTGACGGTGTTCGGGGCAGAGGTCGGCGTCCACGCCCGCTTCGGTATTGCCCGTCGGGTTCGGGCAGCGGGTGCCGTCAGCCTCGTAGAGGTTGCACTGGAGCGTGGCCATCACCGTCATGACCGCCGGTTCCGGGTCGGGCAGGAAGACCATCAGTACCCCAGTGCGAAGTAGTTGATCCGAAAGAGTCCTGACGCCAGGGTCCCTGCGTGGCTGGCCAGGTAGACCCCGAAGCCGGTGGTGTTGGCGTTCTGCGTTCCGGCGATCCACCCGTTGGACCCGCCGCCTTCGCAGACGACGACGCTGTTGATGCCCCGGTTGAAGTTCACCGCCCAGTTGAAGGAGCAGTTGCCCCCGGAGAAGTTCCCGACGACGGTCCCCGCCTGGATGCACCAGTTCGGGCTGCCGCCCACGCCGGTGTCGTAGTAGGCGTTCTGGCCGGTGACCTCGGCGATGGTCGCCCCGCCCCAGCTGCCGTGCAGTGCGCGGTTGCCGTCGACCGTCATCGCATCGTTGTTGTTGATGCGCAGGGCGACCCCGGTTCCGGTCTTGCCGTTGATGTACGTGTAGCCGCCGTCGTTCGACAGGAAGCTGTAGTCCCCGGCGGCGTTGCCCCGGCCGTCGTGGCTGAACTCGGCCTGGTGGACCGTGTCATTCGGCCAGTTGCGGGCCAGCGCGTGGCCGTGGGTCGTCTGCAGCGCTGCGATCTGCGCCTGGGCCAGCGCCAGGGTCTGCTCGGCTTGACGGACCCTCGCTTCGTAGGTGCCGCGCAGTTCGTAGGGCTCGCTGCCCACGTTGCCGCCGAAGAAGGTGTCCCTGGCCATCATCCCCTCGCGGTGCTGACTTCGAGGATGTACGTCCCCATCTGGTGGGTGAGGTCCGCGCTCCACTTCTCGGCCTTGAAGTCGCTGCCGGACACGAAGCAGTTGCTGATCGTCTCGGCCCCGATCTGGATGTCGATGATCGCCCGGCTGCGCTCCAGGCCCTTCAGGTAGGCCACCTCGGAGATCACGTTGATGGCGACCTTCGTGCCGTCGCCGGTGTTCGACTCGACCTCGTCATACATCTTGATGGGGATGCGGAAAACCTCGTCCACGGTCGACGGGTTCGGCAGGGCCTTGGCCGTCCACCGGGTCAGCTCGGGGGACTTCGTGAAGTCACCGGCCACGGCCGTGGGGCGGGTCAGGGTGAAGCGGAACTCGGCCGCCTCGAGCGTGGTGTTGCCGAGGTCGATCGGCGTGGCTGGGCCGTAGGACCCGGTGGTCGACGACGTGCCGAGCGTCGCGCCGTAGGTGCCGGAACTCTCGGCCTGCATCTCCACTCCGATGGACCCGCCTGCGGGCATGGCGTGGTGGCGCAGGTCGATCGACCGGGCCGTCTTCGGTTCCGAGGTGGAGAAGCGGATGGTGCCCGTCTCGAGCTGGCCGGTGGTGACCCGGGATCCGGGGTCCTCCACGTAGAGGCCTTTCCCGGCCACGGTGAACATCCGCACCGGCGGGCGCTGGGCGGCGGTGTAGCCGTACGGCGCCATGGTGACGCAGCTGACCACGTCCCCGCTCGTGGTGTCGCTCGTCATCAGGTCGGAGGCCCACGCCGGGGTGAGCTGGTCGGTCAGGTAGCCGAGATCGACGCGGCCGAGCCCGGAGTTCGACGAGTCGTACTTCGTCCAGCCGAACCAGCAGTACCGGTCCTGCGGCTCGAGACAGCGCACCGGCCAGTCGGTGGGGATGAGCGGGCCGTAGTCGATATTGCCGGCGCCGTCGGCCTGGCCGAGCCGCACGCCACGGCCGGTGCCCATGATGATCCCGCCGGCGTAGAACTGCAGAGCGTGGATTGTCTCGCCGTCCGGCAGGTAAGTAGCGAAGCTGGCGGCGGTGGCCAGTGAGCCCGTGTTCGGATCGAAGAGGATCTTGTACACCTCGGCCTGGCTACCGCTGTTCCCCCAGGCGTAGACACACCCGCGGCCGGGTCCGATGCCTGTCCACGCGAAGTTCGTGTTGGGGTGGGTCTTGATGACCGACAGCGACGGGGTGCCGAGCGGGTCGTTGACCAGCCACAGGGTGTTCTGCCTCGTGGCGCTGGTGCCGGCGCTCCCGGCGGCGAGAAGGAAGCCGTTGGCGTAGCCGACGAGGCTGATCTGTCCCGAGGCCGGAGCGGCGGGCCGGTCGGCGAGGGCGGTGGTGAAGCTCCACAGGTGCAGCCCGCTGGTGCCGAGGGCCGCCCACAGGTTGTAGCCGTCGGTGGTGATCGACTGCACCGGCTGGGCGGGCTGGCCCATCTGGATGTCCGTCGGGATGAAGCTGTCGGCGTAGCCGACGGTCGACACGTCCTCCCAGGGGGCGAGCGATTGGGTATCGAGGGCGTGGATCTCGCCACTCGCCCAGTTCGTCGTGAATGTCAGCGTCAGGCTCGCGAAGGCTGCGTTGCTCGGAGCGGTCACCGCCCCCGACGACGCTATGGCGCTGGGGCTGTCCGAGCCTGGAGCGTTGAAGGTGGCCGTGGAGCCGATGAGCGCCCCGGCGGCGGTGTACCAGTTGACCTTGACCTGGGGAATCCGGGCGCTGCCGCCACCCAGGTACACGGTATACAGCACCGCTCCGTACTGGCGGTTCGCCTCCACCGGAATGCCACTGGTCCCGGTCGGGCTGGTGGCGGTCACGGCACCGGCCGACGTGGAGGTGAGCCGGAACCCCTGGCTGTAGGTAGGGACGGAGATAGTGGCGTTGGTGACCGTCCAGCCGGTGCCGGTGTTCACCGCCCGGGTGCTGTTCAGCGAGTACGGAAGGCCGGCGTAGTAGACCTCATTGCCGTCGGCGATGTAGATGGTGCCAACCGTCGGGGTACTGCCCACAGCGAGGAACAGGTTCGTGTTCGTGGTCGACCAGGTCTTGAGCGTCGGGTGCAGCAGCGACGCCTGACCCTTCGTCCACACGTCCACGCCCTTGGAGCGGCGGAAGCGGTGGGAGTCGGTGGCGGTGTCGTCGACCTTCCCGTCGAGGAACACCTGCCCGGCGCCGTGGTGCCACGTCTCCTGGGAGCGGCGCCACAGCCCCTGCGGGTTCAGTGACTGCTCCCCGGCCTCGGTGGAGGTGTCGGACTGCTGGCGGATCACCGGCACCGTGACCCGCTCGACGGGGTCGGCGAGAAATGCGTGGCCGTTGATGGCCACGGGCAGCCGGCCGGGGACCTCCGTCGTCGTCGTCACACCGCCGGCCTCATCATCGTCGGGTACTCACGGCTGAGCTTGCCGGCCTCTTCCTTCAGGCGGCGGTCCCGCAGCGTCAGCAGGTAGGCGGAGCCGCTCCTGGGCGCGCCCGGCGGTACGTCCTGACCGGACCTCGACTCGGGCTGGGCGTCGATGCTCGAGCGTCGTGCCTCACGGGCGGCCAGGAGACGAGCGGCGGCGCCGAGCGGCGGGATGTCGTTGGCGGTCGCCGGCAGGCCGGTCACCGTCTGTACGTCATCGGTGAGGGTGGCCAGGCTGCCGAGGGCGGCGGCGTAGGTGACCCGGATGGTGCGCCCGGGTGCCGGCACCTCGTAGAGGCGCAGGCCCACACCGGAGGCGAAGATGCCGGCGTCCTGGTTCTGGAGCACGTCCCAGCGGCGCAGGTTGGGCCAGTCCGCCGAGGCGGTGTCGAAGCTGTTGGTCTGCACGGCCAGGACCCGGTCCACGTCGGCGGCCAGGTTGTAGCTCGAGGCGACGGTGGCGGTGGTCGACACGGTCTTGATGCGGTACAGCGGCCCGGTGATCGAGGCCAGCTCGTCGTTGAGAGCGGAGAAGACGTGGAAGTCGGCCACGGTCGGGTTGACGTAGATGAGCGCCCCGTTGCTGTGGGCCGCCGGCGTCGACCCGCCATAGCCCCGCTGTACGGTGACGGCCGACCCGGCGATCGACCAGACGTACATGAGTTCCAGGTCGATGGCCAGCAGCGCGCCGGCGGCGATGGGTCCGGCGGCGAACTCGATGGTGATCGGGTTGGCGCTGTTGGTGATGGACCCGTTGAGCCGGTTCATCTGCTCCCGGCTGGTGGCCATCATGTTGCGTCTCGTCGCGGCGATCAGGTCGGCGGTGGTGGTCACGACGGCGGCCTCCAGCTGGTGGTCCAGCGCACGTCGAGGTGGATGCGACAGGCCGGGCAGTCGACGCCGAGCACCGCTTCGGTGACCCCGTGGGGGAAGCCGGTGTCGGGCAGCGCGCCCAGGTCGAGCATCCCCTCGAGCGGGAACATGTGATTGCAGATCGGGTTCGGACAGACGACCGTCACGTCAGCCATTGTCGTGCGGCCTCTTCTCTCGCATCGGCAGACGCTTCTTCCCCTCACCCTTCGTCGGCATCTGCCCGGTCATGCCCGCCGTGCCGATCTCGACCATCGCCTCCATAAGCCGCCCTCCCCGGCGCCGGCGGGCGTTGTCGCCGTCGGAGATCACCTGGCCGAGACGGATCTCGGCTTCGGTGGTCGCCCGGCGGGTCAAGTCGTAGGACCCGTCGACCCGGGGCGGCTGAAAACCCTGCCGGCGCAGAGCGCGGTAAGCAGCCAGATCGGCCGACAGCGCAAAGTCGGCCCGACGGCGCTCTGCCGCGACCGGGCGCTGCACCGACAGGGAAAGAAAATGTTCTCGTGTGGAAGTGCAACAACCCCTAGCGCAAGGCACGCTTCTTCTCCCGGTACTTGGCCGCCCGAGCTTTCTGACATGCAACGCAGTAGCGGCGGTCTCGATAGGTGTAAAGGTTCTCCCCGCCAAGCGGATGCCCGTGAACGCAATGGGTCTGACGGGCCGCTTGAGCCACCATGCTTGACCCGCGCAGAACGTTCTCTCGGTGAGTGACCGGCTCAAGATGGTCCGGCCGTACGCACGCCCGATTGCGGCAGAGATGGTCCAGCTCCAGCCCGCTGGGGATTGGACCGACCATCAGCTCGTAGGCAACTCGATGCGCTGGACGAATCGGGCCCCGCACCCGGATGTAGCCATATCCTTCTTTGGACGGCGTCCTCCAGGTCCAGCACCCATTCCCAACCGAGACGTTGCCCCAAAGCCTCCAGAACAATCGGTAGTGCTCCTTCTGGGTTGCACAGCATCCGGCGGCGCAGGACATCTAGGCCACCTTGAGGGCGTAGCCGCCCGAGCCCCGGCCGACGGTGGCGGTGGGCAGGGTTCCGCCCGGGGTGACGGCGAGCTGCACCGTTCCGCCTGCTGCTCCGGTCACGATCGTCCCCTCCACGATGGTCTTGATGCCGGCCACGATCGCTCCGGCCCCGAACCCGGTGGCGAGGGCGGTGACCGTGCTGGTGGTCTGGGCGGTGGCGGCGGTCATCTGGGTCCGCTTGGCCATGAACCGGGTCGGCGAGGCGGGCCCGGTGATCGAGTAGTTGTGCGTCGGTGTGGTCCCGCCGGCAGCGGTGATGTCGAGCCAGATCGAGAAGATGTACGTGGAGTTGGCCGCTGCGGTGAAGGCCAGGTTGGTGACGTTGACAAGCGCCGTCCCGGTGATGGCCTGGTCGGCGGTGGCGGCGAACGTGAGGATGCGGCTGTCGTTCTGGGCGGCGTGGCTGTGGGCGAGGATCGAGTAGAGGGCGTCGGCCTCGGCCTGGGTCAGGTAGACCGGGTGCGGGTCGGAGGCGGCGACGTGGGTGGCCACGGTCCCCGCTGCCTCCAGGGTGTTGATGGAGTTGGCGATCGAGACGTGATCGGCGAGGTGGAGGTCGGCGGCGGCCGGGTCAGCGTGCGGCCACGTCGTCCGGTTGTTCGGTATCGGCAACGAGTTTCACCTCTTCCCACTTCTCGTCCTTGTGGCCGTTCGTCTTCGGGTCCGGAGTGGCCGCCACGATGTAGAGGTCGGCCACGAGTTCGAGGAGGGCGCGTGCCTGGGCCGGCGTCACGAGACTGCGACGCTTCCGTTCTTCACAGTGCCTGCGGCGTACTTCACCTTGAAGCTGAGCGTGTTGCCCGCTTCGTTGATCCAGAAGGAGATCTGACCTGCGACGAGGTCAGCGTCGGCCGGTGCGGTACTGGGCCCGCCGAGGAAGATGCGCTTCGTGCCGACGTTCACCTGATCGGCACCCGTAGTAGCGGAGTTATAGCCCAGAGCCACAGACCTGGCGTGAGTAGACGTGGCTGTCGCGAGCCTGCCGATAGCGACGCTGTCGTCTCCCGAAGCCGTGGCGATACCGATAGCGACCGATCCGCCATTCGTGGCGTTCGCCGTAGCGGCCCTGCCGACGGCCACTGACGACCCGGTGCTGGCAATGGTCTCCCTGCCGATGGCTACTGCGCCGACTCCGGCAGCGCTCGCTGCTGCGTTGCTGGCGTCGCCGCCTCCGATCGCCACGCTGTTGGCACCACCAGCAGAGGTTCTGTGCCCTATAGCAATCCCAGAAGCCCCCGTCGCACTGGCTCCGGTGTTCGTACCGTCACCGGACCCGATGGCCACGCTGTTCGCACCGCTCGCCCGAGCACCGTTGACCGCCGCACCGTTACTAGCTCCGATAGCGATTGCACCCTGGGCCGAGGCGAGCGGAGCTGCATTAGCGCCCGTGTTGCCAGCTCCGCCTATAGCGATTGCCTCAGCAGCAGTCGCCTGAGCATTACCACCGATAGCGATCGTGTCGGCGCCAGTATTTGCTACGGCACTGAGACCGATGGCGATACCGGTTGTCACGGACGATGATGCAAGTCGCCCGATGGAAATTGAGCCCGTTCCGGTCGCACTGGCCCCGGCCTGTGTCGCCGTTCCCGACCCGATAGCTACCGAAGATGCCCCACTGGCACGTGCTCCGTTCACGCCAGAGGCATCCGAAGCGCCAATAGCAATGGACCCCTGATTGCTAGCGAGAGGCGCTGCCGTGGCGTTCTGCCCGCCCCCGAGAGCGAGCGCTCCGTTACTGGTCGTCGCCTGGGCGTTGGGCCCGACAGCGACGGAGTAGTTCGAGGAACTGGTAGAAGCGGCGCCCACCGCTATCGCCGATGCGCCCGAAGCGGTGGTGCTCGGGCCCAACGCCACTCCGTTGTTCCCCGACACCGTGGAAGTCGACCCGATCGCTACCCCGAAGGCGTTTGCGTCGTTGGCTCCGGGGCCGATCCCCACCCCGTCCTGAGCGGCCACGGCGGCCCGGCCGATGGCGATCCCACGGTTGTTCGATGACGCTCCGGCGTTCGTGGCGTCACCTGCGCCGATGGCGATGCTGTTCAAACCGGCTCTGGCCCCGTTCACGCCCGCGGCGTTCGACCCGCCGATGGCGATACCACCCTGGGCGTTGGCCAGCGGAGCGGCGGTCGCCGAGACACCACCACCGATGGCGATGGCCTGGGTGCCGGTCGTAGCCTGGGCCCTGGCGCCCAGCGCAACGCTGTAGTTCGAGGACGCCGTGGCCGCTGCCGCCGAGTTCGCCCCGGCAGTGGCGTCGGTGCCGGAACCGTCGAGGCTCGCTCCGGCCGACACCGTGGCCCACTTCACGCCACCGGCCTGGGCCGAGTCGGCGGTCAGCACCGTGTTGTCGGCCCCGACCGCCAGACGGCCCGCCGTGTCGTTCGCCGTCCCGACGATCAGGTCGCCCTTGGCGTCGATCAACGAAGCGGGGATGGCCCCGGCAGCAGGCGGGATGGCCGCCCACTTCAGGCCGGGACTGGAAGCGGAGTCTGCAGTGAGGACGTAGGCGTCCGTTCCGACCGGGACGCGGGTGACCGTGTTGTCGGCGGTGCCGACGATCAGGTCACCCTTGGCGTCCACCAGCGAATTGGGCACCAGGTCGGAGTGGGTGTGGCCGGTCAGCGACCGGGCGGCGAGATCGGCGGCCAGGTTGACGATGTCGCTCTCGGCGTGGCTGTGGATCGCTGCGGCCTTGGCGGCGAGGTCGGCCACCAGGCTGGTGATCTGACCTTCGGTGTGGCTGTGGACCAGCGGAGCCTTGCCGGCCACGGCGCTGTCGATCGTGTCGAAGCTGTCCTGGATCTCGTCGCCCCAGTCCTGCTGGCCGATGTCGGGCTTCTTGAGCCCCAGGTTCGGGGTGGTCGTGGTCAACCGAATCCTCCTTGTCCGAAGCCGCCGCCGCCGAAGGGCCCCGTGTCATCAACAGTGATGAAGCCGTCGGCGAGGAGCAGAGCGCCGACGGCATCGCTGACCACGTACTGGTGGCCGCCGAGGAAATAGGTGACCCCCTCGGTCAGGGGGGCCAGCTCGTCGACGCCAGGGTTCTCGGCAATGACGTAATGCCCGGCCCGGAACACGACCGACAGGCCCTGCGGGTTGAGGCCGTAGTGGCGGAACAGCGAACGCTGCACGCCCCTGGTCTCCGGCAGCACTGGCGGCACCCGCAGTGCGGTGGGCGGGATGAAGACCGCCACCTACAGCCCGTCCTGCGGAAGCCCGAGGGCCTTGAGCACGCCGGAGAGTTCCATTCCCACGGTGCCGTTTTTGGCGTTCAGGGCACCGACGAGGTCGAGGTTGGTCGTGGCGGCCCAGGCGTTGGCCGCACCCTGAGCGTCAAGCGTCGTTCCCGACAGCCGCCGCAGCGCCGCCTGAAGCGACTCCTGGTTCGCCATCAGCCAGCCGGGTCAATCGGGCCGGCGCCGTTCTTCGGGTAGCGCAGCTCGCCCGGGTCGTCATCGGTCGGGATATCGCCGTGGTCCTTGGTGTCGATGGTCTGGCCCTTGAGGGACTTCGGGATGGACTGGTGTCCGACCCGGGTGCCGCTAACACTGCGGCGTCCCATCGTCGGATCTGCCGGCTTCGGCATTGCTGTCCTCCTTGGTGGTCCCGGGCCGGAGCGGCGAAGCCCTCCGAGGAAACACCACCCCGACCCGGGAAGTTGGCCCTACTCCTGCGTGTCGTGCTCGGCGCCGGCGACGGCAGCCTGCTGCGTCTCGTTGACCTTCTGCATCGAGACGATGCGGCCACACGAAAGGCACTGAAAGGTGTTCAACTGCGCCTGCATGTCGGGGCTCTTGCAGTTCGGGCACGTGACGGCCATTACGACAGAGCCTCGATCATCTCGGCCTTCGTGGCTCCCGACGGGATGTCGACACCGCGACGGTCGGCCTCTTCCTGCAGCTCGGCCTTCGTCATTCCCTCGAGGTCACCACTCGAGGTGTCGGCGCCCTGACCCGCCTGGGTCTGGACATCGGTCGGGGTCGGCAGCGACGCAGCACCACCGTCGGTCCCCAGAGCCTCGCGGGCCTGAGGATCGGGCGGCATCACGAACGCTTCGCTGACATCGCTCGTCTCGACATCGTCGATCGCCGGCGGAGTCGGGATCGTGCCGGTGAGCGCTGCCGCACCCATCCGCTGCAGGTCGGCGTAGTTGCCGACGATCGTCGGTTCGCCGGGCAGGATGTACTTGGTCTGCGCCTCGGCGGTCGCGCGGTCCATGCCGGCTTCCTCGAGGGCGTCAAGAAACGCCTGACGTGCTTCCTCCACCGCGCTCACGTGTTCACCCCGATCGAAGAGCTGGACTCGACCCGACGGATCGCAGCCTCGCGGAACCGGCCGAAGCCCTCGAGCGCGTACCAGCCGACAGGCTGGAACCGGCGGAGGTGGTCGACCACGGGGCCGAGGATGACCTGCGGGTCAGGCGTGTTCCCGTCAGCGCGAGAGAAAGCCTTCGCCACTCCCTGCTGGCCGAGGAAGATCGTGCCGTACACGTCGACGGTGCCACCGACGCCGGTGTCGGCGAAGAGCGGCGCACGCGGCGTCTCGATGAACCGGAACCCTTCGAACTGGCCGACCTCGCCGGTCCAGATCTCTTCGGGCTTGCTGTAGGTGTGCGGGTCGCGCCAGCTGGCTGCGCCGGTCTCACCGCGGAGGTCGTAGGCGACATCCGGGTGGATGTAGGCGGTGTACAGATTGCCGCTGTTCGGCATGACGTTGGCTCCCACGAGCTGCGCCCGGGCCTGCCGGACTCGAGCCGCCGTCATGGTGTGACCAGCTGCA
>JBPYFR010000370.1:0-3643 GCA_051985685.1 Acidimicrobiales bacterium
CCGGTGGTCAGCGCAGTCTCGCCGCTGTTCAAGGACGCGCTGGTCCAGATCCTCGTCGAGCCCAAGAACGCGCTCACCCGGCAGTACGCGCGTGTCTTCGCGCTGGACAACGTCGAGCTCGAGTTCACGCCCGACGCGTTGGAGGCGGTGGCCGAGCAGGCGTTGCTGCGGGGCACCGGTGCCCGCGGCCTGCGCGCCATCCTCGAGGAGGTCCTCCTCGACGTGATGTACGACCTGCCCAGCCGCACCGATGTGGGCAAGTGTGTGGTCGACCGCTCCGTCGTGCTGGACCGGGTTGCTCCGACGCTGGTGCCGCTCGGAGGCGCGCCGGTGAAGGCGACCCGCTCCCGCCGCGCCGCGTCCTGACCGGCGCGCTCCGGTGCCGCAACCGGTGCCGGTCTCCCCGCCGTTCGCCGGCATAGACGACGCGCTGGCGTGGCTGGATGGCCACATCGACTTCGAGGCGAACATGCCAAGGCGGCGCGCGCTGCCCACCCTCGACCGCATACGCGCGCTCACCGCACTGCTGGGCGAGCCACAGGCGTCCATCCCGTCCATCCACGTCACGGGGACCAACGGCAAGGGGTCGACGTCGGCCATGGCGACCTCCTTGCTCCTGGCCAAGGGCCTCAGTGTCGGCACCTATACGAGCCCGAATCTGGAGCGGGTCGGGGAGCGCCTCTCTCGCAACGCAGAGCCGATCGACGATGCGGCGCTGACGGACGTCCTCTCCGAGCTGGCGCTGCTGGAGTCGCTCATGGAGGAGCGGCCGACTCGCTTTGAGCTGCTGACGGCCGCGGCCCTGTCCTGGTTCGCCACCGAGGCCGTCGATTCCATGGTCGTTGAGGTCGGCCTCGGCGGCACGTGGGACTGCACCAACGTGGTGAACGGCGAGGTGGCGGTGCTGACCAACGTCAGCTACGACCACACCGATGTGCTCGGCCCGACCCTGGAGGGGATCGCGGCGGACAAGGCCGGCATCATCAAGCCGGGGAGCAGGGTCGTCGTGGGGGAGACCGCGCCGGACCTGGTCTCGGTCGTAGAGGAACGGGCCGCCGCAGCGGGGGCCGAGTCGGTCTGGGTGGCCGGGCGCGACTTCGGGTGCGAGACCAACCAGCTCGCCGTCGGCGGCCGCGTCGTCACGCTGTGGACGCCGGGAGGCCGTTATGAGGACGTGCTCGTTCCCCTGCACGGTGCACACCAAGGTGACAACGCCGCCTGTGCCCTGGCTGCGGTCGAGGCGTTCTTCGGTGACCCCCTCTCGTCTCCCCTGGTCGACGAGGGGTTCGCCGCCGTGCGCGTGCCCGGTCGGCTCGAGGTGCTCGGGCGGCGGCCCCTACTGCTGGTCGACGGTGCACACAACGCCGCGGGCATGGCTGCGCTGGGAGACGCGCTGGCGGAGGCGTTTGCGGTCGAGGGGACGGCCGTCGCCGTGGTGGGGATGCTCGCGGGGCGGGACCCCTCGGCCATGCTGGCGCCGATCGCCGAGGCAGGGGTTCGGGTCGTCGTCGCCTGCGAGCCGGACTCGCCGCGCGCCCAGCCGACCGCGACCGTCGCCGAGGCGGCCCGCGCACTGGGACTGGACGTCCATGAAGAGCGCGACCCGCTCGACGCACTGCGTCTCGCCCGCGGCCTGGTCGACCCGGAGGGGATGGTCGTCGTCGCGGGCTCGCTCTACATCGTCGGCGCAGTGCGCGCCGACGTCCGAGCTGCGACGGTGCGCTGGGAGGACGCCGGGCGCTGACAAGCTGGGCGCTGACAAGCCCGACGCTGACAAGGAGGCACTTACGGGGCGCCGACTGGGAGGCGAGGTCGTTGTGTAGTGTCGAGCCGAAGTGGACCGCACCCTCGTCATCGTGAAGCCCGACGGCGTCGAACGCGGCCTGGCGGGCGAGATCCTGAGCCGCCTGGAACACAAGGGGCTGCGCCTCGTCACCGCCGAGCTCCGGACGATCACCAAGGAGGTCGCGGAGCGGCACTACGCCGAGCACGCCGAGCGCCCGTTCTTCAGCGACCTCGTCACGTTCATCACCCGCTCGCCTTCGCTCGTCATGGTGGTGGAGGGACCGAAGGACACCTACGCCATGGTGCGTCTGATGATGGGAGCGACCAGCCCGGCCGAGGCGGCACCGGGCACGATCCGGGGTGACTTCGGGACGGAGACGACGGAGAACCTCGTGCACGGCTCGGACTCACCCGAGTCCGCGGCGCGCGAGATCGCGCTGTTCTTTCCGGGCTTGGCGTCGTAATCCCGTTCGGGCTCGTTCGGAGCTCGTTCGGAGGGCCACGTTCGCCTTGTAGAGCTTCGGGCCGTCCCCTACCCTGGTGGGCGCACGGGTGCCGGATCCCCACCGGCGCCGGACGTCAACGCTGTTGGAGATCCATATGGCCGACAACCGCCTTTCCCTCCTGGGCCGTGACATGGCCGTTGACTTGGGCACCGCGAACACGCTGGTCTACGTACGCGGCCGGGGCATCGTCCTGAACGAACCGTCCGTCGTCGCGGTCGACATCAAGGACGGCCGACCGCTGGCCGTCGGCGCGGAGGCCAAGCGGATGATCGGCCGCACACCGTCGAACATCCAGGCCATCCGCCCGTTGAAGGACGGCGTCATCGCCGATTTCGAGATCTGCGAGAAGATGCTGCGCTACTTCATCCACCGGGTGCACCAACGGCGCTTCGCGAAGCCCCGCATGGTGATCTGCGTCCCGTCCGGCATCACCGGTGTCGAGCGGAGGGCGGTTATGGAGGCCGCCGAGTATGCCGGTGCACGCCGCGCCTACATCATCGAAGAGCCGATGGCGGCCGCCATCGGCGCGGGCCTGCCCGTGCACGAGCCGACCGGCAACATGGTGGTCGACATCGGCGGAGGCACGACCGAGGTGGCGGTGATCTCCCTGGGCGGCATCGTCACCAGTCAGTCCGTCCGCATCGGAGGTGACGAGCTGGACGAGGCCATCGTCTCGTTCGTGAAGAAGGAGTTCAGCCTTGCGCTCGGTGAGCGCACCGCCGAGGAGATCAAGATCACCCTCGGTTCGGCGTACCCGCTCGAGCAAGAGCTGCACGCGGAGATCCGCGGGCGCGACCTGGTGAGTGGGCTCCCCAAGACGATCGTCGTCTCCACCGACGAGATCCGCCGCTCGATAGAGGAGCCGGTCTCGGCCATCAACGACGCGGTGAAGGTCACGCTCGACCGGACTCCGCCCGAGCTTGCCGCCGACATCATGGAACAGGGGATCGTCCTGACCGGTGGGGGCGCGCTCCTGCACGGTCTGGAGTCCCGGCTCCAGCACGAGACGGGCATGCCGATCGTCGTGGCCCGTGATCCCCTGAACTGCGTCGCGGTCGGCAGCGGCCAGTGCCTGGAAGAGTTCGAAGCGCTGAAGCGGGTGCTCATCACCACCTCCACGCGCTGACGTATCGGGTTTCTCCTGGGTGGCCCGGTCCCGGCGGTCGCGCCGCACGCTGACGGTCATCGTCCTGGTCGTCATTTCGCTCTCACTCATTTCGCTCGACCTCAACGGGCGCACACACAGCCTGACCTCCGGACTGAAGTCGGTGGCCAACAACATCTACGCGCCAATACGCCAAGGTGTGGCCGACATCATCGACCCGATCGGGAACTTCTTCGCCGGTGCGTTC
>JBPYFR010000371.1:0-2642 GCA_051985685.1 Acidimicrobiales bacterium
GACGGCAGCATCGCCGGCACCGATGTCCACGCCGGCGGCCGCGTACGTCGCGCCGCGCTGGCCCACGTGCGTCAGACCCCGGGCAGCGCGGCCTGGAAGGCCTTCACCGGGTCGGCTCTGCCCAACGCCACGGGGGTCGATGTGGCGGGCACCGAGGTCGGGTAGTCGCCGGTGAAGCAGGCGTCGCAGAACCCTCCGTCGGCGTCGATGGCACGCTTCAAGTTCTCGATACTGAGGTAAGCCAGTGAGTCCGCCCCCAGGATCTCCGCCATCTCTTCGAGGGTGTGGTCGGTGGCGAGCAACTCCTCGCGGGAGGGGGTGTCGATTCCGTAGAAGCAGGGCCAGCGCCACGGGGGGGAGGAGATGCGCAGGTGCACTTCGGCGGCTCCCGCCTCACGCAGCATGCGGATGACGGAGCGCTGCGTCGTGCCGCGCACGATGGAGTCGTCGACCACCACGAGCCGCTTGCCTGCGACAGCATCGGTGAGCGGGTTAAGCTTGCGGCGGACGGCGTCCGCGCGCTCCTTCTGGTCGGGCGCGATGAAGGAGCGCCCGATGTAGCGGTTCTTCACCAGTCCCTGGCCGTACGGGATCCCGCTGGCCCGGGCGAAGCCTTCGGCGGCGGGGACGCCCGACTCGGGCACGCCCATCACCATGTCGGCGTCGGCTGGCGCCTCGACGGCGAGGAGCTCTCCCATCCGGCAGCGCGTCTCGTGGACCTCTTTGCCGTAGAGCCGACTGTCCGGACGTGCGATGTAGGCGAACTCGAACACGCACAGCCGTGGGGTCACCTGACGCAGCCATGGGACCTCCAGGCTGTGGGGGCCTTCCGCGTCGATCACGACGAGCTCGCCCGGTGCAACCTCGCGCACGAAGGTCGCGCCGACGACGCTCAAGGCAGGCGTCTCGGACGCGAGCACCCAGCCCTCGGGTGCCTCCGCCGGGCCCAGACGCCCGAGACACAGCGGCCGGAAGCCATACGGGTCCCGCACCCCGAAGAGCCGCTCGGAGCTCATGAGGACGAACGAGAACGCGCCTTCGACGATCGGCAGCACGGCCTGCAGCGCGCGGGCCAGGTCCTCGGTCTCGGGGAACGAGTGGGCGAGCAGCTCGGCCACGACCTCGCTGTCGGTGGCGATCGATCCCGGCAGCATCCCGGCCTTCTCGGCGAGCGCGCCCGCGTTGGTGAGGTTCCCGTTGTGCCCCAAGGCGAACCCGGCCTTGCCGACCGGACGATAGACGGGCTGCGCACCCTCCCAGTCCGACGCACCGTGCGTCGAGTAACGGGTGTGGCCGATGGCCAGGTCGCCCTGCAGCCCCGACAGCGTGCGCTCGTCGAAGACCGTCGTCACGAGCCCCATGTCCTTGACGACAGTGACAGTGTCGCCGTCGCTCACCGCCATGCCCGCCGACTCCTGGCCGCGGTGCTGCAGCGCGAAGAGCCCGTCGAACGTGAGGTTGGCGACCCGGGACCCGGGCGCGTAGACCCCGAACACACCGCACGCTTCCCTCATGCGGTGCCCATTCTCCCACAGCCGTGTCTGCCCCAGCCCTGCGCCGTCACGGTTCCCCCAACTCCAGTGCCAGGCGTCCTTCATAAGCGTCACATAAGGCCGACACAGCGACGTCCACCAGGCCGCCCACCTTCACTCGGTCGCCCCCCACCCGGCCGAGGACAGCAGCGGGTATGCCGCCCGCTTCTGCCTCCCCACACAGCGCGGCGGGGTCGCCCGTCGCCACCAGGAAGCGGGAAGGCAGCTCCGTGAAGAGCTCGGCGGGATCGTCGATGTCGAGCGTGCAGCCGATCCCGGCGGCCGCCGCCATCTCGGCCAGCGTCACGGCGAGGCCGCCGTCCGAGACATCGTGGACGGCACCGAGCACGGGTGTCGCCGCCGCGCCGGCGACTTGGCGCGCGACGAAGCGCGCCACGAATCCGCAGACCGCCAAGTGCATGGCGAAGTCGACGTCGGGTACCGTTCCGCCACGCTGCTCGCACCGCTCGGTCGCCCAGCGGGTCCCGTCGAGCGGCCACGTGCCCTGCGCCGTGCGCGCCCCCAGCAGCACCACGGTGTCACCCTCGCGCCACGCCAATCCGGGCGGTGGAGCCTGGAGCGCCTCCACCAAACCCACCACGCCGAGCACCGGCGTCGGATCGATGTCGGCGCCACCGCTCTCGTTGTAGAAGCTCACGTTGCCGCCCACCACCGGAAGCGACGTGGCGCGGCAGGCCTCGGCCAGCCCGTCGATGCACTCCGAGAGCTGCCACATCACCTCGGGATGCTCGGGGTTGCCGAAGTTGAGGCAGTTCACCACCGCGACCGCGGCCGCACCCACGCAGGCCAGATTGGCGACGCTCTCGGCCAGCACAAGCGCGGTGCCCGCCCGCGGGTCTAACGCGCACGCGCGCGGGTTGGAATCGGTCGTCACCGCGACGCCGCGCGCCGACGCCGGGAGCCCGGGGCCGGCAAGGCGGAGCAGTGCCGCGTCACCGCCGGGGCGGGCGACGGTGTTCAGGAAGAGCTGGTGGTCGTACTGGCGATAGACCCAGCGCGGCGAGCGCAAGAGCGCAAGCAGGTCCGCGCCGCAGTCGGTCGGCACCCCACTCGGCGAGGACCGTCCCGGCACCGGCGCCCGACGCGGGC
>JBPYFR010000372.1:0-11617 GCA_051985685.1 Acidimicrobiales bacterium
GCATCGGCGCCGCCATCGCCCGCCAACTGGCCGGCCGAGGGCACGGGGTGACCCTCGTCGCTCGCCGCGAAGCCCGGTTGAAGGAGCTCGCCGACGAAATCGCCCAGGCCCACCGGGTCCGGGCGGAGGTCGTGACGGCCGACCTGACCGACCCTCGGTCTCGTGCCGAGCTCCCCGCCCAGCTGGAAGGACGCGGGCTCGTCGTCGACGTACTGGTCAACAACGCGGGCTTTACGACGATGGGCGCCGTCTCCCGGGCCAACCGGGAGCGCGAGCTCGCCATGATCCGCACCGACGTCGAGGCGGTGGTCGACCTGTGCACAATGTTCGTGCCGGGCTTGGTGACCCGGCACCGTGGCGCGGTCCTCAACACGGCGTCGACCGCGGCTTTCCAGCCCCTGCCCGGACAGGCCGCCTACGCCGCCTCGAAGGCATTCGTCCTCTCCTACAGCCGGGCCCTGGGTGCCGAGCTGAAGGGAACGGGCGTGACCGTCACCGCCCTGTGCCCGGGGCCGGTCGAAACCGGTTTCGCCGAAGCGGCCGGGATATCCGACGCGGAGGCGAGCGAGTCGCTGCCCAAGTTCATGTGGGTCCCCACGGTCGAGGTCGCCAAGGCGGCCGTCGACGGGCTGGCGGCCGGTCGGCCGGTCGTGATTCCGGGTGCCGCCAACCGGGCCGCTGCCGGACTGGCCCATCTGACCCCCAAGGCACTGATCCTGCCGTTGCTGGCCAGCCAACACCCTGCACTCAGGGACTCTGCGCCGAAGGGCTGAACGCGAGACCAACTAGTCTCGGCCTGCCGGCGCATCGGAAGCGCCACCGACAGGGGGTTTTCATGCCACAGCTGGTGTCCGAGCTCGAGCTCCCCCACCTCGAGACCGTCGGGCTCGAGCGCGCGGATGCCGTCGCCGTCATTGAGGCCGCCCGCGCCGTCCACTGGCTGGCGCGCACGGAGATGGGGTATGCGGTCACACGTCTCCAGGACGTCACCGCCATCCTGCGCGACAAGCGGTTTCACTCGGCGCTCTCCATGATCCAACGAGCGCCCGAACTTCAGGGCTCCGACTATGCGGTCCAGCGCCGGGAGTCCATCCTGACGATGGAGGGTGTGGAACACGCTCGGTTGCGCCGGCTCGTCGCCCCTGCCTTCACTCCCGCGTCTGCCAACCGCCTCCGCCCGACCATGAGGGCTGTCGTGGGCGGGCTGGTCGACCAGGTCGTTGCACAAGGCGAGTGCGAGCTCGTCGGTGACGTGTGCGAGCCCTACCCCATCCCGATCATCTGCGAGCTCCTCGGCGCGCCGCCCGAGGACTGGAAGCTCTTCTCCTCGTGGGCCACCGACATCTTCCGCATCTTCAACAACAACCTGCTCGAGGATCTCCCGTTGATCGAGCGGGCATCGGAGGAGCTCCACGAATACGTGAGCGACATGATTTCCGCTCGCCGCGCCGACCCGCGCGAGGACCTCCTGAGCGACCTCATCGCGATCGAGGAGGAAGGTGATCGTCTCTCGACCGACGAGATGACGATGCTCGCCCAGGCGGTGTTGATGGCGGGCACCGACACCACGCGCAACCAGCTGGCCTGTTCGGTGGCGCTCTTCACCGAGCATCCCGACCAATGGGCACTGCTCGCCGAGCAGCCCGAGCTGGCTCCCAGGGCCGTGGAGGAATCGATGCGCTACCTCGGCGCCGTGCGCGGGACGGCGCGATTCGCTTCGGAGGACATCGTCTACCGCGACGTCCTGTTCCCAGAGGGGACCCTCGTCGCGACGTCGCTGGCCGGTGCCAATCGAGACCCCGAAGCCTGGGAGGACCCCAACCAGTTCGACATCACGAAAGAGCGGGACACGGTGCAGATGACGTTCGGCGCCGGCATCCACTTCTGCATGGGCGCGGCTCTCGCCCGGGCCGAGCTGCAGGAGGCGCTCCCGCTGTTGGCCCGGCGCATGCGGAGTCTCTCTCGAAACGGCGACGTGGAGTGGAAGCCGTCCACTTTCGGGATCTGGGGACCATCCCGGCTCCCGCTGCGGTTCGAGGGATCGTAGGAACCTCCGCAGAGGGAGTGACGCCTCATGGTTCAGATCCCGGCCCGGGAGATACCGGTCCCCAACTCGGTCAGCCAAGAAGCTCAGGCCGTCCTGGCCATGGGCCGGCTGGGTCCGCCCTCGAGGGACCTTCCGGCGCTGGACGACCCCGAAGGGTGGAAGGCGTACGTCGCCGAGACGGATGGCTTCGTGCGTTCGATGGTGGGTGACGCGACCGCCGGGTTCGAAGGCAGCATCGAAGAGCGCGAAATCGGCCCGTGCCCCCTTTACGAGGTGACGCCCGAGGGTGTCGCGGTCGACGATCGCCGAGTGTTCTTCGACATTCACGGCGGAGCCTGGGTCCTGGGCGGTGGCGACCTGTGCAAGAGGACCACGATCATCTCGGCCAACGCAATCAGAGCTCGCACCTGGTCAGTGGACTACCGGATGCCGCCCGATCACCCATTCCCGACACCCCTCGACGACTGCCTCACGGCATACCGGGTGCTGTTAGATGAACGAAGCCCGAGCGAGATCATCGTGGGCGGGACTTCTGCGGGGGGCAACTTGGCCGCCGCCCTGATCCTGCGAGCTCGCGACGAGGGGCTTCCGCTTCCGGCAGCGGTGATCTTCAACACCGGCGCGTTCGACCTCACGGGTTCGAGCGACTCGTGGCGAACCAACGACGGTCTCGACAGCGTCTTGTCCGGTCCAGTCGAGCCGTGTACCGAGCTCTACGCCGGAGGCTACGACCGCCGGGAGCCCTACATTTCACCGCTGTTCGGTGATCTCGGCGGCTTTCCACCCGTCATCCTCTTGACCGGCACGCGCGACAGGCTGCTGTCGGACAACGTGCGCATGCACCGGGCACTACGCGCGGCCGGGTGCGAGGCCGAGCTCCACGTCTGGGAGGCAGCCGGTCACGGCGGCTTCCTCGGTATGGCACCGGAGGATGCGGAGCGATTCAGTGAGTTGCGGCGTTTTGCCGAGGCAAACTGGGTTCAGCCTGTTACCCGTAGCTGACCCATTCGGGGCGGCCCTCTATCTCGGTCTGAGCGCAACCGAGTCCGCCCGCGGGGCGAAGACCTCCTCCCGTGATGCTCTTTTCAAGCTCTCAACGAATCGGTTTACGGTTCTGAGAGACATCCCCCCTCGAACCGCCTCGCCGCGAGGCAGCCCCGGGCGACGTCACGGACCACCCCTAGGGCTGCCGTCCCAAGAACGCCGCCAGCTGGTCGGCGGCGCTCGCACCCGCCGGCGGGTCCACCCTCGGCCCGAAAGGCGCCTTTCCCTCGGGGCCGCGCAGCGCGTCGGGCAGGAAGCCCTGCGCGTTGGCCAGCAGCTCGGCGGCGAGCGCCGGGTCGAGGTCGGTCGGCTGACCCGTTGCCTTGGCCAAGTCCCAGCCGTGGGTGAAGGTGTCGGTGGCGGCGATGTTCACGAAGAGGCTCCCAGGCAGCTCGCCGAACGGGAGCCTCATCGTTTTCTCCATGGCACCCTCCGCCTCGAACGCCTTGACCGCACGAGCCGCGCCGTCGCGGAATTCAGCGACGAAGTCGCCGGCGCTGGAGTCGGGCGCCTCGCCGCCCTGCGGCGACTCGCCGGTCTCCGCGATGATGGCGAACCACGTCGGGCCCGCGACGATGTGGTTGACGAGATCGCGCACCCTCCACGACTTACATGGGGTCGGCTGGTCCAGGTGCTCGCGCTTGACCCCGGCGAGCACTCCTGCCGTCGACGCGAACCCTTTCGACAATCGCTCTGAGCCCATACAGACTTCCCTCCGTCGACCCGTCCCCTCCACCGACGAAGCTACTCGGGCCGATTCGAACGACGCAGCAAGCTGGCCGGACCAGGCCGGACCAGGCCGGACCTGTCCGGACCAGTCCGGAGACCTGGCCAGGACTGGTTCAGGCCAAAGCGGCCGTGGCCTCCCCGACCAGTTTGTCCTCGCCCTCCCCGTTCGAGAGGGTGACGGCCAGGTCGACGAGCTTGTGACCGCCCTCCTCCCGCTTGCCGGTCACCACGATCTTGGAGGACAGCACCTCGTCGGGCCACGTCTGGCGGGCGAAGCGGACCTGGTAACGGGTCACGTTGCCCACGCCGACGTAGTCGGTGATCGCGGTTCCGAGGAGGCCCATGGAGAACATGCCATGCCCGAAGACGCTCGGCTGCCCCGCAGCCTGGGCCGCGACCTCGTCGTGGTGCATGGGATTGAAGTCGCCTGACGCGCCGGCATACCGCACCAGATCCGTCCGCGTCAGCTTGTGCGAAACCACCGGTGCCTCGTCGCCGACCTTCACGTCATCGAAGGACAGTTTCTTCTCACCCATCGTCTCGACCTCCCGTCAATCGCTTGCTTGCTCCACTGCACATCTGACGCCCCAGCTTCAACTCCACCTCGCGCGCCCTCTCGCCCTCGCGCCCTCGCCGCCCTCTCGCCCTCGCGCCCTCGCCGACGCCTAGAAGATGCCCAACCAGTGGTCGATCGACCACGTGTTCCACGCGTGGGTGCCCAACACGACCACCGCAGCCAGGATCATCATGAAGTTCTGTCCCTGCTCGGCCCAGTCCGAGATCATCAGGACGAAGTACATGAGGTTCAGCAGGATCCCGGCGAACGCCGCGATCGGGGTGAGGAACCCAAAGATCAGGCCGAGGCCGATGGCCAGTTCGCCGAACACGACCACGTAGGCCATCGCCTTCGGCCGTGGTGCCACCACGGTGTCGAAGCCCTTCTTCACGAAGGGCCACTGATGCTTCTCCGCCACCGACTGGCCCCACGAGATGCCTGCGCCCCGCTGGAACCAGGCCGCCTTGTCCTTGTGCCTGAAGCTCTCGAACCACCACAGGCCGAGACCGATGCGCAGGACGGCCAACCACTCCGCGGCCGTGAGCCACGTGGTCCCGCTCGTCGCCAACGTCATGTCCCGGGCCCTGATGACCTAGGCGCGGTGGATCAGATTGAAGCGGGCCGTGACCACCGGCGCGCCGGTCTTGTCGTCGCGCCAGTTCGTCTCGCTCACGATGAACGTCATCGTGCGGCCCTTCGACTCTTTTTGGTACGCGTCGACGATCTTGCCCTCGCTCACCAGCACGTCGCCGACCTGCACCGGTCGGTGGTAGATGAACTCCTGCTCGCCATGGAGGATCAACCCACCCTTGGCCATCAGCGGGCCGACCGCAGTCATGAGCGGGTTGCCCGTCGGCGCGTCTGCGGGCTGCAACTCCGCGAACTTCCCCGAGAACTCCATTGAGAAGGGCCATGTCGGTGGGGCCGGGATGCCATCGAAGCCGGCGTCCTTGGCCGCCTTGGGGTCGTGGTAGATCGGACTCGCGCTGAGCACGGCGTCGGCGAAGTGCTGCACGGGCCCCCTCTCAACGATCACCTTCGCCTTGCCCGTCGGCTGCCCGATGATCGACTTGAGCACGTCTTCTTGCGTTGCGGCGCTCTCTGCCACGGTGTGCCTCCTGTCCCCCTCCGCCCTCGTTCCGTTCTACGTTCGCCGTTCTACGTTCGCCGTCCTGGTCCACGCCGTCCTGGTCCACGCCGTCTGACGGGCACCCGGCCTCCCGGGCCGATGCAGCGCCCAAAGGTAGCGGGTCGCATCGGCCCCGCCCAATCCGTTTCTGTCGGTCCCGACCGGGCCGTCGGCGATACGATCGGCCGCCGTGGCCGACCCGGGCGAGCCTCGCCCCCGCTGACGGGAGCCGCCGTGCCCGACTTTTTCGACGTGGTGCACACCCAGCGGGCGGCTCGGTCCTTTCGGTCCGACGACGTCGACGACGAAACGGTCACCCGTGTGCTCACGGCCGCCATCCACGCACCGAGCGCCGAGAACAGCCAGCCGTTCGTCTTCATCGTCGTGCGCGAGCCGGCCATCCGCGCCGCCATCGGCGAGCTGACCGCGCGCGTCTGGCGGGGCGGCGCTCGGGCCTTCGAGGAGCAACGCCTCCCACCGGCCTTCCTCCGTGAGGTCGACATGGGCGCGACCGGCGGTATCGCCGGCGCGCCGGTGTTGATCGTGGTGTGCGGCGACACGCGGCTGACGTACCCGCAGTCCATGGACGCGTCCGTGTTCCCGGCCGTCCAGAATCTGTTGCTCGCCGCCCATGCCCTGGGGCTCGGGTCGGCGCTCACCACCATGCCCGTCCTGGCCGGGGACGAGCTGTCGGCACGACTCGGCCTGCCTCCCGAGATCGTCCCGCTCGCGGTCGTCCCGCTCGGCCATCTGCCCGCCCCCCTCGGGGCGCCACGGCGCCGGCCTCTCTCGGAGAAGACCCACCTGAACCGCTATGGCACCCCGTTCCCCTGAGCGAACGCCTCCAAGAACGCGTCGTAGCGGTCCAAGATGACCGGCCACCGGAAGTTCGCCTCCACGTAGCGCACACCGTTCTGCACCATGGTCGCGTGCAGGGCGTCGTCGGTCGTGAGGCGCTCCACCACCGCGTCGAACTCGCCGAAGTCACCGAACCACAGGCCGGCCCCGGACCGCTCGGCGTGCTCGCGCGTCGGCCCGCACCGCGCGTTGACGATCACGGGTGCCCCGGCGGTCATCGCCTCCACCACGGTGATGGAGAAGGACTCGTGCGGAGACGGTGCCACCAACGCCCGCGCCCCGCGGAGCAGCCCCCACTTGGTCTCGTCGGAGATCAGTCCAGTCACGACGACGTCTTCTGCCGGCGCGGGCGGGTCCACGACCTGACCCGCGAAGACCATCCGGAGCGGTCCGGGGTGGCGAGCCTTGTAGGCCCGAAACGAGCGCCACAACATGCCGGTGCCCTTCTGGTCGTCGACCCGCCCGAGGCACAGCAGATAGGGCTCGTCCGCCAAGCCGAAACGCGTCCGGGCCGCGGCGTCGTCCGCCCCGTCGCCGACTTCCTCGACTCCCAGGCCCAGCAGCACCTGGGGCGTCGTGCCCACCTTGAAGCGTTCGTTCACCAGGGCCCGTTCCGAGCGGGTGTGGAAGACGAAGCCCCGGCACTGCGTGAACAGCTCGTCGAAGAGGGGTAGGTGGAGCGCAGGCTCCTCGTGGGCGGCCGGATGCAGCACGGCGCGCTCCCGCACCAGCGGCAGACCACGCACGGTCGGGTAATAGAGGTAGGGGTAAAAGCCGATCACGTCGGCGTCGCAGTCTTCGACCGCGCGGAGGAGCGCAGGCGACTTGGGGCCCTGCAGGTCGACCCAACGCTGCATGTCCGCGCGCCCGGCCCGGGCTGGGTCGGCCAGCAGCGCGGCGGAGAGGGGGTGAAAGCTCGCCTCTCGCCCTGCCTCTGACGCGACGCGACGGACGCGCACGCCGTTGACGTCGTCCGTACCCTCGGGCAGCTCATCGCGCCACGTGATGGCGTCCCGGGCGCACGTCGTCAGCACCTCGACGTCGTGGCCGCGGTCGGCCGCCATGCGCTCGGCCAGCATGCGGGCACCCGTCTCGGCGCCGCCTCGGATGTCGGGTCCGTACCGCGGAACGACGAACGCGAGCTTCACCGGCCGACCGGCGCGGAGAGTCCACCCGGCACGGCAGCGACGATAACTGACTGCGAACTGACGACGGGAAGCGAAGGTAGGGCCCGCTTCATCAACGGCGCGTCCCCAGCGGGCCGAGGCCCGACTCCCGACCCAGGTCCGGGGCTAGGGTGAGGCGGGTGCAGGAACACCACTCCTACGTGGACATCGACGGCACCGTCGATGAGCTCTGGCAGCTCTTCTGGGCCCGCATCCCGCACACACAGACCGGTGACGTGTCCATCGACATCCTCCACCCGGGCGACGCGATCGGCGAAGGCCTGGTGCGCCACTGCACCTTTCGCGTCCCGCGCTACCTCCTGACCGGTGGCAAGGGCCAGTCGTGGGAGTGGCTCACACAGGTCGAACCGAAGATCTCGTGGAAATACAACGCGATCGGGCGTCCGCTCTGGTCCGAGGCCGAGGGCCGGACTCGCCTCGAGGACCTCGGTGACGGGCGGACGCGGGTCCACTTCTCGGAGACCTACCACGCCTTCAACCCGATTCTGCGGGCGCTGCTCGAGAGGCGGGTGCACGCGTTCATCTCCAAGGACAACGACCGGCTCATCAAGCAGTCTCTCGAGACAGGCCTGCGCTATCTGCGCGCGTCGAAGGCCAAGGCCGCCGGAGAAATACCGACCGACACCCCCGCCGGAGCGGCGGACGCGCCGTGACGGTCGTCGACCTCTGGGTCAACGCACTCACCGGCAAGGCTGCCGAAGCGTTCCTCAGCCAAGCCGGCAACGAGGGCATCCCCGACTTCCTGGGCGGGGACCTCTCCGCAGCCGCCACGCTCAAGCAGCTCCTCACGACCATGGATACGTGCCGCGTCGACATGGGTGTCATTGCCGCCGGTGTGTCGGCCGCGGAGACCGAAGACCTCCTCGACCGCGTGTCCGATCACCACGACCGCCTGCGCATCGCGCTCGTCGTGGACCGGCCGGACCGGCCCGTCTCGCAGTGCACGCGGCTGCGCGCCCTGTCCGCGCACCCTTCGGTCGCGCTGGTGCGGGTGACTCCGCTGGTGCACCAGTATCCGCTCAACGACAAGCTCTACTACCCGATCTACGCCGTCTGCGCAGAGCTCGGCCTGCCCGTCTCGATCAACGTCGGTGTACCGGGACCCCGCGTCCGCTCGGCCTGCCAGCACCCGCAACTCCTCGAGGACGTGCTCATCGACTTCAGGGGGTTGACAATCATCGGGGCGCACATGGGACACCCCTACGAGGCGCTGCTCATGCAATACATGCTCAAGTGGCCCGACCTCTACCTGTCCAACTCCGCTTACCTGTCCAAGTACATGGACCCGGCCCTGGTCTCGTTCATGGACTCGAAGCGGGGCCTGGGCCGCGTCCTCTACGCGTCGGATCATCCGTTCCTGCCTATGGAGAGGGCCGTGGCCGCCGCCCGGGATCTGCCCCTCTCTGATCCGGCGGCCGACGCCTTCCTCGGCGGAACCGCGGCGCGGCTCCTGAACTTCGGCTGAGCTAGCGCCGCAGCGAGCGCCGCACCCGCGCCGCTACGGTCGCCTCGTGGAACTCGGCCCGATCGGCGTGTGGTGGAGCGGCTCCTGGCGCAGCTCGGAGGAACCCTCGCAGAACATCGCGGCCGAGCTCGAGGGCCTCGGCTACGGCACGCTGTGGTCGTCGGGAGGCTTCGAACCCGGCCTGGCGCCGAGGTTCGGACGGCTCCTCGACTCCACCCAGCGCGTCATCGTGGCGAGCGGCATCGTCAGCATTTGGGCGGCCGCACCGACCGACATCGGGCCTGCCGTCGCCGACCTCGAGGCCCGCTTCGGCGGCCGGTTCCTGCTCGGCCTAGGCGCGAGCCACGCCGCCATCGCCGAGAACTACGCACGCCCCTACTCGCGGATGGTGGCCTACCTCGATGCCCTCGACGCCCTCGACACGCCTGTGCCGCCCGACCGGCGCGTGCTCGCCGCGCTCCGTCCGCGCATGCTGGAGCTGGCGGCCGCGCGCGCCGCCGGCGCCCACCCCTACTTCGTCCCGGTCGAGCACACGGCCCGTGCCCGCCAGGTCCTCGGCCCGGGACCGCTGCTCGCGCCCGAGGTCGCGGTCGTCCTCGAAACCGATCGCGCCCGGGCCAGGGCGGTCGCGCGCGAGTACGCCAGCCTGTATCTCGGTGCGCCCAACTACACGCGGAACCTGCGCTCCTTCGGCTACGCGGACGACGATCTCGGAGGCGGCGGGAGCGACCGCCTCATCGACGCCGTCATCCCCACGGGCGATGCGCCCACCATCGCCGCTCGGGTGCACGAGCACTTCGACGCCGGCGCCGACCACGTCTGCATCCAGGTAGTCGCCGGGTATCAGGAGTTCCCGCTCGCCCAGTACCGGGCGCTGGCCCCTGCCCTGCTGAGCATCTGAGTGAGGCTGTGGATGCTCACAGAGGCAGCGGCACCGTCCCCGCCACCTGGCGCGTGGGCACGTTGAGCCGATTCCACGCGTTGATGCACACGATCCGCACCAAGAGCGCGGCGAGCGCGGTCTCGTCGAAATGCCGCGTCGCTTCCTCCCACACTTCGTCGGGCACCGGGTCCGTACGGTCGCTGAGCCGCGTCACCGATTCGGTCAGGGCCAGCGCCGCCCTCTCGGCGCCGGAGTAGAAGGGTGCATCCCTCCAGGCGCTGACCGCGAAGAGTCGCTGGTCGGACTCACCCCACCGCTTCGCGGCACGGGTGTGCATGTCAAGGCACAGGCTGCAGCCGTTGATCTGGCTGGCCCGGATGTCGACGAGATCGACCAGGGAGTTCGGCAACCCCCCTGCGTCGACCGACTCCGCCAGAGCCTGCAGGGCCCCGAAGGCGCCGGGCAGCAGCATGGCCGGGTTGCCCATCCGGGGTTGGATGACGGTCTCGTAGGTGGGGATCATGGTGGTGGCCATGGAAGCCTCCTTGTCACATCCGTGCCTTCTCAGGTGTCGGGAGTATTGACGCAGAAGGACCCTCGAATGTGACGCTGAAACCCACAAAAACCGGATCCGAAGCATCCATCGCGATGGTCCGAGACAAGGACGCAGGGATGAGCAGCTCTTTCGAAGAAAGTGAGTGGTGGTCCGACCAGTTCGAGCTGCACCGGGCCCACTTGCGCTCCGTGGCCTACCGGATGCTGGGTTCTACCGAGGAAGCCGACGACGCGGTGCAGGAGGCGTGGCTCCGCCTGAGTCGTTCGGACGCCGCCTCCATCGAGAACCTCGCCGCGTGGCTCACCACGGTCGTGGCGCGGATCTGCCTGAACGTGCTCCGGACCCGCCGGACCCATGCCGAAGAGCCCCTCGACGTGCGCCTGCCCGACCCCGTGGTGTCCGACGAGGTGTCCGGCGACCCGGAGCAGCAGGCGCTGCTCGCCGATTCGGTCGGTCTGGCGCTCCTCGTGGTGTTGGAGTTCCTCAGCCCGGCCGAGCGGCTCGCCTTCGTGCTGCACGACATGTTCGCCGTCCCCTTCGACGACATCGCGGCCCTCCTCGACCGCACGCCCGACTCGGCCCGTCAGCTGGCCAGTCGGGCGCGGCGCCGCGTCCAGGGCGCTCCCGTTCCCGACCCGGACCTCACCCGTCAGCGAGAAGTCGTCGATGCTTTCTTCGCTGCGGCGCGGGGCGGAGATTTCGAGGCGCTGGTCGCGCTGCTCGACCCCGACGTCGTGCTCCGCCGCGACGCCGGGGCCCGCGGCTCGATGCTCGTGCGCGGCGCGGCCGACGTCGCCGGGCAGGCGCTGCTGGGCGCCAACCCAGCGGCGATCCTGCACCCGGTCACCGTCAACGGTGGGGCCGGCATCGTCGTGACCCTACGGGGCCGTCCCGTCGTGATCATGGCCTTCACCGTCGTCGGTGGCCGTGTGGCCGAGATCGACGTGATCTCGAACCAGGAGCGCCTGCGCGGGCTGGATCTCGCCCGGCTCACCGGATCGGGAGATGGCAACCAGCGAGGAGACGATCGAGCCGGATAGCCGCGCGGGATCTCCGTGGCGACGGTCAGCCGGCGTGCTGAAGCGAGGCCACGGCCGTCATCCGTCTGACGCGCGTGCGGCCAGACGCGCCGCCAGGGCCCGGAACGCCCGCGCTCGATGCGA
>JBPYFR010000373.1:0-2381 GCA_051985685.1 Acidimicrobiales bacterium
GGCCGCCGCGCCCTCCTCCCCGACGCCTGCTTGAACGAGGGACGGTTCCTCGACGGGCTGACGTTGGCCGACCTTCCCCGCCCCGTCGAGGTCGTCCCGAGCGACGGCCGGTCGCTGCGCCTCGCGCTCGACGGGACGTCGTTCCGTCCCGCCTGTGCAGCATGAGCCTTCCGATGGTGGTGGTGGCCGGCCGCCCGAACGTCGGCAAGTCCTCCCTCGTGAACCGCATCGTGGGAAGCCGCGCCACCGTGGTCGAGGAGGAGCAAGGGGTGACCCGCGACCGGAAGGTGGTCACCGCAGACTGGGCCGGCGTGCCCTTCTCGGTGATGGACACGGGCGGGTGGCTGGCCGGCGGCGACACCCTCGAGGCGAAGGTGAGCGAACAGGCGGAACGAGCGCTCGACGAAGCCGATGTCGTCCTCATGGTCGTCGACGTCAGCACCGGCGTCACCGAGGAGGACCTCGCGGCCGCCAAGGTCATCCGCCGGGCCGGTCCTCGGGTGCTGCTGGTGGTCAACAAGGTGGACGACGCCAACCGGGAGGCCTCGGCGTGGGAGTTCGTCTCGCTGGGTGTGGGTGATCCCTATCCAGTCAGCGCGTTGCACGGGCGCGGCACCGGCGACCTGCTCGATGCGCTGGTCGACCTGCTGCCGGTTCCGCTTCCCGACGATTACGGCGCCGTCGTGGGCGACCGCAGGTCCGAGGAGCTCGAGGGCGGTAACCCGGCATCCGACATCCCCAAGGTGGTCGTTGTCGGGCGGCCCAACGTCGGAAAGTCCACGCTGTTCAACCGGCTCCTGGGCGAGGACCGTTCGATCGTCCACGACCTGCCGGGCACCACCCGCGACACCATCGACACCGTCGTCGAGACGCCAGACGGGCCCATCTGCTTCATCGACACCGCGGGATTGCGCCGGCCGTCGAAGACCGACCCAGGCACCGAGCAGCACGCCACACTGCGCGCGCTGCGCGCGCTGGAGCGGGCCGACCTTGCGATCCTGGTGGTCGACGCCACCATCGGAGCCTCCCACCAGGACCAGCGTCTGGCCGAACGCATCGGCGTGTCGGGCTGCCCCACGATCGTGGTGTTGAACAAATGGGACCTCGTGCCAACGGAGGACCGTGAGGCCGTGGTCGCTGGAGTGGGAGACCGCTTGGCATTTCTCGGCTCTGCGCCAGTGCTCAGGGCGAGCGCGCTCTCCGGCCAGGGCGTGCACCGCCTCCTCCCGGCCCTGCGGGACTCGGCCGAGTCGTACCACCGGCGTGTGCCCACCGGTGCCCTCAACCGGACCGTGCAGGAGTTGCAGGGACGCCATCCGGCGCCGCGGACAAAGATCAGATACGTCGTCCAAGGTGCGATCGACCCGCCCACGTTCACTCTGTTCACCAACGGGCGGCTGCCGCAGACGTACCTCCGCTACATCGAGCGCGGGTTGCGCGAGAAGTTCGATCTGGGGGCCACCCCGATGAAGTTGCGCGTCCGCGTCGGCGGCAAGTGAGCGGCGGGGTGGGCTAGTGGCATGGTGTGACGAGTGCGACACCCTCGTCGAGGACGAGGAGCTCGGCGAGGAGGGCGAGTGCCCCAACTGCGGCACGATCCTGGCCGAGCGGGAGCGTCGCCCCATCCCCTGGTACTTCAAGCTGATGATCGTGGCGACCATCGTGTACTTGGGCTACCGCGGCTACCAGGGCGTGGCCTGGATCGCTGCTCACGTGTAGGTTGCCCGCCCGTGGCCATCTACGAGCTCAACGGCGTGGCACCGAAGATCGACCCGGAAGCGTTCGTCCACCCCGATGCCGTCGTCATCGGTGACGTGGTCGTCGGCCCCGAGTCGAGCGTGTGGCCCTCGGCCGTCCTGCGAGGAGACTTCGGCACGATCACGATCGGGGCTCGCTCTTCGGTGCAGGACGGGACGGTTATCCACGCCGGCCCCGGGTTCCCCACGCTCATCGGCGACGGCTGCGTCGTCGGGCACCTGGCGCATCTGGAAGGTTGCCGGCTGGAGGACGATTCGCTGGCCGGGTCGTGCAGCGTCGTGCTGCACCACGCGGTGATCGGCCGGGGAGCGACCGTGGCCGCGAACGCGGTCGTCCCCAACAACATGGTCGTTCCACCGGGTGCGCTCGCCCTCGGCGTGCCGGCCAAGATCGTCGAAGACCGCTCCGACGTGCGGATGAACCGGCTGTCGGCCCGGGAGTACGCAGCGAACGCGAAGCGATATCGGGACTCGCTGCGTCGGCTCGATTGACGGCCGAGGGCCGCGCTACTTCTTCTGCAGCTTGGCGGGGAACACGTCGGTGCCGAAGGGGGCGAGGCCCTTGGCCGCGGCGAAGCCGAGATGCCCCTGACCGTCCGAGCCTCCGGTCGTCAACCCGAGGAG
>JBPYFR010000374.1:0-16081 GCA_051985685.1 Acidimicrobiales bacterium
CGCTGAAGCGCTTCAGGGCGGCCGACCGCTTCTCCCGATAGCCGGCGACGTCCACCAGGATCCGGTCGGTCCGAGAGGGACACTGGCGTTGCACAACCGCCCGTGTCAGATCTTGCAGAGCGGCCAACGTCGACCCGCGTGGACCGACCAGCACTCCCAGGTCCGCTCCGGTCGCCGCGATCTCGACGGTGTCGTCGTCGATGAGGCGGGCCTCGACGGATGCCTCCATCCCGTACTCGGCCAGGAGCCCGGCCAAGAATGCACGCCCGGCCTCTCCCTGCTCTTCGAGCGTCATTCCCTCGGCCATCTCTGGTGTCTCCTTCGGTTCCATCCGGTTTTGAGAAGCATTGCTGGGCGCCTTTTTCGCTGCCATCGAATCCTGCGAATCGCTCCCGTTCGCCGCACCGACGGCGGCCGCCTGTTTGCGGTTGCGGCGCCTCCGGGCCGACCGGCTCGTCCCGGCACCGGCGACCCCCGTCCCGGTGCGCGTCTCTCCGGCACCCTGGCTCGCGCTCTCCGCAGTTCTGCCCTTCGGGCCCGAACGCGGACCGGGCTGACCGGACTTCGCGCCGTTCTGTCTCGAGCGCCCACTCCGACGGTCCCGGGACCGCTCGCGCTTGGGACGGACACCTACCGGCCGGACTCGAGCTCGGACGCGTGCTTCAACTCTGACCCGCCCGAACAGCCCCGTCTTCGCTTCGGACAGCACGATCACTTCAGCGTCGTTGGCAGCTACCCCAAGCTGGTCGAGCGCATGCTCGGTCGCTTCCTCAACGGTTCTGCCCGCGACCTCGACCCACTCCACGCCTTACCGGGCCTTCCTGGCCCGCTTAGAACGAGAGCGGTTCTGCGACTTGGGGGACGCGGCCTGGTCCGGCTGGCCCCCGCCCTTGCCGTTGGCTGCTCTGGGCTTGCGCCCGTTGCCACCGGCGCGGCCAGTGCGACCGTTCGAACCGGCTCCGGCCTTCGGCGGCACCGTTCCCTTCGCGAGTGACGTGCCGTCGGTGGCAGATGATCGCCTTGTCGCTTTCGGGGTTGGCTTCGGAGGGGGCGGTTTCGCCTTCTCCTCCTTGGCTTTGCTCGACCCGATCTCGCGCTCCACCGCGACGGGTTCGACCATGCCCGTCCGGAACATCACCTCCTGAGTGCCTATTCGCATGGCCGAAGACACCACCATGTAAATGGTTGCTCCCGCAGGCACCTTTAGGTAAATGAAGCCGAAGATAATGGGGAAAAACTTCTGCATTGTTTGCATCTGCGGATTCGCAGCTGCAGCTTGAGGATTACGGCTGTTCATCTGCCGCATTTGGTAGTACTGCAGGAACATCGCAGCACCAATGAGCACCAGATACGGGATCACCAGAACAGCCTGGCTCACGCTGGTCGTGACCACGTGGGTGAACGGATCCGTCGTGTGATTCGAGAACGGATAGGAGGACAGATCCATCCCGAACCACCAGTGCATCTGACCGGTACTCGCGACCAAATCATGGTGCATTTGGGAATTTGTCGGGATATATCTCGGGGCGCCACACGCTGTTTTCACGCACGTCACATAATGCCCAGCTGCGTCTATGTATTTCTGCCCGTGTGACACCGTGGTGGAGAGGCCGCGGATCAGCGTGTACAGGACGATCAGGAACGGCATTTGCAGCAGGCTGGGCAGACAGGCGCCGAACGGGCTCGTCCCGTTGTCCTTGTACAGGCGCATCATCTCCCGGTTGAGCTCTTCCCGGTTCTCCGGACCCTTGTACTTGGCCTGGAGCTTCTTCATCTCGGGTTGGAGTCGTTGCATGGCCAGCATCGACTTCGTGCTTTTCACCGTGACCGGCGTCAAGGCCAACATGATGAGGATGGTCAGACCCGTGATGGCGAAGCCGTAGTTGGGCCAGACGGCGTAGAGCCCGGCCATGATGAGCCCGAAGAACTCGAAGAGCGGGTGGAAAATCTCCCCGATGATCTTGAACAGGGAGTTCTCGGTGAGAAGAAGGTGGAAGTTCACGGCCGCCTCGCCTCGTGGATGTGGGCGGGCAAGGGGACGAGGTCGACGCCATGGGACCCGAAGGGCCGGCAGCGCAAGAGCCGGCGGGTGGTGAGTCCCAGTCCGCGCCAGAACCCGTGCACCGTGAACGCCTCAACGGCGTAGTTCGAGCAACTCGGGTAGAACCGGCAGGGCGACACCCGGCCCGAGGCGGCGCCCTGGTAGAGCCCGATGAGGGCGACCGCGGCCCGGACAGGCCAGCTCAGACGGTCTGCTGTGTCGATCATGGTGTCACCGTCGTGCCGCCAGCTCGACGCAGGGCTTCGGCCACATGGGTCCGCAGCGCGGGTGCCGGCACCGATGCCGCATCGGCGTCGAGCCGGACCAGGTATTTGCCGCGCTGCAGCTCGGGGGCGCACAAGTTCGCGACGGCGCGAACGCGACGGCGCAATGTCTTGCGTACGACCGCACCGCCACAGTCTCGCCCAATCGCATACCCCACTTGGGGAAAGACGCCCTGTTCTTGGTCTCGTGCGGGTACGAACACGGCCCGCACCGGGCCGCTAGACGCCCGCGCCTTCGAACGCTGCAGATCCGCGAAGGCAGCGCGGGTGGTGATCCGACCGACCGACCGTGGGGACATGGGCCCTCAGACCGTGAGCCGGTGGCGCCCCTTGAGCCGCCGGGACTTCACGATGGACCTGCCCGCCCGCGTCGACATGCGCTTGCGGAACCCGTGGGTCTTCGCCCGCTTCCGGGTGTTGGGTTGATAAGTGCGCTTCACGTCAATTCAGCCTTTAATTAAGCCTTTCGCAACCCTCGACCGGCACCTGAGCCGGTTCGTTGCAGGGTCCATGCCGAGGCCTTCAGGGAAACGGCAGCCGGCATCGGCGAGTCCCTTCATGTTAGGCGACATTTGAGGATCCCCACTAGTCGGATCGGGCCTCACGGTGTACGTTCATCGAATTCCCCACACCGGGATCGTTCCGAGCATCGTCCGTGAACGACGAGGGGGGAAGGGCGATCGGAACGGAACGGTGACGCAAGCAGGAGAGCTGTGGACGAGGTGTAGCGGATCCCTGCGAGATCAGGTTTCCGAGAGCACCTGGCAGCTCTGGCTGTCAGGACTGGAACCCGTCGCCTTTGACGACGGAGTGTTCATCCTGGGCGTCCCGAACGGGCTCATCCGTGAACGGGTCGAGTCCCGCTATCTCCCCATGATCGAGGACACGCTGGCCAACGAGGTCGGGATGCCGGTCCGCGGCCGACTCGAGGTGCTCGATATCGGGATCGCCATTCCGGACGACGAGCCCGATGACCTCCTCGGCCTCCCGATGGAGCCACTCCCAGCGCCGGCACCCGCCGCCGAGGCCCGAGCGGCCCCCGATTCGTCTGCAGTCCAGCTCGATTCGAAGTTCACATTCGAAACGTTCGTCGCGGCCTCCTCGAACCGCCTCGCCCACGCCGCTGCCCAGGCCGTCGCTGAGACCCCCGGACGCTCCTACAACCCCCTGTTCATCTACGGCGACAGCGGTCTTGGCAAAACTCACCTCCTTCATGCGATCGGGAACTACGTCGCCGAGAACTACCCCCGGCGCAAGGTGCTCTACGTCACCACTGAGACCTTCATGAACGATTTCGTCGACTCCCTTCGCACATCCACCACCTTGGCCTTCAAGCGTCGCTACCGGGACTGCGACGTCCTGCTGATCGACGATGTCCAGTTCATGGAACGGAAAGAGGGCCTCCAAGAGGAGTTCTTCCACACGTACAACGATTTGAAGGGTGCCTCCAAGCAAATCGTTCTCACCTCCGACCGAGCGCCCAAGTCCATTGAGACCCTGGAGGATCGGCTGCGTAGTCGTTTCCTCTCCGGCCTGATCACCGAGATCGACCCGCCCGATCTCGAGACACGGCTGGCCATCTTGCGCTCCAAGTCCGTCAGCGAGCACCAGGAGGTTCCCGACGACGTCTTGGAGTTCATCGCTTCGCACGTAAAAGACAACATCCGGGAGCTCGAGGGCGCACTGATCCGCATCTGCGCGTTCGCCAAGCTCAACAAGGAGCCGATCTGCCTGGCCCAAGCCGAACACGTACTCTCTGACCTGGTCCTCGCCGGCGAGCCCCGCCGCATTTCACCCCAAGTGATCCTGGAGGCAACCGCGGCCAGCTACGGGTTCTCCGTCGAAGCCCTCTGTGGCCCCAGCCGCACCCGACCGCTCGTCACGGCCCGCCAAGTCGCCATGTACCTCACGCGGGAGCTCACGGACTACAGCTATCCCGCCATCGGCCGCGTCTTCGGCAAGCGCGACCACACCACGGTGATCCATGCGGTCGACAAAATCGCTGGTCAAATGCAAGAACGCAGACAGATTTACGAGCAGGTGACCGAGCTGATCCAGAAGATCCGCGCCGGCACCTTCTGACCTCCCAGGTCACAGCCTCCTCGTGCCAATTTGTGCTTTTCACCGGGAGAGTCTGTGGATACAGCACCCTGTGACTGGGGAGAACCACGACGACCATCCCCAAGGGGTTTCTACGGCTACCGCCCTTCCATCCCGATGCCCCAAACACCAACCGCTGGTTGGGGACAGCCCAGAGGCGGCCTACCTGGGCTGTGAGTGTGCCGTCCACAATTCACAGCCCTTACTACTTTTAGAACACTTACATCCTCCTTCACTTGTCATAAAGGATTGGGGACAGCGCCGAAAGGACCGGTGGTGAAATTCAGATCCGAACGCGACGTGCTCGTCGAGATGCTCGGTACCGCGAGCCGAGCGGTGGGCGGGAGAGCCTCATCTTCCCCCGTGTTGCTCGGATTGTTGTTGCAGTGCAACGGGAACACGCTGAGTGTGACGGGCACCGACCTCGACCTCACGATCCAAGTCACAGATGAGGTCATTGGAATCGACGATGGGAGTTGTGTCGTTCCGGCCCGTCTTTCTACCGATATCGTGCGTCGGCTCGAACCAGGCGCTGTCACTTTTGCGGACAACGGTGACCACATCACGATCTCGGCGGCTCGGTCAACGTTCAAGCTTCATACGTATCCGGTGGTGGAGTTTCCGCCGGTCGGCAAGACGAGCCAGCCCACCACCCATTTGACCGAGGCGGCTTTGGGAAACGCGGTGCGCCAGGTCGTACGTGCTGCTTCTCATGACGAAGGCCGGCCGCTGCTCACGGGAGTTCTCGTATCAAGGGTCGACAGTTCGTTACGACTTGTTGCGACCGATTCGTATCGGATGGCGCTACGTGATTTGCCGGGCACGAATGTCATTCCCGGGGAGGAGGACTTGTTAGTCCCTGCTCGTGCGCTTTCCGAATTGCAACGCCTGCCGACAGCGGCGACGAAAAGCGACGAATCCGAGACGGAACAGGTCGGAGTGGCGGCAGGCAGCAACGAGATCACGTTCTGGCAAGGAAAAGTGCAGATCAGCACTCGCCTGCTCGAGGGCCGTTACCCGGACTACAACCAACTCATTCCGGACCAGTATCCAAATCGCCTACATCTTGGCAAAGAGTCGTTCTTGTCGGCACTGCGTCGGGTACAGCTGTTGGTGCGCGACAACACGACGCCTGTACGGCTGTCCATGCGCGCCGGTGGCGTCGACCTCGCGGTGCAGAGCCAAGACGTAGGAGACGCGGCGGAAACCGTCGATGGCGACTACAACGGAGACGACCTGGTGATCGCGTTCAATCCGGCCTATCTCATCGATGGCGCCGAAGCTGTTGCCGGCGATGAGGTAATCGTGGAGACGGCAGACGCGTCGCGGGCGGCGACGGTACGGGGCGCCGAGGACGACAGCTTCCGTTACCTCCTCATGCCAGTGAGGGTGTCCTGAGAAGAACGCGGGCGTCGTGAGTCTCCAGGAACTGGAGTTGACCGATTTCCGTGTCTTTCGCGGCGCGCGCTTCGTCCCGGAAAAAGAGGGGACGACGCTCATCACGGGGGACAACGGCACCGGCAAGACGAGCGTGCTTGAAGCCCTGGCCTACCTCGGCACGAAAAGGTCCTTCCGAGGCGCTCCTCCGAGGGCCATGGTGCGTACCGGCGCGGCGCAGGCCTTGGTGCGGGCAGCGGTCGACGGTCCCGATAGCCCGGTCTCCATCGAAGCGGAAATCCGCCCAACGGGGCCGGGTCGCGCCCAAGTGAACGGGAAACCAGCCACCGATCGCAAAACGTTAGGCGCAGCGGCCCCGTGTTCGGTCTTCTCACCAGAAGACCTGGCGTTGGTCGGGGGTGGGCCGGCAGGGCGCCGCGACTTGCTCGATGACGCATTGAGCCTGCTCGATCCGCAAGGCGCGCGCGCCGCTGACGACGTCGATCGAGTCTTGCGACAACGCGCCGCCCTGTTGCGACAGGCCGGCGGCACGGCGGCGCCGGAGGTGGTCACAACGCTGGACGTGTGGGATCAGCGTTTGGTTGACGCCGGCGAAGTTCTCGTCGCGGCGCGCGAAGCCTTGGTTGGCGCCTTGAGCGAGCTGGTGCGAGAGGCCTACCACAAGGTGGCCGGCGGCACGGCATGTGCTCCGGCAGCGATGTCCTACGCGCGCAGCTGGGAAGGAGACCTCCGCGACGCCGTCGCCGCCGCCCGGCGGGAGGACCTACGCCGCGGGTTCAGCACGGTCGGGCCCCATCGGGACGACCTCGTGTTGCGGCTCGAGGGCCGGGAGGCCAGGACGCATGCCTCTCAGGGCGAGCAGCGCTGCCTCGCCCTGGCCCTCCGCCTCGGGGTCCACCAGCTCGTCTGCACCCGGAGCGTGCTGCGACCGACGTTGCTGCTCGACGACGTCTTCGCCGGGCTCGACCCCTCCCGGAGTCAGGCGCTGATCCGGGTGCTGCCCCCGGGCCAAGCCATCCTGACCAGCGCGCTGCCACCCGCGGGCGGAATGCCCGTCGCCCGGGAGGTCCCGGTCGAGGAGTTGCTCGTCCCGTGAACGACCGTTCCCGCGAGGACGCCGGACCACGCTGGCTTGGCGAGTCGATGCCGAGAGTGTTGCGCCGGATGGGCGCCCCTTCTGCTTCGACCATGGCGGTGATGTTCACCCGTTGGGCCGAGGTTGCCGGCGAGGCCTTGGCGCGGCACGTCGAGCCGCTGCGAATTGACGGCTCGACGCTGCTTGTCACCGCCGACCATCCCACCTGGGCCACCCGGGCGCGGATGGAATCGCAGGCGATCCTTGAGCGGGCGCGGGCGTTGGGCGACACGCACATCGAGCGCATCGAGGTCGTGCTCCAGCGCCCCTGAGCGGCTCACCAGGAGCCCAAGAGAGACCGTTCATGAGTGCCGAATTGAGGCACCGATCGGGTAGAATGGTGTGTTCGAATCGACGGGCCGGGATGCACCGATCGGGGGTTCGAGATACACCGCGAAGTCAGTCGTTTTTGAAAGGGCGCGCCTGTGGCAGTGAAGGTGGACGAGACACCTGGAAGGGCTAACGCCTCGTACACCGAGGCCGACATCACGATCCTCGAAGGGCTCGAAGCGGTGCGGAAGCGCCCCGGCATGTACGTCGGCTCCACCGGACCGAGCGGCTTGCACCACCTGGTTTGGGAGGTCGTGGACAACTCGGTCGACGAGGCCATGGCCGGCTATTGCACCCGGATCGACGTCACCCTGCTGGCCGACGGGGGTTGCCGCGTGAGCGACAACGGACGGGGCATCCCTGTGGGGCCCCACGCCAAGAACCCCAAGGTCTCCACTGCAGAGATTGTCCTGACCACCCTGCACGCGGGCGGAAAGTTCGGTGGCAAGAGCTACCAGGTCTCTGGCGGGCTCCATGGCGTTGGAGTCTCCGTGGTCAACGCGTTGTCCACCCGGGTCCTGCTCGGTATCGACCGGGATGGCAAGCACTGGGAGGCAGAATTTGAGAAGGGGGGCAAGGTCAAGCGGAAGGTGACCGCCGTCGGACCGGCGCCGAAGGACCGCAGCACAGGAGAGCCGCGCACGGGGACCACGGTGACCTTCTGGCCCGACGGCTCGGTCTTCGACGAGACCGAGTTCCGCGCCCAGACGATCACCGAGCGGCTGCAGATCATGGCCTTCCTGAACAAGGGCCTCGAGATCCGCTTCGTCGACGAGCGCACCGACCCGGAGACCAAGGCGACGTTCAAATACAACGGCGGGATCATCGACTTCGTCAAGCACCTCAACGCGTCCAAGGAGTCCTTGTTCCGTAAGGTCGCCGCGTTCGAGCAGAGTGACGACAGTCAGGAGGTGGAGATCGCGCTGCAGTGGAACACGGGGTACCACGAATCGATCCACTCGTTCGCGAACGGCATCTCCACCGTCGAGGGCGGCATGCATGTGGAGGGTTTCGCCAAGTCGTTGACCAACGTGGTCAATCGCTATGCCCGGGCGCGCAACCTCCTCAAGGAGAAGGAAGAGAACCTCAAGGGTGAGGACATCCGGGAGGGACTCACCGCGATCATCTCGGTTCGGCTCCGCGACCCGCAGTTCGAGGGCCAGACCAAGGCGAAGCTCGGCAACACGTCCATCCGCTCGCTCACCGAACGCACCACCAACCAGAAACTGACCGACTGGCTGGAGGAGAACCCGAGGGAGGCCAGCCAGATTGTGCAGAAGTCGATGCAGGCGGCCCGGGCCCGGATCGCTGCCCAGGGGGCGAGGGACCTCACCCGTCGTAAGTCGGCCCTCGACGGCGCCGGCCTGCCCGGCAAGCTCGCCGATTGCTCCTCCCGCGATCCGCGTGAGTCGGAGCTCTTCATCGTGGAGGGCAATTCTGCCGGCGGTTCAGCCAAGGATGCGCGCAACCCCGTGACACAGGCCATCTTGCCGATCCGAGGCAAGATCTTGAACGTCGAGCGCGCCCGGATCGACAAGATGCTCAAGAACGCCGAGATCCAGGCGCTCATCTCCGCCATCGGAGCCGGTCTGGCCGAAGAGTTCGACGTCGACAAGATCCGATACCACAAGGTCATCCTTCTGGCGGACGCGGACGTCGACGGCAGCCACATCCGCACCTTGTTGCTCACCTTCTTCTTCCGGCAGATGAGGCCACTCGTCGAGGGAGGATTCGTCTACGTCGCCCAGCCGCCGCTGTATTCGACGCTGGTGGGCAAGGAAAAGGTCTACTTGAAGGACGATGCGGCGAGAGCTGCCTTCCTGGTCGAACATCCCGATCACAAGAACGAGTTCAACCGGCTGAAGGGTCTGGGTGAGATGGACTACGCGGAGCTGCGGGAGACCACGATGGACCCGGCGCACCGGTCCCTGCTGCAGGTGAACGTCGAACAAGCGGCGCTCGCCGACGAGGTGTGCTCCATCCTCATGGGTGACGACGTGGAGCTCCGCCGCCACTTCATTCAGACCAATGCAAAAGACGTCCGTTTCCTCGACATCTGATCGGTTGGGCGGGAAGAGAGAGTAGCGATGCCAAGACAGTCGACCCGCGGCACCGGACGCGGACGCGGGGGCGCGGGGGCGGGAAGGGGCGGAACCGCCGCGCCACCGGCCGGCGACGAGCCCGTCGGCGGTTCGGTCGAGCCCATTGAGATCCAGGAGGAAATGGAGCGCTCGTTCCTCGAGTACTCCATGTCGGTCATCGTCGCCCGGGCCCTCCCCGACGTTCGCGATGGTCTCAAGCCCTCCCAACGCCGGATCCTCTACTCCATGTTCGACAACGGTCTGCGCCCGGACCGGCCCCACAACAAATGCGCCAAGGTGGTGGGAGAGGTCATGGGGACCTACCACCCCCACGGCGACTCGGCCATCTACGACGCACTGGTCAGGATGGTGCAGCAGTTCTCGCTGCGCTACCCGCTCATCGACGGTCACGGCAGCTTCGGGGGTCGCGGACCAGACGACGGAGCGGCGGCCATGCGGTACACGGAGTGCCGGCTGGCACCCTTGTCCCTCGAGCTCATGGCCGACATCGACGAAGAGACCGTCGACATGGTGGCGAACTACGACGGTTCGGCCGTCGAGCCGGTCGTGCTGCCGTCTCGTTTCCCCAACCTCTTGGTGAACGGGTCCCAGGGCATCGCGGTGGGCATGGCGACCAACGTTCCGCCCCACAACATGGGCGAGGTCATAGACGCCGCCATCCATGTGCTGCGGCATCCCGAGGCCACGCCCGACGAGCTGATGGAGTTCGTCAAGGGCCCGGACTTCCCGACCGGCGCGCAGATTCTCGGCCGCCAGGGGATCCTCGACGCCTACCGGACTGGCCGCGGCTCCATCAAGATGCGCGCGGTCGCCGAGATCGAGGAGGGGAGGGTCGGCGAGCGGATCGTCGTGACCGAGCTCCCGTACCAAACCTCAATCGAAGTGATCGAGCAGAAGATCACCGAGCTGGTGAGGTCGGGCGACCTCGAGGGCATCGGCGAGCTGCGCAACGCGTCCGCGAACCAGGAACCGCGGCTGGTGATCGAGCTGAAGCGGGACGCGAACGCGAACGTGGTGCTCAACAACTTGTTCAAGCACACACCGTTGCAGACGAGCTTCGGCGTGAACATGCTGGCTCTCGTCGACGGCGCGCCGCGCACGCTGAACCTGGCGCAGGCCCTGTCGCACTACATCGAGCACCAGATCGAGGTGATCCGGCGACGCTCCGAGTTCCGGCTGGAGAAGGCCCGCAACCGGGCCCACATCGTCGAGGGGCTGCTGCGGGCCATCGACATGCTCGATGCGGTGATCGCGACCATCCGCGGCTCGGAGGACCGACCGGCGGCCCGGGCCGCACTGATGACCGAGCCGTTCTCCTTCACCGAGGTGCAGGCCACACACATCCTCGACATGACGCTGGGGCGCCTCACTCGGCTCGGGCGCAGCGAGCTCGAGGAGGAGATGACGCAGTTGCGCGAGACGATCGCCGAGCTCGAAGCGATTCTCTCGGACGACGCCAAGCTGCGCGGCGTCATCGAGACGGAGATGACCGAGATCCGCGACGCGCACGCCAATCCCCGGCGCAGCGTGATCACCCACGATCCCGGCGAGATGGGCGTGGAGGACCTGATCGACGACGAGGAGATCGTTGTCACCATGACGAGGGCGGGATACATCAAGTCCGTCGCAGCAGCAGCGTTCCGGACCCAGGGTCGCGGCGGGCGGGGAGTCCAAGGAGCGCGGCTCAAGGAAGAGGACCTCGTGAGCCAGGTCGTCCACACGACGTCGCACTCCACGCTGCTGCTGTTCTCCAACCAAGGCAAGGTGTACCGGCTCCGAGGACACGAGATCCCCGTGAAGGACCGCACCGCCCGGGGGACGGCCGCAGTCAACCTGGTCCCGCTTGCTCCCAACGAGAAGATCACCGCCATCATCGCCACCCGCGAGTTCTTGCCCGACCAGTTCCTCGTTTTCGCCACGGCACAGGGTCAGGTGAAGAAGACCGCGATGAGTGAGTACGACAAGTCGCGCCGGGAGGGCTTCATCGCGATCAACCTGCGCCGGGGAGACGAGTTGGTGCGGGTCGTCGCCACGTCGGGGGACGATGACCTCTTCGAGGTGACTCGCAACGGCATGGCCATCCGGTTCAACGAGGCCGACGTGCGGCCCATGGGTCGCGATGCCGCGGGCGTACGCGGGATCCGCCTGCGCGCCGGTGACACGGTCGTGTCGTGCGACGTCGCCGCCGACGACACCGACATTCTCATCGTGACGGATGCCGGCTACGGGAAGCGGACCAAGCTCGATCGCTTCAATCGCCAGACCAGGGGCGGGCAGGGCGTCCGGGGGATACGCCTCACCGGCACCCGGGGTTCGGTCGTCGCCGCCTTCATGATCGGCCTCGACGAAGAGATCCTGCTGGTTTCCTCCGGCGGCGTCGTGATCCGCACCGAGGCCCGCGAGATCGCGTCGCAGGGCCGAGATGCGACGGGTGTGCGGGTCATGAACCTCGACGACGGGCAGACGGTGGCAGCAGTGGCGCGCGTGGCCGCTGAAGAGGAAGCGGGCTGACGCGCCGCTCAGAAGATCTTGAGTGAGGTGACGGGCCAGACCCGGAGCTCGACCTTGCCCACGATCAGGGACTTGGCGATCGGCCCCCAATATCGGCTGTCGCACGAGTCCGTCCGGTTGTCGCCCATCACGAAGTAGTCGTTGGTGGGGACCCGGTACGGCTTGCTCAGGTTGTACGGGTTCCCGACCGGGCCGACGGCTGTGGTTCCTTGTTCGACCTTCGGCAGCCACGACTCGTCTAAGCGCTTTCCGTCCAGATAGACGTACCCGGACGACAAGGAGAGCACGTCGCCGGGCAACCCGACGACGCGTTTTACCAGATCGTTGACCTCGGGGCCGCCGCAGTTCTCCGCCGGAGGGCGCGAGAACACGACGATGTCCCCGCGTTGGACGGAGTGGAGGTGGTAGCTCAGCTTGTCCACCAAGATGCGGTCGCCGATTTGGAGCGTGGGCTCCATCGAACCCGAGGGGATATAGAAGGTCTGCACGACGAACGTGCGCAGAAGCACCGCGACCAGGACCGCGACGATCACGACGACCACCGTTTCGCGCAGCCAGCGCGAGGAGCGCCGCCCGCCGGGGCCGCTGCCACGCGTGAACTCTCTGGACACAGTGCCCCCAGCCGGCTCTTCGACGGCAACCGCCGGCTCGTTGGATTCGGGGGTCACCGAGAGGAAGGCTAGACGGAACCGCTCCCGTCGCAGACGCGCCTCAGGCGGTGGCCGGGACGACCGACCGGGTGTCACGCCCGGAGCGCAGGATGGCGCCGGGAAGCGACCCGGTGGCGGTGCCCTCGCGCACGGTCTCGATCCCGTTGACGAACACGCGAACGACGCCGTGCGAGCCCGCATAGAGACGCAGCGTCTCGCCCGGCAGGTCGTGCACGAGCCGGGCCGGCTCGGAGCCCACCGTGGCCGGATCGAAGACGAACAGGTCGGCGGCGTACCCTTCACGCACGAAGCCGCGCCCGCGGAGGCCGAAGAGCCGGGCCGGCTGTCCGGTCATCATGTGGACGGCCGCCTCAACAGGGACGAGCATGTGGCCGCGCAGGCAGTCGCCGAGGAAGGCGGTCGGGTAGTTGGACCCGCACATCCGGTCGAGGTGCGCGCCCGCGTCGGAACCACCGACCATGGCGCGCGGATCGCTCCAGACAGCGGCCCTCATGGCCCAGGTCCCCTCGTCGCCGTCGTCGGTGTTGGGCCACAGGACCGTGCGCAGCTCGTCTTTGAGCACGATGTCGAGGAGGGTGTCGAACGGCTCCGTGCCGCGCTCGGCAGCGATGTCAGCCACACGTCGGAACGCCAAACCTTGGTTCTCTGGCGCATAGGTGTCGCCGATGACGTAGGTCCCCCAGTGCGATAGGCCCCGAAAGACGCCCGCTTCCTTGCTGCGGGCGCGCTCATCGAGCGTGGCGCGTACGGCAGGTTGGGCCAACTGGGCCATCCGCTCGGCTTCCGGGAGCCCCATGACCTCGCCCCAACCCGGAATGAGGAACAGCGCACAGTGGGTGCGGAAGCTCATGTTCATCGGCACGAGCGTCGGCATGGTCAGCGCCACGATCTGGCCCCCCGCCGCCGCTGCCGCAGACGAGGCCGACAACTGGTGCTCAATCCGTTCGGCCGACCGGGCGTCGACCGTAAGGAGGTTCCAGTTCAAAGGGCGCCGGGCCGCAACGCTCATGGCCGTCATGAGATCGATCTCTTCGGGGCTGAACGAGTCGAGACAGCCGTTCGTGATGTATTCCAGCGTCGTGCCCTCGTGCGCAGACACTTCTTCGCAGAAGGCGAGCATCTCGCGCCGATCGGCAAAGCGCGAGCTGATCGGACGCCCGTCGCCGTCGGAGTGGGTCCGTGACTGCGAGGAGGAGAAGCCCAGTCCGCCCGCGTCGAGGGACGCCCCGAGGAGAGATCGCATGCTCGCGATCTCGCGGTCGCTGGCGGTCTCTTCGGCCCGATCCGCCCCCATGACTTTGCGGCGCAGCGCGCAGTGGCCCACGAGGAACCCGGCGTTCACGCCGAGCCGCCCGTCCAGAGCCCCCAGGTAGTCGGCGAACGTGGACCAGCTCCACGGGACCCCATCTTCGAGCGCGGCCAAGGGCATGCCCTCGACCTTGGCCATCATCCGCCGGATGTAGTCCCCGTCGGCGGCGTTGATGGGGGCCAGGGTGAACCCGCAGTTGCCGCCGATCACGCTGGTGACGCCGTGCACGTTGGAGGGGGAGGCGAGCGGGTCCCAGAACAGCTGGGCGTCGTAGTGCGTGTGGGGATCGATCACGCCGGGTGCGATGATGAGACCGGAGGCGTCGAGTTCGGTTGTGGCCGCGTCGTCGACAACTCCAACCGCCACCACGAGACCGTCCCGGATCCCGACATCGGCTCGTCGGCCCGGCTCGCCGGTGCCGTCGATCAGCGTGCCGGATCGGATGGCGTAGTCGAGCATGTGATCTCTCCGGGGCGGGCGGCGCGTCGGCGCGGCGAGGACAGGATCTGACGACCCGTCAAATTACACCACGCGCCGAAACTGGTACGTAGCGAAGAAGGGCAGGCCGCGGGCAAGTGCGTTTTCACCGACGGCGGGTTTCACCGTGGCGGCGGGATTCGGGCGCAACGCTTACACGGTGCCGACTTGCCATGACGAGGTCCGGCGTCGTGGCGCCCATGGTTTACTGCCGCGCTATTGCTGTCCCAGGTCCGCGAGGCAGAAAACGTGGCCGCCGGCATCGGCGTCGACAAGCCCGGATCGGGTGGGTCCATCGCACGTTTGGCGAACTGCTGAGGGTCGACGCTCGGCCCGCCGCCCGATGTCACACCCTCGCGACCACGGCGCGACTGGTCCACCGGTTACCCACGCGGGGCCACACTTCCGACGGGCGGGCGGAAACGCTAGAACTAGAACTGTTGAAGGGGGCGCCGGTCGAGTGAGAGAAGAGGTCAACCACCCGACCGGCGACGGCACAACTGGGACGAAGATGCCGCCTGCCCCCTTGCAGGCCGGGTGTGCGATGCCGACCACCCGGCCGACTTGTCTCCCACTGGGGCTAGCAGTGAGGGACGACACAGACGTTGCCAGTCGCCGGTCGCGACAGCAAGTGTCACGGACCGTCGCGACTTCAACCTTGCTCAGCATTGTGTTTTTGAGTAGCGCCCAGACGCCAGACCGGCCCGGGCACTCGCGAACCCACAGTGGTGATGGACCACCCAGGCCGGGGCGCCAAGAATGGTCCGGCCCGGGTGGTGTCCCCGTTGTCGGTCATACGGACATCACCCTTGAGCGGTTTTCGGGTGCCCGCGTCGGCCGACGAAGTCACCGTGAGATGAAACGGGATGTCGTCACGGTCGCCAGGACCTGACTGCATCCCGCCACGCCTACAAAGAGTGAAGCCCCGGTTCTTCCTGTCGGTTGTGGTTGGAGGTATCCCGGGGTCCCACCTATGCGCACATTGCCACAAGCTGGCAAGGCGTGCCGGTCCGGTGACACTAGGTGTCACTTGACGTCCGCACGGGAGAGAGCGGACGCTTACGGCAGACGACAACCTTTGGCAAGGTGGGGGTGGAAGCCATGCGAGCAAGACGATGGATACTTGGGGCCGCTGCACTTAGCTCGTCGATCGGAGGATTCGCGATCGTGGGGACACTGGCGTCCGCCGCGAAGCCGCAGTGCACGCCGATCAGTCCGCCGGTCAGTCGGTCCGTAAACTCAAACGGTCACGGACCACAGGTGTGCGTTCACGTCAGTCCCCCGGCGAGTCGGTTAGCGTCCTAGCGGTCCTCTAAGGGGGTCAGCTTCAGACCTAACACTGCCCCGGCGCTGGTGTCGGCTGCTCACGTGGGATACGCGCGTTCCTGTGACCACTTGCGTGACCGCTTTTGGCGTCCCGTGCAACCCAATGGCGCTCTCGGCCTCAGGCCGGGCCAGGCCTTAGGCCGGCCGGGGTTGAGGCACTCACCCCTTGGCGAGGGTTTCTAACCACGCCCGAAGCGGACGGCTCGGTGGGTTCCAGGATGCTCGGTCGTCCTACGAGCTTTCGGGCGTCCCTGTGGACAAAGGGTGTGTGCTGGCGGAGCGCCACGTCGGTCTCCCTTGTCCCCAAATCGTCCACAGCCTGTGCCCGATCTGATCTCGCGATGGGCCTGTATCGGATCTCCCGATCGGCCTTTCACGGGGATGCGGCACGTGCTTT